>NZ_KB944501.1:0-288144 GCF_000389805.1 Cupriavidus sp. GA3-3
CGGCCGCGGCGGCGCGCTCGGCCAGCGCCTGTGCCAGGGCGCGCACGCTGCGTGCGCGTGGCGGCACGGCGGCCAGCAGGGCCTCTGCATGCCCGGGCAGCAGGCGGTATTCGTCGGTGCGGGCACGCTGGGCCAGGCCCGGCCAGCCCTCGGCCTCGCGCAAGGCCGGCGGCAAGGCCGGCAGCATCACTTCGCCCAGGCGGCGCTGGTAGTAGCGCGCGGCAAAGGCGGCCAGCCCGATCCAGTCGGGCTGCAGCGGCGGCATCCATTCCAGGCGCTGCGCCACCGGGCGTAGCCGGTCGGCGGGCACATCGGAGCTGTCGGCGTACGCCACCGCCACGCCGACCATGCTGCGGCGACCGAACGGCACCACCACCAGGTCACCCGGGGCGACCTCGGGCGTGGCGAGATAGTCGAAGCAGTCGTCGGCGGGGGTGTCCAGCGCGACCCGGATGACTGACTGCGCGGCGGCGGTCGGCATCACGGCGCCCATCGCCGTGCTGTCCTCGACCACCGGAAGCGCGCCGCTAGCTGGCGCCATGCGGCCCTTCCTGGTGCACCGCAGTTGCGCAACCTTTGTGCAACGGGCGCCTGGCGCAATAAGAGTGGAAATCTAGTGTGCGGCGCAACATCAACTTAAAGTAAAACTTCAAATGTGGCCCTAAGTCGATGATAGATGACTGGTTTTCCACTAATTCCACCGCCCCTGTGGATAACTTTGTTGAAAAGTCGCACTGGCTGGCCGGGAAGCCCCGCGAAACAAGGGATCCACCGGCATCGGGCCTTCCTTTGCAATTCTTCCAAATCCTTAAAAATCAAGGGCTTGCAAACATCCCCCGGATAGGTTAGGGAATAACCCTGTTCCGCACTGCGGCAAACCTATCGGTGTGCATAAGTCAAGTACCGCCAGTCAAGTCCGAGCACCTTTTTGGCGAATGCTGGCAAAAAAGTTAACTTGACAGGGTCCGGCGGCGCGGCTCCCGCAGCACTGGGTACGCTGGGGCGCCGGTGCGCTGCAGCGCAGGGCACCGCAGCAGCAGCCAGGCCGGCCGCATACTGTCATCGTCACTTCTGCCCGGCGCGCAGCTTGCGGCTGTGGCGATGCACTTCATCCACCAGCACCGAGACGTTATCCGGCGGCGTGAACTGCGAGATGCCGTGGCCAAGGTTGAATACGTGGCCATCACTGCCCCCGGCGGCGGCATAGCTGTCCAGCACGCCGCGCACCTGCTCGCGGATCGCGGCCTCAGGGGCGAACAGCACGGTCGGGTCGATATTGCCCTGCAGCGCCACGCGCCCGCCGGTGCGGCGGCGCGCTTCGGCCAGGTTGACGGTCCAGTCCAACCCGATCGCGTCGGCGCCGGTGTCAGCCAGCGCCTCGAGCCACAGGCCGCCGCCTTTGGTAAAGACGATCGCGGGCACCTGTTGGCCATCGTGCTCGCGCTTCAGGCCGGCCAGCACCCGGCGCATATAGGCCAGCGAGAACGCCTGGTACATGCCGTCGGCAAGCGCCCCGCCCCAGGTGTCGAAAATCATCACGGCCTGCGCGCCGGCTTCGATCTGGGCATTCAGGTATTCGGTCACCGCCTGGGCGTTGATCTCGAGAATGCGGTGCATCAGGTCCGGGCGGCCGTACATCATCGCCTTGACCGTGCGGAAGTCGTCCGAGCCGCCGCCTTCGACCATGTAGCAGGCCAGCGTCCAGGGGCTGCCGGAAAATCCGATCAGCGGCACGCGCTGGCGGCCGTCCTGGACCAGTGCGCGGCGGATTTCGCTTACCGCGTCAAAGACATACTGCAGCGACGCCATGTCCGGCACGGCCAGTTTCTGCACGTCGGCTTCGGTGCGCAGCGGATGGGCAAAGCGCGGGCCCTCGCCCTGCGCGAACGACAGGCCCAGGCCCATCGCGTCGGGCACGGTCAGGATGTCGGAAAAGAGAATCGCCGCGTCCAGCGGATAGCGGTCCAGCGGCTGCAGTGTCACTTCCGTGGCGTAGGCCGGGTTCTTGGCCAGCCCGAGGAAGCTGCCGGCGCGGGCGCGCGTGGCGTTGTACTCGGGCAGGTAGCGGCCCGCCTGGCGCATCAGCCACAGCGGCGTGTATTCGGTCGGCTGGCGGCGCAGCGCGCGCAGGAAGGTATCGTTCTGCAGTGCGGTCATGGTCATCCTCGTAAGACCGCCATTCTAAGGGATGGCCGCGGCTGGATGCCGCTCAGACGTCGTCGATCATCCCGGTGAAGGCCGCTGCGGCACGCCGCATCCATTCGCGCGCGCGTTCGGCATCGGGCTGCAGCCGTGCGAAGCCGTGGGTCATGCCACTGGCCTCGATGGTGACCACCAGGGCGTCGTGGCGCACCAGGAAGTCGGCATAGGCCAGGCCGTCGTCGCGCAGCACGTCGTGCGCGGCCACCATCAGCACGGTGGCGGGCGGGCGCACCAGCGGCGCGGCCATCAGGTGCACGCGGTGGTCGGGGTGGGCGGTGCCCTCCGCCAGGGCCTCGGCGCCGATGAACTGGGTCCAGAACCAGGCCATCTCGTCACGCGTCAGGCCGGGACCGTCGGCAAAGGCGCGGTAGCTTTCGGTGCTGAGCACCGGTGCCGTCACCGGATAGATCAGCAGTTGCGCATCGACCTGCACCGCGCCGCCGCCGTTGAGCTGCTGCGCTGCCTGCGCCGCCAGGTGGCCGCCGGCGCTGTCGCCCGCCACGGCCAGGAAATCGGTCGCCAGCCCGAGTGCCTGACGTTCACCGGCGAACCACTGCACTGCCTCGGAGGCATCGTCGCAGGGAGCCGGGAACGCGTGCTCGGGTGCGAGGCGGTAGTCGACGCTGGCCACCGCGCAGCCCGTGTCGGCCGCAAGCAACGCTGCAACCGTATGGTGCGTCTGCGGCGAGCCGATCACCCAGCCGCCACCGTGGAAGTAGACCACCAGCCGCGGCGCGGTCTCGCCGGCCGGGCGGAACAGCCTGGCGCCCAGCGAGCGGCCGGAGAGCGCAAGCTCCAGGTCCTGCACCGTGATGCCTGCCGGATCCGGCAACAGCGACGCCGCCGCGATCTCGGCAAAGCGGGCCCGCTGCGCGGGAATGTCGGCAGGCGCGGGCGCATTGGCATAGCGCTCCGCCAGGCGGCGGTAATAGGCAAGCAGTTGCGGATCGATGGCCATGGTTGGCGACTGATGGGAAAGCGGAAAAAGAAAGGGTGCCGGGGCGGGAATCAGTCCAGCCCGAGCTGGCGCGTCAGCTCGACCTTGCTGCAGCAATCCTGCACCGCCAGCAGGCCGGCATCGGCAGCGCGGCGCACGGCGTGGTCGTTGACGATGCCCAGCTGCAGCCAGACACCCTGTGCGCCAATGGCGATGGCCTCATCGACCACGCCCGGCGTTTCCTCGGCACGGCGGAAGATGTCGACCCACGCGATGGGGCTGCCTGCTGCCGCGGCAGCGTCGGCGGCTTCGCGCAGCGTGGCGTGGCAGGTCTCGCCCAGAATGCGTTCGCCGGCATGACGCGGATTGACCGGCACGATCCGGAAGCCATGGTCCTGCAGGAATTCCGCAACCTCATGACTGGGACGCTCCGGGCGGTCGGACAGGCCGACCACGGCCACGGTCTTCATCGCCAGCATGGCTTGTATGGCTTGCTGCATCTCAGGGCGCATCGCGTCTCCGGGTGGACAAGGGCGGGCCCGCGGACATGCAAAAACGCAACGCGAAGGCCACAGACGTCCTGAATCGTAACCGGAATTGTCACGCAGGGATTGGTGGGGGAGCGAACATGGAAATCGCGTCATCAAAGATAATACAACGACACGTTTCTGCGGCTAACGTGACGTGAACGCGTGAAAATATGCCGAACACGCCAGATCCCGGCGCCTCTGGCTTTCAACTTCTTGCAAAACGATACATTTTGTTACTGCCATGCCGGGGAGTTTCCCCCACAATACATTGACACACCCGGTGTCCGGCGTGTGGCGCCCCAGTAAATAAGGCTGTGCAGACTTAAAGGGGCGTGGTGAAGAAAGCCTTTTGAAGCAGTAACCCGATTTTCCGATCCAGCAGATCGCCGCTGGACCGGAGCACCAGGCAGACCGTTGCAGCGCGTGGCCTTTGCGGCCTCTGGTCGGATATTGGATATCCGTTGCGCCTTGATTGTCGACCTGGACCGAACCCGTTCCTTCGAATTGACCCCTCGAAGGGATTTTCCCGTCCGCGCGGAGCCTCCCCGGCCCGCGCGCTTTTTTTTGTCCAGGCGGGATAAAAGCATATCGCCACGCCCAAGAAAAAGGCAGCCATGCGGCTGCCTTTTTTCATTGTCGCGCCAGAAAAACAACAGCGCGACAAGCCACTAATTGCTTACTTCTTACGACGCAGGCGGGCGATGGCAGCCAGTTGGGCAGCCGCCACGGCGAGCTCGCTCTGAGCGCGTGCCAGATCCAGATCGCTGCTCTGGTTCTGCATCAGCTCTTCGGCAGCACGCTTGGCTTCCTGCGCCTTGGCTTCGTCCAGGTCGCCACCGCGGATAGCGGTGTCGGCCAGCACGGTGACGTGCTTGGGCTGGACTTCGAGAATGCCGCCGGCAACGAACACGAACTCTTCGCTGCCGTCTTCCTTCTCGATCCGCACCGCACCCGGCTGGATGCGCGTGATCAGCGGCGTGTGGCCCGGCAGAATGCCCAGTTCACCCGACTCGCCCGGCAGCGCCACGAACTTCGCCTGGCCGGAGAAGATCGACGCTTCCGCGCTGACGACGTCTACAAGAATGGTTGCCATATCAGATCCTTTCTCCAATCGCTTTGCTCAGGCGGCCGGACACGCAGGGGTGGCCGGCCATCACTCCCACCGCCAGGCGGGAGTGATGAGCAAGGCTTACTGGAGCTTCTTGGCCTTTTCGAAGGCTTCGTCGATCGAGCCGACCATGTAGAACGCCTGCTCGGGCAGGTGATCGCACTCGCCGTCCACCAGCATCTTGAAGCCGCGGATGGTTTCCTTCAGCGGCACGTACTTGCCCGGCGAACCCGTGAACACTTCCGCCACGTGGAACGGCTGCGACAGGAAACGCTGGATCTTACGAGCGCGGTTCACTGCCAGCTTGTCTTCCGGCGACAGTTCGTCCATGCCCAGAATCGCGATGATGTCGCGCAGTTCCTTGTAGCGCTGCAGGGTCTGCTGAACGCGGCGGGCCACTTCGTAGTGTTCCGTGCCGACAACCTGCGGGTCCAGCTGGCGCGAGGTCGAGTCCAGCGGATCCACTGCGGGGTAGATACCCAGTGCAGCGATGTCACGCGACAGCACCACGGTCGAGTCCAGGTGCAGGAAGGTGGTTGCCGGCGACGGGTCGGTCAAGTCATCCGCAGGCACGTACACGGCCTGGATCGACGTGATCGAGCCAGTCTTGGTCGACGTAATACGTTCCTGCAGCTTGCCCATTTCTTCTGCCAGCGTCGGCTGGTAGCCCACGGCGGAAGGCATACGGCCCAGCAGTGCGGACACTTCGGTACCGGCCAGCGTGTAGCGGTAGATGTTGTCCACGAAGAACAGGATGTCACGGCCTTCGTCACGGAAGCGCTCGGCCATGGTCAGGCCGGTCAGCGCCACGCGCAGACGGTTGCCCGGCGGCTCGTTCATCTGGCCGAACACCATGGCCACCTTGTCGAGCACGTTCGAGTCCTTCATTTCGTGGTAGAAGTCGTTCCCTTCACGGGTACGCTCGCCCACGCCGGCGAACACCGACAGACCGCTGTGCTGCTTGGCGATGTTGTTGATGAGCTCCATCATGTTGACGGTCTTGCCCACGCCGGCGCCACCGAACAGGCCCACCTTGCCGCCCTTTGCGAACGGGCAGACCAGGTCGATCACCTTGATGCCGGTTTCCAGCAGGTCAACCGACGGCGACAGTTCGTCGAACTTCGGGGCCTTCTGGTGAATCGCGCGCAGCTCGTCCGAGGCGATCGGGCCGGCTTCGTCGATCGGGCGACCCAGCACGTCCATGATGCGGCCCAGCGTGCCGTGACCGACCGGCACCGAAATCGGGGCGCCGGTGCTCTTCACTTCCATACCGCGGCGCAGACCGTCCGACGAGCCCAGGGCAATGGTACGCACCACGCCGTCACCGAGCTGTTGCTGGACTTCGAAGGTCAGGCCCTTTTCGGCGAACGAGGCGTCGCCGGAGTCTTCCAGCACGAGCGCGTCGTACACCTTCGGCATTGCGTCACGGGGGAACTCGATGTCCACCACGGCGCCAATACACTGCACAATATTTCCGATACTCATTTCGTATCTCCGATAGCTTGAATTCGTGACGCCTTAGACCGCAGCTGCGCCGCTGACGATTTCCGACAGTTCCTTGGTAATCGCGGCCTGACGGGTCTTGTTGTAGACCAGTTGCAGTTCGCCGATCACGTTTTTGGCGTTGTCGGACGCAGCCTTCATGGCCACCATGCGCGCCGATTGCTCGGACGCCATGTTCTCGGCCACGGCCTGGTACACCAGCGCCTCGACGTAGCGGACGAGCAGCTCTTCCACTACGGTCTGGGCGTCGGGCTCGTAGATGTAATCCCACGAGTAGGCGCGCTTCTCTTCTTCGGTCTGAACCAGCTTGTCGGCGGCGAGCGGCAGCAGCTGCTCGACCATCGGTTCCTGCTTCATCGTATTGATGAACTTGGTGTACGCCAGGTACACCGCGTCGACCTCACCATTGGTGAAGGCATCGAGCTGGACCTTGATCGCGCCGATCAGCTTTTCCAGATGCGGGGTGTCACCGAGGTGCACCACGTGCGAGATCACCTTGGCACCGACGCGGCCCAGGAACTGCATGCCCTTGGTGCCGATGGCGGTGGCTTGCACGTCCACGCCGCGGCCCTGCAGGGTCTTCAGTTCATTGGTGACGGCGCGCAACACGTTCGTGTTCAGGCCGCCACACAGCCCCTTGTCGGTCGTGACCACGATCATGCCGACGCGCTTGACTTCGCGTTCCTGCATGAACGGGTGCTTGAACTCGGGGTTGGCCGTAGCCAGGTGCGCCGCAATGTTGCGCACCTTCTCGGCGTAGGGACGGGCACTGCGCATCCGCTCCTGCGCCTTGCGCATCTTGGACGCGGCGACCATCTCCATCGCCTTGGTGATCTTGCGCGTGTTCTGCACGCTCTTGATCTTGGTTCGAATCTCTTTCGTTCCGGCCATATCTTCCTCTCCATCCGAACCAGCGCCGCGCCGGCGTGAGCCAGGCGCGGCGGCGGTGTCGTGGAATCACGCGGTTAGAACGCGGCGGACTTCTTGAAATCCTCGACAGCGGCACGCAGGGCGGCTTCATCTTCCTTCGAGAGCTGCTTGGTCTCTTCGATGCGGTTGATGAGATCGGCGTACTTGGTCTTCAGATGGTCGTGCAGGCCCTTCTCGAACGGCAGAATGTCCTTCACTTCCACGTTGTCGAGGAAGCCGTTGTTGGCGGCGAACAGCGACGCGGCCAGCTGCCACACTTGCAGCGGCTGGTATTGCGGCTGCTTGAGCAGTTCGGTCACGCGGCGGCCGCGTTCGAGCTGCTTGCGGGTGGCATCGTCCAGGTCCGAGGCGAACTGCGCGAACGCAGCCAGCTCACGATACTGGGCCAGGTCGGTACGGATACCGCCGGACAGGTTCTTCACCACCTTGGTCTGGGCTGCACCACCGACGCGCGACACCGAGATACCGGCGTTGATAGCGGGGCGGATACCAGCGTTGAACAGGTCGGTTTCCAGGAAGATCTGGCCATCCGTGATCGAGATCACGTTGGTCGGAACGAACGCGGACACGTCGCCGGCCTGCGTTTCGATCACCGGCAGCGCGGTCAGCGAACCGGTCTTGCCCTTGACGGCGCCGTTGGTGAACTTCTCGACGTAGTCGGCGTTCACGCGGGCAGCACGCTCCAGCAGGCGCGAGTGCAGGTAGAACACGTCGCCCGGGTAGGCTTCGCGGCCCGGCGGGCGGCGCAGCAGCAGCGACACCTGGCGGTAGGCCCAGGCTTGCTTGGTCAGGTCGTCATAGACGATCAGCGCGTCTTCGCCGCGGTCGCGGAAGTACTCGCCCATGGTGCAGCCGGCGTACGGTGCCAGGTACTGCATGGCGGCCGAGTCCGAAGCGGCGGCGGCCACGACGACGGTGTATTCCATCGCGCCGTGCTCTTCCAGCTTGCGCACCACGTTGGCGATCGTCGAAGCCTTCTGGCCGACTGCCACGTAGACGCAGAAGACGCCCTTGCCCTTCTGGTTGATGATGGCGTCGACAGCGACGGCGGTCTTGCCGGTCTGGCGGTCGCCAATGATCAGCTCACGCTGGCCACGGCCGATCGGCACCATCGCGTCGATCGACTTCAGGCCGGTCTGCACCGGCTGGCTCACCGACTGACGCGCGATCACGCCCGGGGCGACCTTCTCGATCACGTCCGTTTCCTTGGCGTTGATCGGGCCCTTGCCGTCGATCGGCTGGCCCAGCGTGTTCACCACGCGGCCCAGCAGTTCCTTGCCCACCGGCACTTCCAGAATGCGGCCGGTGCACTTGACCGTGTCGCCTTCGGAAATATGTTCGTACTCACCCAGCACCACGGCGCCGACCGAGTCGCGCTCGAGGTTCAGCGCGAGGCCGAAGGTGTTGCCGGGGAATTCCAGCATCTCGCCCTGCATCACGCCGGACAGGCCATGCACGCGGCAGATGCCATCGGTCACGGAGATCACCGTGCCGGTATTGCGCACTTCAGCTTCAGCGCCAAGGCCCGAGATGCGGGACTTGATCAGCTCGCTGATTTCTGAGGGGTTCAGTTGCATCACAATGCTCCTAATTCTTCAATCCGTCGGCCGGTGCGGTCAGGCGGTCAGCGTGGCTTGCATGGCAGCCAGGCGCGAACGCACGGAGGTGTCGAGCACTTCGTCGCCGACCTTGACGCTCACGCCGCCGATCAGGGACGGGTCCACCGCCACCTGCGCGTACAGCTTGCGGCCGAACTTGCGTTCGAGTGCAGCGACCAGGTCGTTCAACTGCGAACCTTCCAGCGGGAATGCGCTGGTGATCTCGACATCCGACGACCCTTCGCGGGCGTTCTTGAGCACATGGAACTGCTCGGCGATTTCCGGCATCACCGTCAGGCGGCCGTTATCCACCAGCAGCTTGACGAAGCGGCGAGCCTCGTCATTCAGCGGGGACTTCAGCACCGACAGGAACAGTTCGGCCAGCTTGTCGCCGGGAACGTTCGGATCGCCGGCTACCGCCTTCATGTCGGGATTGGCAGCAACCTGCCCCATCTCCGACACCAGCTCGGACCATGCACCCAGGTTGCCTGCGCTCGATTCGCTGGCGACGCGGAACAGCGCCTCAGCGTAGGGACGGGCAATGGTTGCGGTTTCAGCCATGATTAGAGCTCAGCCTTGAGTTGATTGAGCAGGTCGGTGTGGACCTGCGCGTTCACTTCACGCTTGAGGATCTGCTCGGCACCCTTGACGGCCAGCACGGCAACCTGGTCACGCAGTGCTTCGCGTGCGCGGGTAACCTGCTGTTCTGCTTCGGCCTTGGCCTGGGCAATGATGCGTGCGGCTTCTGCCTGGGCGTTTTGCTTGATCTCGTCTGCCGTCAGCTGGGCGCGCTTCTCGGCGTCAGCGACGCGTTGTGCACCCTCGGTGCGGGCTTCGGCCATAGCCTGGTCCACACGCTTGTTGGCGAGTTCGAGCTCGGCCTTGCCCTTCTCGGCAGCGGCGAGGCCATCGGCGATCTTCTTTGCGCGTTCGTCGAGCGCCTTCACCAGCGGCGGCCAAATGAATTTGGCAACAACCCACCACAGGATGAAGAACACGACCATCTGCGCAAAAAACGTTGCGTTCAGATTCATGGTGTGTTCCTTTCGGTAATCAAACTACAGATAAATGCACAAAAGGCGGCCAGGCTGGTGGCCCGCGCCGCCCGTCAGCATCATGCAGACCGAAAAGAATTACTTGATGACAGCCAGCAGCGGGTTGGCGAAGGCGAACAGCATTGCAACGCCCACGCCGATCAGGAATGCCGCGTCGATCAGGCCAGCCAGCAGGAACATCTTGGTTTGCAGCGGGTTCATCAGCTCGGGCTGACGTGCGCAGGCTTCGATGTACTTGCCACCCATCAGGGCGATACCCAGGCAGGCGCCGATAGCGCCCAGGCCGATGATGATGCCGATACCGATGGCGGTCAGACCCTGGATGTTGGCGAGAAATTCTTGCATGACGACTCCTTTAATTTAGAGAGACTTAGAACCAAAAAACCAAAAAACCAAAAAACCGAAAATCAGTGGTGATCGTGAGCCTGGCCGATGTACACCAGCGTCAGCATCATGAAGATGAAGGCCTGGAGCAGGACGATCAGGATGTGGAAGATCGCCCATACCGCGCCGGCCAGCACGTGGCCGACAAAGCCCAGCGCGGACAGGTCGGCGCCGAACGTCCAGATCGAACCCAGCAGCGCGATCAGCAGGAACACGAGTTCGCCGGCGTACATGTTGCCGAACAATCGCATGCCGAGCGAAACGGCCTTGGCCAGGAATTCGATCAGGTTCAGGACCAGGTTGAACGGGGCCAGATACCACTTGGCGCCGAACGGGGCCGAGAACAGTTCGTGCATGAAGCCGCCCGTGCCCTTGATCTTGAAGCTGTAGTAGATCATCAGCACCAGCACCGAGCACGACATGCCCAGCGTGCCGTTCAGGTCGGCCGTGGCCACTGCACGGTGGTGGGGGATGTGCAGGTGGAAGATGCCGAGGACTTGATTCAGGCCGTTGACCCAGTCCACCGGGATCAGGTCGATCGCGTTCATCATGGTGATCCAGCAGAACACCATCAGCGCCAGCGGCGCGATCCACGAACGGTCGCCGTGGATGATGCCCTTGGCCTGGTCATCGACCATCTCGACGATCATCTCGACGAAGGCCTGGAAGCGGCCCGGCACGCCGGCGGTGACGCGGCGCGCGGCGGCGTACAGGAACAGCACGGCGATGGCGCCGCACAGCACGGACCAGAACACCGTGTCGTAGTTGATCACGGAGAAATCGACCACCGACGCTTGCTTGCCGCCGACCGAGTTCAAGTTCTGCAAGTGTTCGGCGATATAGCCGGAGGGTGTCAGCGCGTGTTCGGCGCCTTGGGTAGCATCAGACATGTCGATACGAACGGTATATTGCGAAATCTTCAGGCCGCGCGCCGCCACTGTCTGGCCAACGCCCGGTACGCAACTTGCATTGCCTTCGGCGGATTCGCCGGTCACCGCAATGCAAGCGGGGTCCAACCTTGGCCGTGTCCGGTGTCACCACTGTGAAACCGGCACGGCAAATCTTGATATTCCGTCTTGGTGCCCCATTTCCGGATGAGGCACCGCCTTCGTGCGGCTGGCCTAGCGGATCACCAGAGCCACCACCAAATATGTCTTTAGCGCCAGCAGGAACGTGACCAGCATCGGCACCCAACGCAGATCCCGGTACAGCACCACCACCAGCACCAGCAGAGCCGCCGTGCCAAAGACCTTGATCGCCTCGCCCAGGACCAGTCCGCCGACCGAAGCCCGGTCGCGCGCCAGCCACAGGCGGAACGCGAAGAACCCGCTCGGCACGAAGCACACCATGCCGCCGAACAGCGCCGACCAGCCATACGGGCCGGCCTCTTTCGCGAACAGCGCCCAGCACAGTGCCGACAGCAGGGTGACCATCACCTGCGCCAGGACAACCTTGCCCGGGGTCATGCGCGAAGGGCGCAACGCGCGCTCACCAAACAGCGTCACCGCCTCGGCGTGCGACAGCGGATCGACAGCCTCTTCCTCACGGTCTGCGCCTTCTTTCCAGTCGTCCCAGTCATCTTCCTGACGGGACCCGGCGCCTCGCTGCTGACGGTCTTGAACCACTACTGCTCGCCTTATTCCAGGCCGGAACTTTTCGGCCCGACCAGAATTCAAACCGCACGATTTTAAGGGGAACTACTGATTCGCGTCAATCTGCTTACATTTAGCTTGCAGTGTGTTGCGCACAACGGTTGCCATCACGATGCCATGATGGCTTCACAAAAATTGCGCAGCAATAATGTTTGACGTAATTGGATTGCGCAGCGAACCCTGCGCATGATGAGGGATTACCGGGTACGCCGTACGTATACCGGTCCCAGGAACGGACACTGCAGCGTACACGCAACAGTCATCGCCGCAATGGCCGTTAATCGCACCGAATTGCGCACGCAAAGTTACGCGCGCCTTGGCACCCTGCCTCAGGCGACCTTCTGCTTTTCAGTCGATTCGCGCAGCCGCACGAGCACGCCTTCAAGCGCGTCGTTGTCGCTGAAGTGGATGGTGAGCTGGCCCTTGCCGCGCGCGCCCAGCTTGATCTGCACCGCCAGGCCCAGCGCATCGGACAGTTCTTCTTCCAGCCGTGCCACGTCGCGCACGTTGTTGGCGCCCTTCTGCTTGAGCGACTTCAGGTCGAACGGCTTGAGCGTGGATGCCACCAGCTTCTCGGTCTCGCGCACAGACAGCCGCTTGTTCACGATCTGGTTGGCCAGCGTGATCTGGTTGGCGCCGTCCACCGCCAGCAGCGCGCGCGCGTGGCCCATGTCGAGGTCGCCCGCCATCAGCATGGTCTGCACCGGTGCGGCCAGGTTCAGCAGGCGCAGCAGGTTCGACACCGCGCTGCGCGAACGGCCGACCGACTCGGCCGCCTGCTCATGCGTGAAACTGAATTCGCGGATCAGGCGCATGATGCCCTGCGCTTCTTCCAGCGGATTCAGGTCTTCGCGCTGGATGTTCTCGATCAGCGCCATCGCGGCCGCGGCTTCATCGGCCACGTCCTTCACCAGCACCGGCACCTTGTCCAGGCCGGCGAGCTTGGACGCGCGGAAGCGCCGCTCGCCCGCGATGATTTCATAGCGGTCCGGCTCGGCCACGCGGCGCACCAGGATCGGCTGCATCAGGCCCTGCGCGCGGATGCTGGCGGCCAGTTCCTGCAGCGCGCCTTCATCCATGCGCGTGCGCGGCTGGTACTTGCCCGGCTGCAATTGGTTCAGGCGCAGCACGGTGGGCGCACCCTCCTGCTTCACCGATTCAACGATTTCGGCCGGCCCGCCCAGCAACGCTTCAAGGCCGCGGCCCAGGCCCTTTTTCTTTGCAGTGCTCATGCTTGCCCTCTCCTTCAGCCCAGCTGCCTGACGCGCGCGATCATCTCGGCGCCGAAATCCAGGTACGCCTTGGCGCCCTTCGATGACGGATCGAACGCCACGCCCGGCATGCCATAGGACGGTGCCTCGGCCAGCCGCACATTGCGCGGGATCAGGGTCTTGAAGACCTTTTCACCGAAGTGCGATTCCAGCTGCGCCGACACCTGCTGCTGCAGCGTGACGCGCGGATCGAACATGACACGCAGCAGGCCGATCAC
This sequence comes from Cupriavidus sp. GA3-3, assembly GCF_000389805.1. NCBI lineage: Bacteria > Pseudomonadati > Pseudomonadota > Betaproteobacteria > Burkholderiales > Burkholderiaceae > Cupriavidus > Cupriavidus sp. GA3-3. Next base: position 13,389 of record NZ_KB944501.1, read on the forward strand.
CTGCAGGTCGCGATTCAGGTTGGCGTGCACCTGCTTGATGGTGTTGACCAGATCCGACAGCCCTTCCAGTGCGAAATACTCGCACTGCATCGGCACGATCACGCCATGCGCGGCGCACAGGCCATTCAGCGTCAGCAGCGACAGCGACGGCGGGCAGTCGATCAGCACGAAATCATATTCGTCATTGACCTCTGCGATGGCCTGCCTGAGGCGGCGCTCGCGCTGGTCCAGCTCGACCAGTTCCACTTCCGCACCGGCCAGTTCGCGGTTGGCGGGCAGCACATCGTACCTGCCGGTCTCGGAACGCTGGCGCGCCTGCTTGATGCTGGCCAGGCCGACCAGCACCTGGTACACGCTGTGCTCCAGCGCCTGCTTGTCGATGCCCGAACCCATCGAGGCATTGCCCTGCGGGTCCAGGTCGACCAGCAGCACGCGCTGGTCCTGCGCGGCCAGGCCGGCGGCGAGGTTCACCGTGGTGGTGGTCTTGCCTACCCCGCCCTTCTGGTTTGCGATCACGAATACCTTGGCCATAAGCTACTGAGGCTCCTGCTTCAATTCATCCGGCCAGCGCGGGGCTGGCAGTTCGCGGCGCTGCACGCAGCGCCGCGGCGTACGTCATGCGTGGGCGCTTGCGCGCCGCGACAGCACCACCAAGTGGCGCTCGGCATCCAGCCCGGGCACGGTGATGCGGGGAACCGCATCGACCTGCCATTGCGCCATCAGCCCGGCAGCTTCCATGCGGTCCAGCTCGGCCTGTGGATAAACCCCCTTCATGGCGATCAGCTTGCCGTGCGGTGCAAGGAGCTGGCCCGCCAGGTTCACGAAATCAGTCAATTCCGCAAACGCGCGCGAGGTGATCACGGCAAAGCCGCTGGCATCGTCGAGCTTCTCCACCGGCCCCCAATGCGCCGCGGCATTGGAGAGCCCGAGTTGCGCACGGCACTGGGTCAGGAAGGCGGTCTTCTTCTGCACGATGTCCACCATCAGCACCGACACGTCGGGACAGGCGATGGCCAGCGGCAGGCCGGGCATGCCGCCGCCCGAGCCCACGTCCAATACCCTGCCCCGCGCCGGCGTGCCTACCTCTGCGGCACGCGCGGCTTCGGCCAGTGCCGGCACGGCGGCGAGCGAGTCCAGCATGTGATGCGTAAGCATCTCATCGGGGTGGCGGATTGCGGTCAGGTTGTAGACGCCGTTCCATTTGCGCAGTAGCGCCAGGTAGGCAAACAAGGTGTCGATCTGGGCCGGCGCCAGCGCCAGTCCGATCTGGGCCAGACCGGCTTCAAGGCGACGGCGCTGCGTGGCGTCGTCGGTCATGGTGTGTCGCGGACCGGGCACTCAAGCAGCCTCTTCAGAGTTGCCCGAAGGCGCGCCCGACTCAGCGCGCGTGCGCCCCAGCCCCTTCTTCTTCAGGTGCACCAGCAGCAGCGAGATCGCGGCCGGCGTCACGCCGGAAATGCGCGAGGCCTGGCCCAGCGTTTCCGGACGATGCTGGTTCAGCTTCTGGCTGACCTCGAAGCCCAGGCCACGCACTTCGGTGTAGTCCAGCCCTTCCGGCAGGCGCGTCGACTCGTTGGCTTCCAGCTTGTCGACCTCCGCCGCCTGGCGGGCGATATAGCCGTGGTACTTGATGCCGATCTCGATCTGCTCGCGGATCTGCTCTGCCAGCATCGGCTCGGCGTCCAACGGCGTTTCCGGGGCATGGCGGCCACCCTGCAGCGCCATCAGTGCCTCATAGCGGACTTCTGGCCGGCGCAGCAGGTCGGCCAGGCTGTACTCGCGCTCGATCGGCTTGCCCAGCAGCGGCACGGCGTCTTCGCCCGGAAGCATCGCGGGGTTCACCCATGTGCTCTTCAGGCGCTCTGTTTCACGTGAAACAGCGTCGCGCTTGCGGTTGAAGGCATCCCAACGCGCATCGTCGACCACGCCCAGTTCACGGCCAACCTCAGTCAGCCGCATATCGGCGTTGTCTTCCCGCAGGCTCAGGCGGAATTCCGCGCGGCTGGTGAACATGCGGTACGGCTCGGTCACACCGCGAGTAATCAGGTCGTCGACCAGCACACCCAGGTAGGCCTGGTCGCGGCGCGGCGTCCACGCATCGCGTTCGCGCACATAGCAGCCAGCATTGATGCCGGCCAGCAGGCCCTGCGCGGCGGCTTCTTCATAGCCGGTGGTGCCATTGATCTGTCCCGCAAAGAACAGGCCGCTGATGGCCTTGCTCTCCAGCGATGCCTTCAGCCCGCGCGGATCGAAGTAGTCATACTCGATCGCATAGCCGGGGCGCAGGATATGCGCGTTCTCCATCCCGCGGATCGAGTGCACGAGTTCCAGCTGCACGTCGAACGGCAAGCTGGTCGAGATCCCATTGGGGTAGAACTCGTTGGTGGTCAGGCCTTCGGGCTCCAGGAAGATCTGGTGGCTTTCCTTGGTGGCAAAGCGATGGATCTTGTCCTCGATGCTGGGGCAGTAGCGCGGCCCTACCCCTTCGATCACGCCGGTGTACATCGGCGAGCGGTCCAGCCCGCCACGAATGATGTCGTGGGTACGGCTGTTGGTATGGGTGATCCAGCACGGCAGCTGTTGCGGGTGCTGCTCCGGACGACCCAGGAAGGAGAACACCGGCACCGGATCCAGGTCGCCGGGCTGCTCTTCCATCACCGAGAAATCGATGGTGCGGCCGTCGATGCGCGGCGGCGTGCCGGTCTTCAGGCGGCCTTGCGGCAGCTTCAGGTCCTTCAGGCGTGCCGACAGTGACACTGCTGCCGGGTCGCCGGCGCGGCCGCCGGTGTAGTTGTCTAGCCCGACGTGGATCTTGCCGTCCAGGAAGGTACCGGCGGTCAGCACCACCGCGCGGGCGCGGAAGGCGATGCCCACCTGGGTCATGGCGCCGACTACGCGATCGCCCTCCACCATCAGGTCGTCCACCGCCTGCTGGAACAGCATCAGGTTCGGCTGGTTCTCCAGCCTTGTACGGATGGCCTTGCGGTACAGCACGCGATCAGCCTGGGCGCGCGTGGCGCGCACCGCAGGGCCCTTGCTCGAGTTCAGGATGCGGAACTGAATGCCGGACTCGTCCGTGGCGGCGGCCATGGCACCGCCCATGGCGTCCACTTCCTTGACCAGGTGCCCCTTGCCGATGCCGCCGATGGACGGGTTGCAGCTCATCTGGCCCAGCGTCTCGATGTTGTGAGTCAGCAGCAGCGTCTGGCAGCCCATACGGGCCGCGGCGAGTGCAGCTTCAGTGCCGGCATGGCCACCGCCGACGACGATGACGTCGAATTCTTTTGGGTAAAGCATGGGACACCTCCTCCGGGAGGCTGGCGGGAAAATACGGGAATGCGAAATTATAGCGGCAATCGACTAGCCGCCTTCCGATGGTAACCATGTTTCACGTGAAACATGGCGTTGGCGATACCCGGCGAGTCGCTCGAAAGCGACGTTATGTTCCACGTGAAACAAAAAGGCCGGGCACATGGCCCGGCCTGATGTTTCACGTGGAACAAGCGCCTCAAAGCTGCGCGCGGATATAGCCCGTAACCTGCTGGGTCAGCTTGTCAAGATCGCGCTGCAAGGTGGCGAACCCGGCATTGCGCTCGCGCGTCACCTCGTCCATATACAGCGGCCGCCGGATTTCGATCTGCAGGCTATTGCGCCGCTCGGCCGGCCGGCCAATCTGCGCGATCAGCTGCACGCCCTTGTACGGGTCGTTGCGAGCCACCGTGTAACCCATGCCGCGCAGTTCCCGTTCGACCAGGTCGACCAGTCCCGGCTCGCAGGTGGTGCCGTCACGGTCGCCCAGCACAAAGTCCGCCAGCGGATGCGGGCTGGCGATCTTGAGCCGCTCGTAGGCGTTGTTGGGCATGGAGTGCAGGTTCAGGTGCCAGAGCGCGCCAAAGCGCTGGTGGGCGCCCTCCACGGCCTCGGCCAGCGCCGCATGGTATGGCCGGTAGTAGCGGTCTATACGGGCCCGCACTTCCGTCACGGACAGGCGGCGGTCATAGATCGGCGTGCTGGCGTCGACCCGGCTCCAGATCAGGCCGAAGCCCAGCCGCGTCTTCGGCCCCGGGGCCAATGCCGTCGGCCAGGTGCCGTCGAGCTGGGCCGGGTCGATGTCGTCGGGCATCCGGTTCGGGTCGATATAGACCCGCGGGAAAGTGGCCGCCAGCAGCGTACCACCTGCTGCGGGCACGGCCTCCCACAAGGCATCGACGTGGGTATCCTCGCCGCCACGCAGGCGCGCGGCCGGGATCGCCGCACCGAAGTCAGCCGGGTACTCGGTACCGCTGTGCGGCGAGTCGCATACCAGCGGCAGCGCCTCCCCTTCCGGCAGGCGTACGATGACCGGCGGCAGTACCGCAGCTTGGTTGATTGCCTCCGCCATGCCTCAGTCCAGCTTGATATCGGCAGCCTTGGCCACGCGGGCGTAGCGCGCCATCGCCTGCTGGATCTGCGCCTTGAACTGCTCCGGCGTAGTCGGCACCAGCGTGCCGCCGGATTCTTCCACCTTGCGCTTGAACTCGGGGTTCTGCATGGCCTTGTGGATCGCCTGGTTCAGCCTGGCGACGATGGCGGGCGGCGTATTCGCAGGCGCGACGATGCCGAACCAACCGCCGTCGCCCATCTCCTTGTAGCCCAGTTCTGCATAGGTGGGTACGTTTGGCAACTGCGGCGAGCGCGTGGCGCCAAGCACCGCCAGCGCGCGCAGGCGGCCCGATTTCACGTGAGGCAGCGCAGAGGCCAGGTTGTCCGAGATTGCATTGACCTGCCCTGCCACCGCGTCATTGAGTCCAAGGCCGGCGCCCTTGTACGGCACATGCAGCAGCTGGATCTTCGCCAGCATCTGGAAGTTCTCAAGATTTACGTGGCCGAGGGTCCCTGTGCCCGGCGAGGCAACTGAATACTTCCCCGGATTGGCCTTGGCTAAGGCAATAAACTCCTGCATGGTTTTCGCCGGCACGCTCGGATGCACCGTGAATACGCTCGGCATCGACACCACGTTGGTGATCGGGGCAAAGTCCTTGATCGGGTCGTACTTCAGCTTCGGGTACACCGCCGGGTTGGAACCATGCGTGCTGACCGTGGCCATGCCGATGGTGTAGCCATCGGGCGCGGCGTTGGCCACCTGCTCCATGCCCAGCGAGCCGCCGGCGCCGCCCTTGTTCTCGACCACGATCGACTGGCCCAGCTCGCGGCCGGCAAACTCTGCCACCAGGCGCGCCGACAGGTCGGTGGAGCCACCCGCCGCGAACGGCACGATCAGACGGATCGGGCGCGTCGGGTAATTGGCTTGCGCGAACGCGTTGCCGGCAAAGGCCAGCGTGGCAGCGGCGGCGGTACCGGACAGCAGCAGCTGGCGGCGGGACATCCTGGCTCGGATCACGGGGATTCTCCTGTTGGTTTTGTGCATGAACCGGACGAGTGTCAGCCGTTTACCGGGCGGGCACAAACGACTATATTGCACGTTTGCATTACCAAAGATCATCCTGCAGCGGCCGCTCCGGCAGCCGTCCCGCCCTTCCTCCCCTCCCCCGCCATGCGGCTGCATTCCCCATCGATGTCTGAATTGCACGCCTTTGCCACCGCGGCGCGGCTGGGCAGCTTCACGCGTGCGGCGGACGAACTGTGCGTGACCCAGGGTGCCATCAGCCGCGCCATCGCGCGGCTGGAAGCGCATTTCGGGCAGCCGCTGCTACAGCGCAATGCCCACCGGCTGGTGCTGACAGATGCCGGCCGGAAATTGCTTGAGGCCGTGGCCGAGCCGCTGGCCACGATCGAGCATGCCAGCGCCACCCTGCGCGCCGGCAACCGCCGGCACCACCTGACGCTGTCCGTCGTGCCCACGCTGGCCAGCGTCTGGCTGGTGCCGCGCCTGCCGGACTTCCATCGCCGCCATCCGGAAATCCGGCTGGACTTCGTCCCGTACCAGCGCGACGAGGACCTCTCCGGCCCCTCCCCCGACGCCGCCATCCTGGCGGGTGAAGCCGGCAAATGGCCCGGCCTGCAGGCCGACTATGTGGTGGGACGTGAATTGGTGCCGGTCTGCCATCCGGACCGCGCCCGGGCACGGCGCGAGGCCGGCCGCTGGCAGTCTCCTGCGGAGCTGCTGGACGAGCCCCTGCTCTACCACACCACCGCACCGGCGAACTGGCAAAACTGGCTGCAGGCCGCCGGCGTACCCAACGCTGCGCCAAGGTTATCCACAGCGTTCGACCAGGTCTCGATCCTGATCCAGGCGGTGCGCGCCGACATCGGCGTCGCCGTGCTGCAGCGTTGCCTGGTGCGCGACGAAATTGCCGCCGGACGCGTAACGGCGCCGTTTGACCTGCCAATTACGCTGCAACGGGGCTATTTCCTGTGTGCGCCGAAGGAACGGCGCGATCATCCGGCGCTGAACTGCTTCCGGGATTGGCTGCTGGAAACCGCAGCGAAGGATACAGGCAGCGGCACCAACACTTTATTCGCCGGATGACTAACATGGAAAAAATTATGCAAAGATACATTCATCCCACAGATAAAATTCCTAAAATTATTATCTGTATGGATGTTATCCGGTAAATTTGATTGCTAAAAATTACCCCAGTAGATATTTGCGTACCTACATCAGCGCACCGATAGCGACATCCGCCCGAAGCGCCTCTGAATTGGGTTATCCCCAAAGTTATTCACACCACCAATAGAAAAGGGCCTGCATCCGCAGACCCTCATTCCTCTGGCGAAAACCGGGCGGGTTAAGCCGCCTTTTTTGCCAATCCAAGATAGGTTTCGATCACCTTCGGATTCGCCGCCAGTTCGTCGGCCAGCCCTTCCATCGCCATATCCCCGGTCTCGATCACATAGCCGTAGTCCGCCACCTGCAGCGCAGCGCGTGCGTTCTGCTCGATCAGCAGCGTGGCCACGCCGGTCTGGCGCAGATTGCTGATGATGTGGAAGATCTCCTTCACGATCAGCGGCGCCAGGCCAAGGCTGGGCTCGTCCAGCATCAGCAGCTGCGGCTTGGCCATCAGCGCGCGGCCCACCGCCAGCATCTGGCGCTCGCCCCCGGAGAGCGTGCCGGCGTCCTGGCGGGCACGCTCGCGCAGGCGTGGGAACAGGTCGTAGACCACGTCCATCTGGTCCAGGTAGTTCTTCTCGCCGGCGCGCTTGCGGCGAAAGGCACCCAGCTGCAGGTTGTCTTCCACCGTCATCGACGCAAACAGCTCGCGCTTCTCCGGCACCAGGCACATGCCGCGCGCAACGCGCCCTTCCACCGGGATGCCGGCCATGTCGTGGCCGAGGTAGTTGACCGAGCCGCTCGACGACCCCGTCACCGGCAGCGCACCCATGACCGCATTGAGCATGGTCGACTTGCCGGCACCGTTGGGGCCGATCACCGTGACGATCTTGCCGGCCTCCACCTTCAGGTTGGCGCCGTGCACCGCTTCCACCTTGCCGTAGCGGACGTGGAGGTCCTTCACTTCGAGAATCAGGCTCATGTCCGGTCCTTACTCCACGCCACCCAGGTAGGCTTCCAGCACTGCGGGGTTCTTCTGCACTTCCTCGGGCACGCCCTCGGCAATGCGCGTGCCGAATTCCATCACCACCAGCCGGTCGGTCAGGTTCATCACGAAATCCATGTCGTGCTCGACCAGCAGCACGCTCATGCCCTCGCCCTTGAGCTTGCGCAGCAGCTCGGCCAGCGCCTGCTTCTCCTTGTAGCGCAGGCCCGCTGCCGGCTCGTCGAGCAGCAGCAGCGCCGGGTCGCAGCAAAGCGCACGCGCGATTTCAAGAATCCGCTGCTGGCCCAGCGCGAGGCTGCCGGCTTCCATGTACATGCAATCGGCCAGGCCCACGCGTTCAAGCTGGCGCTTCGCCTCGAACAGCAGCTTCTCTTCCTCGGCCTTGTTCATGCGCAGGATCGCTGCCGAGACGCCGCCCTGGGCGCGGAAATCACCGCGCAGGTGCGCGCCTATGGCCACGTTCTCCAGCACCGTCATGGTCGGCAGCAGGTGCACATGCTGGAAGGTGCGGCCGATGCCGCGCTTGACGATCTCGCGCGACGGCAGGCCCGAGATCACTTCACCGCGGTAACGCACCTCCCCACGCGTGACCGGCAGCACGCCCGTCACCAGGTTGAAGGTGGTGGACTTGCCCGCGCCATTGGGACCGATCAGCCCGATGATCTCGCCCGCGCGCACCTGGAAGCTGACATCGTTCACCGCCACCAGCCCGCCGAACTCCTTGCGCGCGGCGCGCACATCCAGAATCAGGTCGCCCGCCTCGGGCTTCTGGCGCACGGCCAGGGCCTCAGCCTGCGCCGGCGCCAGCACCGGTGGACCAGAAGGCACCAGACGCCGCAGGAACGGCCAGATGCCATCGCGCGCGTATTGCAGCAGCAATACCAGCAGCACGCCGAAGACGATGATCTCGAAGTTGCCGTTGGCACCGAGCAGCTTGGGCAGCACGCCCTGCAGCACATCCTTCAGGATGGTCAGGATGCCCGCGCCCAGCACCGCGCCCCACACATGGCCCACGCCGCCGACCACGGCCATGAACAGGTACTCGATGCCGTAGTTCAGGCCGAACGGCGTCGGGTTCACCGCGCGCTGCAGGTGCGCGTACAGGAAGCCCGACACGCACGCCAAAACCGCCGCCACCACGAAGATCACCACTTTCATCCATGCGGTGTTCACACCCATGGCCTCGGCCATCACGCCACCGCCCTTGAGCGCGCGGATGGCGCGCCCCGGGCGCGAGTTCAGCAGGTTCTGCATCGCCAGCACGGCCAGCAGCACCACCGCCCAGATCAGGTAGAACATCGAGCGGCCCGACTGCAGCTCGATGCCGAAGAGCGACAGCACCGGGATCCCGTTCAGGCCGTCATACTTGCCCAGGAACTCCAGGTTGCCAAACAGGAAGAACAGCGACAGGCCCCAGGCAATGGTCGCCAGCGGCAGGTAGTGGCCGGACATGCGCATCGTGATCAGCCCGATCACATAGGCCGATGCCATCGTGATCACCAGCCCCACCATCAGCCCGAACCAGGGCGACAGCCCGAACTGCGTGGTCAGGTACGCAGTGCTGTACGCGCCCAGCCCCACGAACGCGGCCTGCCCGAACGAGGTCATGCCGCCCACCCCGGTCAGCAGCACCAGCCCGATCGCCACGATGCTGTACAGGCCGATGTAATTGCCCAGCGTGATCCAGAACTCCGGTGTCGGCAGCGCCGGCAGCAACACCAGCACCACAATGAAAGCCAGCACCAGGACCCGGTTGCGGTTCAGCCGCGCACGGCTGCCTGCCTCGGCACTGGCCACCCGCGCCTGCTTGTCGGTCAGCATGGTCATGGCTTATTCCTCCTCCTCGACATGCTTGCTCGTCAGCGAGCGCCACAGCAGCACCGGAATGATCAGTGTGAAGACGATGACCTCCTTGAACGCGCTGGCCCAGAAGGACGAATAGGATTCAAGCAGGCCCACCAGCAGCGCACCGAGCGCCGCCACGGGGTAGCTCACCAGCCCGCCGACAATGGCGCCGACAAAGCCCTTCAGGCCCACCAGGAAGCCCGACTCGTAGTACACGGTGGTCAGCGGCGCGATCAGGATGCCGCACAGCGCGCCCATCGCCGCGGCCAGCGTGAACGACAGCCGCCCCGCCTGCGTGGTGCCGATACCGACCAGGCGCGCGCCCAGCCGGTTTACCGCGGTCGCGCGCAGCGCCTTGCCCTGCAGCGTGCGCTCGAAATAGAAGTACAGCGCGCCGATCAGCAGCGCCGACACGCCCACGATCCACAGGCTCTGGCCCGAGATGCTGAGCGCCCCCACGTCGAAGCGCGCATCCGAGAACGCATTGGTGCGCGAACCCTCCGCCCCGAACATCACCAGGCCCAGCCCCACCAGCGCAAAGTGCACGCCGACCGAGACGATCAGCAGCACCAGCGTGCTGGCCTCGGCCAGCGGCTGGTAGGCCAGCCGGTACAGCATCGGCCCCAGCGGGATGATGATCAGCAGCGTCAGCGCGATCTGCGCCAGCATCGGCAGCGGCTGCGCGCCATACTGCTGCGCCAGCCAGTGCACCGCGAGCGGGAACACCAGGTATTTGCCTGCCAGCACCGCCAGCCGCTGGCCCAGCGTGCGGCGCAACTCGGCGCTGCGCAGCACCGTGACGGTTTCATAGATGAAGGTCAGCGCCCCCATCGCCAGCAGCAGCCAGCTGGTCTGCGGCGCGTGACCGGCCTGCATCGCCGCCAGCGTCAGCGCGCCGTAGGCAACAAACTCCCCTTGCGGGATGAAGATGACCCGGGTCACCGAGAACACCAGCACCAGGGCCAGTGCCAGCAGCGCGTAGATCGCGCCCGAGGTGATGCCGTCCTGGGCCAGGATGGCAGCGATTGATAAGTCCATTGTCTCCCCGTCTCTTGGAAATACCTGCCTGCATCATATGGGGGCCGACAGGGTGCTGTGTGCTTCGGGATTTACGCAATAGTAAACGGATTGCCTAATGTGGAAATACAGGCAAGCCCTAACGAGAGGTGTGTATGGCGGCGTGAGCGTTTCGCATTGTTGCCATGCGGTTGGTTGTCGCTCTTGGCAGGCGTAGCGTTTCGCGCAAGCGCCCAATGACCGTCAGCGCACTTTGAGCCGGCGCAGCAGCCGTAGGCGTCCAGGCGATGCCGTTTGCAGCAGGCGGCCTACGCCCTGCATGGGGATTGTTCAATAGTGGGTTATCGAAGGCACTATCCCTGACTCACATGGCGTAGCAGGGTCGAACGGGCAACCACGCCAGAACGGCAAGCACCACCGTGCGAACCACCAACACCGTGCAATTTATTGCCAGCCGCATAGGCGACGCGTTCTTTGGTTACTTTCTGTCGCTCGGACAGAAAGTGACTCGCCGGCTAAGCCGGCGAAACAGCAGCACTTGCCAAGGGCGACACCCAACCGCATAGCGCCACGCCGCCCCCCGACCCTCACTTAGTCAACAACTTCCACTTCCCATCAACAATCTGCACCATCACCCGTGCCCTCTGATCAAAGCCAAGGTGGTCGGTAGCACTCATGTTCATGATCCCATGCGAAACCGGCAGATTCTTGGTCTGCTCCATCGCATCCCGCAATGCCTTGCGGAATTCCTTGGTACCCGGCTGGCCCTTCTTCAGCGCCTCAGGGATGGCATGCTGCAGGATCAGCCCCGCATCCCAGGCATGACCGCCGAAGGTCGAGACCTGGCCACCGAAGGCCTTCTCGTAAGAAGTCTTGTAGGACATGGCCGGCTTCTTCACCGGATTGCTGTCCGGCAATTGCTCAGCCACCAGCAGCGGCCCGGCCGGCAGGAACGTGCCTTCGCAATCCTTGCCGCACACGCGCAGGAAGTCGGCATTGGCCACACCGTGGGTCTGGTAAATCTTGCCCTTGAAACCACGCTCCTTGAGCGTCTTGGCCGGCAGCGCCGCGGGCGTACCCGAGCCTGCGATCAGCACGGCGTCGGCATTGGCGCTCATCATCTTCAGCACCTGGCCGGTGACCGAGGTATCGGTACGGGCAAAGCGCTCGTTGGCGACCACCTTGATCTTGCGCAGCTCCGCCACCTTGGCGAACTCCTGCGCCCAGCTGTCGCCATAGGCGTCCGCGAAGCCGATGAAGGCCACCGTCTTCACGTTGTTGTTGGTCATGTGCTCGGCAATGGCGGTCGCCATGTGCGAGTCATTCTGCGGCGTCTTGAAGACCCAGGCGCGCTTGGCATCCATCGGCTCGATGATGCGGGCCGAGGCGGCCATGGTGATCATCGGCGTATCGTTCTCGGCCACCACGTCCACCATCGCCAGCGAGTTCGGCGTCACGGTGGAACCCACCACCACGTCAACCTTGTCTTCGCTGATCAGCTTGCGGGTGTTCTTGACCGCGGTGGTGGTGTCGGAGGCATCGTCCAGCACGATGTACTCGATCTTCTTGCCCGCGATTTCCTTGGGCATCAGCGTGAAGGTGTTCTTCTCCGGAATACCCAGCGATGCCGCCGGACCCGTGGCCGACACCGTCACCCCGACCTTGACCTGTGCCTGGGCTGCACCGGCAACCAGGCTCGCCGCAGCGATTGCCAGCAGGCTGGCGCGCTTGAAATCCATCTTGTCTCCTCGGTTCCTGAAACGGAAAGGCATCCGTCCGGCGTCCACCGGCGGATGCCCTGGTCCACTGAACTGGATGAGGCGCAGCCCAGCGGGTGCGCATTCCATCCGGTTCAGTGGGCCTTGATCGACCCCTCGGGTCAACACAGGCACATCGCCGGCACCTGCGCTACAGCCAGGAACGACGCAAGGCCGCTCCCCAGTTTCCCCGTCCGCACCACTCCCCCGGATCGGCGCGATCCGGCTATTCACCGACCGTGCGGTCGGGAATTCGGATCGAGTCTAGCACAGCGACTTGGCGCGAAAAGGGAGGATTAACCCGCATCGCGAGCGCCGCCCGGCTTCGCCGTCAGCGCAGGAACGCGTCCCAGGCGGTCTTCAGGATCAGCGCGCTCACCACCACGATAAACACCTTGCGCACGAAGGCGCTGCCGTGGCGCAGGGCCAGCTTGCTGCCCACCTGGCTGCCGGCGATGTTGGCCACTGCCATCACCAGGCCCAGTTGCCACCAGATATGGCCCTTGCTGGCCAGCAACAGCAGCGCCGCCAGGTTGGTGGCAAGGTTGACCACCTTGGTCGAGGCCGCCGCGTGCAGGAAGTCATAGCCGAACACCCGCACGAACGCGATCATCAGGAAGCTGCCGGTACCCGGGCCGAACACGCCGTCATAGAAGCCGATGGCGGCACCGGCCAGCAGCGCCGCGACGCGCTCGCGCGACCCCGACAGCGTCGGCGCGTGTTCCGTACCCAGGTCCTTCTTGGCCACGGTGTAGACCAGCAACACCACCAGCACGAATGGCAACGCCTTGCGCAGCGGTTCGGCCGGAATCTTGGTCAGCGCCCAGGCACCGGCCATCGAGAAGACAAGGGCCGCCACCACTGCGGGCGCGGTCGCTCCCCAGTAGATGCGCACGCTGCGGCCGTAGCGCAGCGCCGCGTTGGCGGTGCCCGCGATCGAGCCCATCTTGTTGGTGCCCAGCAGCGTGGCCGGCGCGACATTAGGATAGGCCGAGAACATCGCCGGGATCTGTACCAGGCCGCCGCCGCCGGCGACCGCGTCAATCAGGCCGGCGAGAAAGGCGGCAACCGCCAGGAATGCGAATTCCGTCATTGCAGGAAGCAGGAAAGCGAAAAGGGATAGGATCGGAGGAGATCGGTGCGGGCGGGCCGGCGCGCTGCCGGGCGGTATCAGTTCAGCCCAGCACCTTGGCCGCAGGCACCAGGCTGCGGTGCCACATGCCGTTGCCATGCGGGCTGAAGCCCGGCGGCGCGCCGCCTTGCCCTGCCGCCAGCCCCGGCGCCAGCAGCGCGTGACGGATACCGTGCGCGCGGCCCCAGTCGGCCAGCGTGGCACAACAGGCCTCAAGGCAGGCGCGGCGGGCCCCGCCGTCCAGCCCGGGCCGTACCCACCACTCCATGCCGCAAGCGGCCAGCCCGGCAAGCTCGAGGCTCGGGAGCAGCGCCACCGGCAGGCACGCCAGCAGATCGTGCGGAGCCTGCGCATCATCCACCAGCAGGCAGATGCCGCGACCGGACTGGGCCAGCAGCTCGTCCAGCATCAGCCGCCGCGCGCGCGCGGCGGGCACCGGCAGTGGCTGCACCTTAGCCAGCCAGGCTTCCAGCGTGGCTGCGTCGGCGCCCAGTCCGAGGCGTACCAAACCCTGCGGCGCGGGCGCGTCGGGATGATCCGGAACGGCTGGGGAGTCGGGGGAATCAGGTGCGGCAGGCATGGCGGGCAATGAGAGCGCCCGCATTGTCGCATGTGGAGGGTAGCCAGGTGATGCCGGTGCAGCCTGGATGCCCCATGATGGGGCGAAAGCGCCACAGGAGCGATTGGGAGGCCCAAATGAAAAAAGCGTTGCCGAGGATCACCCGGCAACGCCCTTTATTTATAACGCTGCTACCCGACACCGGGTGCGCGCCTGTCGTCTCCTCGCTTCCGCCTCCATTTAACCTGCGAAAACCGTATATGGAATGTAACGAAGCGGTGCATCGAGGACAAGCTAGAAAAAACCCTAGCCCCAGAATCGGGCATGTCGACCCGCGGTCACTCCTGCCGGGTTACTCCCGCTTGCCCGAGTGGCCCCCGAAGCGCGCCAGCAGCTCGCCCATGATGCCACGGCGGAAAGTCAGCACGCAGATCACGAAGATCACGCCGGTCACCATCGTCACCGACTCGCCCAGCGTGCCGAACCAGGAGATGCCGGTGACCGACGCCAGGAAGTTGCCGATGTCGCCCAGCTTGTTCTCCAGCGCGACCACCACGAAGGCACCGACAATCGGGCCCGACAATGTGCCCAGGCCGCCGACCAGTGTCATCAGGATGACCGAGCCGGACATCGACCAGTGCACGTCGGTCAGCGTCTCGAAGCCCAGCACCAGCGCCTTGATTGAGCCGGCCAGCCCCGACAGCGCCGCCGACAGCACGAAGGCGGTCAGCTTGAAGCGGTCGACGTCATAGCCCAGCGAGATCGCGCGCGGCTCGTTCTCCTTGATCGCCTTCAGAATCTGGCCGAACGGCGAATGCACCGTGCGCACGATCAGCGCAAAGGCGGCCACGATGATCGCCAGCGCGACGTAGTACAGCGTCAGGTCGTCCGACAGCGGCAGCACACCGAACAGCTTGCCGCGCGGGATGCCCTGCAGGCCGTCCTCGCCACCGGTGAACGGCGCCTGCAGGCAGATAAAGAACAGCATCTGCGCCAGCGCCAGCGTGATCATCGAGAAGTAGATGCCCTGCCGGCGGATGGCCAGCGAGCCCACCACGTAGCCGATCAGCGCGCCCGCACCGGTGCCCAGGATCAGGCCGATTTCCGGGGTCACGCCCCAGACCTTCATGGCATGGCCGGCCGCGTAGCCAGCGCCGCCGAAGAAGGCCGCATGGCCGAACGACAGCAGCCCGGTATAACCGATCAGCAGGTTGAAGGCGCACGCAAACAACGCGAAGCACAGCACCTTGAGCACGAACACCGGATACGCACCTGCCAGCGGCGCGGCCACCAGTGCCAGCAGCAGCAATCCGTACAACAGTTTCTTCTGCACGCCTTGTCCCTTTCCTGCGTTGCCCGCGTTGGCCGCCACCGTGGATGGCGTCGATGATGTGGAGGGTGCGCTCATCACTTCTCCTTCCCGAACAGCCCGGCCGGGCGCAGCAGCAGCACGATCACCATGATGAAGAACACCACGGTCGACGACGCTTCCGGATAAAACACCTTGGTCAGCCCCTCGACCACGCCCAGCCCCAGGCCGGTCAGGATCGAGCCCATGATCGAGCCCATGCCGCCGATCACCACCACCGCGAACACGATGATGATCAGGTTCTGGCCCATCAGCGGCGAGATCTGGATCACCGGCGCGGCCAGCACCCCGGCAAACGCGGCCAGCGCCACGCCGAAGCCGTAGGTCAGGGTCACCATCAGCGGCACGTTGACGCCGAAGGCCTCGACCATCTTGGGGTTCTCGGTGCCGGCGCGCAGGTAGGCGCCCAGCTTGGTCTTCTCGATCACGTACCAGGTGGCAAAGCACACCACCAGCGACGCCACCACGACCCACGCGCGGTAGTTCGGCAGGATCATGAAGCCCAGGTCGGTCGCGCCCTGCAGCGCATCCGGCGTCGAGTACGGCAGCCCGGAGACGCCGTAGATCGAGCGGAAGATGCCCTCGATCACCAGCGTGATGCCCAGCGTCAGCAGCAGGCCGTAGATATGGTCGAGCTTGTAGATCCAGCGCAGCATGGTCTTCTCGATCACCACGCCCAGTGCGGCGACGACCAGCGGCGACAGCAGCAGCATGATCCAGTAGTTCAGCCCGGCGTACTCCATGCCCATCCAGGCCAGCACAGCGCCCAGCATGAAGAGCGCGCCGTGCGCGAAATTGATGACGTTGAGCAGGCCGAAGATAACCGCCAGGCCCAGGCTCAGCATCGCATAGAAGGCGCCGTTGACCAGCCCCAGCAATAGCTGGGAAAGCATGGCCGGCAAGGGGATTCCGAAGATGTCCATCGCGGAGTGCCGTTGATACCGCCGTTGTATGGCGGGAATTGCTGCGGTTGGTGCCAGGTAATGCGAACGCTGCGGCGAACACCGTTGGCGAACACCGCAGCAAGGAACCGCGTCCGATGCCGGCGGCACGCAGGTGGCGCGCCGCCGGCAGATCTCACATCAGCTTACTTCTTCAGCATTGCGCACTTCGACTCGGCCACCGTGGTGAAGGCCTGGTCGCCCGGAATGGTCGCGACCACCTTCAGGTAGTCCCACGGCTTCTTCGACTCTGCCGCGGTCTTCACCTGCATCAGGTACATGTCGTGGATGCCACGGCCGTCCTGGCGGATATAGCCCTTGGTATAGAAGTCGTTGATCTTCATCTTCTTCAACTCGGCCATGACCTTGTCCGGATCGTCGGTCTTGGCCGCTTCCACCGCCTTCAGGTAGGTGCTGGCCGCCGAGTAGTCCGCGGCCTGCAGGCTGCTCGGCATCTTCTTCATCTTGCCGAAGAAGCGGTTGGCGAACTTGCGGGTGTCGTCGTTCATGTCCCAGTACCAGCTGTCGGTCATCAGCAGGCCTTCGGTGTTCTTCAACCCGAGGCTGTGCACATCGTTGATGAACATCAGCAGGCCGGCGATCTTCATCGACTTGGTGATGCCGAATTCCTTGGCCGCCTTGATCGCATTGATGGTGTCGCCGCCGGCGTTGGCCAGGCCCAGGATCTGCGCCTTGGACGACTGCGCCTGCAGCAGGAACGACGAGAAGTCCGATGCCGACAGCGGATGGCGCACCTGGCCCGCCACCGTGCCACCGCTGGCCTTGACCACCGCCGCGGTATCGCTTTCCAGCGAATGGCCGAAGGCGTAGTCGGCGGTCAGGAAGAACCACGACTTGCCGCCCTGCTTGACCACCGCGCTGCCGGTGCCCTTGGCCAGCGCCACCGTGTCATAGGCGTAGTGCACCGTGTACGGCGAGCACTCTTCGTTGGTCAGGCGCGCGGTGCCGGCGCCGATGTTGATGTAGACGCGCTTCTTCTCCGAAGCCACCTTGTTCATCGCCAGCGCGGTGCCCGAGTTGGTGCCGCCCAGCAGCAGGTCCAGGCCCTGCTGGTCCATCCATTCGCGCGCCTTCGAGGCGGCGATGTCGGCCTTGTTCTGGTGGTCGGCAGAGACAATCTCGATGGGCTTGCCCAGCACCTTGCCGCCGCGGTCCTCGACCGCCATCTTGATGGCTTCCAGGCCGCCGGGGCCGTCGATGTCGGCGTACAGGCCCGACATGTCGGTGATGTAGCCGATCTTCACGGTGTCACCGGACACCTGGGCAACGGCGCTGAAGGAAACCGCACCCATGGCAATGGCCGCCATCGCGGCCGCGAGCCGAGTCTTTTTCATGTCTATGTCTCCTGATTTGCGGCGGCGTGCGCGCCACCCGTTCCTGCCAAACATCAACCCATGATCCGTGCGGATCAGACCCCGAGCAGTTCGTGCAGCACCGGCATCTTGGCCTCCAGCTCATTGGCCGCGAAGCGCTCGACGATGCTGCCGTGCTCCATCACGTAGAAGCGGTCAGCCAGCGGCGCGGCAAAGCGGAAGTTCTGCTCCACCATCACCACCGTGTACCCCTTCTGCTTGAGCATCAGGATCATGCGCGCAAGCGCCTGCACGATCACCGGTGCCAACCCTTCCGAGATTTCATCGAGCAGCAGCAGGTTGGCGCCGGTGCGCAGGATGCGCCCGACCGCCAGCATCTGCTGCTCGCCGCCGGAAAGACGCGTGCCCTGGCTCTGGCGGCGCTCCTTCAGGTTCGGGAACATCTCGTAGATATCGGTTTCGCTCATGCCCTTGCTGGTGTCGGCGCCCTTCAGCACCGGCGGCAGCATCAGGTTCTCTTCGCATGAGAGGCTGGAGAAGATCGCCCGCTCTTCGGGGCAATAGCCAATGCCGTAGTGCGCGATCTTGTGCGTGGGCAGGCTGATGGTCTCGTGGCCATTGACCTTGATCGAGCCCTTGCGCGCGCCGGTCAGTCCCATGATCGCGCGCAGCGTGGTGGTGCGGCCAGCGCCGTTGCGGCCCAGCAGCGTGACCACTTCGCCGCGGTTCACGGTCAAATCCACGCCGTGAAGGATGTGCGATTCGCCGTACCAGGCGTGCAGGTCCTTGATCTCGAGCGCGGGTGTGTTCAATGAAGTCATATCGTTCCCCGGCCCTCTCAGTGCGCGCCCTGCAGTTCCGCGTCGACGGTGCCCATGTAGGCCTCCATCACGCGCGGGTCCCTGGACACTTCGGCATACGGGCCTTCGGCCAGGATCGCGCCACGCTGCAGCACGGTGATCTTGTCAGCGATCGACGAGACCACGCTCATGTTGTGTTCCACCATCAGGATGGTGCGGCCCGCCGAGACCTTCCTGATCAGCTGCGTGACGCGGTCCACGTCTTCGTGGCCCATGCCCTGCGTGGGCTCGTCGAGCAGCATCAGCTCGGGCTCCATCGCCAGCGTGGTGGCGATCTCCAGCGCGCGCTTGCGGCCGTACGGCAGGTTCACCGTCAGCGTCTGCGCGAACTCGGTCAGGCCGACCTGCTCTAGCAGCTCCATGGCGCGGTCATTAAGCACGTCCAGCGAGCGCTCGCTGCGCCAGAACTGGTACGCCGTGCCAAGCTGGCGCTGCAGCCCGATGCGCACGTTCTCCATCACCGTCAGGTGCGGGAATACCGCCGAGATCTGGAACGAACGGATCACGCCGCGCCGCGCGATCTGCGCGGGCTTTTCACGGGTGATGTCGATGCCGTTGAAAAGGATGGTGCCGGTGGTCGGCTCCAGGAACTTGGTGAGCAGGTTGAAGCAAGTCGTCTTGCCCGCGCCGTTGGGCCCGATCAACGCATGGATCGACCCGCGGCGCACCTGCAGGTTGACGTCGCTCACCGCCGTGAACCCCTTGAACTCCTTGGTGAGGTTCCGCGTTTCCAGGATGGTTTCCTGCTGGTTCATGTCTCCTGCCCGCCCTCTTGCTGAACTGCCGGGGTGATGCCCGGCACTGACAATGGTCCGAACCGGCCTTGTAGGCCCTTGCTGCCGCTTGTTCCGCCAGGCTGGCCGTGCTTGCGGCCCTGCCTGCGGCTTTCTGTATTGGTGCGGGGCGGCTCCCGCGCAGGTTGCGGCGATGGCTTCGATGTGCTGCCGACGCACTCTGTGAGGCGTCTATTGTGTGCGCCTGTTGCATCGCAAAACATCGGGGTTTGCACTATGAAACATGAACCAAGTGTCAGTTTTTTTGCAAGCGCACATGAGCAGGCTGCGCCACTCGGTCACGGCCCCGCCCGCGACCCGTGGCGCGCTCATGTCAGGCGCCTGCAGCGGCTGCCGCCGGCGCCGGTTGCACCAATACTTCCGCCGCCGCCAGGCCCTGCCGGCGGTCTTCGCGGATCAGGTCGCTGGCGCGCTCGGCGATCATGATGGTCGGCGAATTGGTGTTGCCCGATGTGATCAGCGGCATCACCGAGGCATCGACCACGCGCAGGCCATCGATACCCAGCACGCGCAGGCGATGGTCGACCACGGCCATCGGGTCGTCGGCGCGGCCCATCTTGCAGGTGCCCACCGGATGGAAGATGGTGGTGCCGATATTGCCGGCCGCTTCGGCCAGCTGTTCGTCGGTCTGGAATGCCGGGCCCGGCAGCCATTCCTCGGGCTGGAACGGTGCCAGCGCCGGCGACGCCACGATGCGGCGCGTGAGCCGGATGGAGTCGGCCGCGACTTTCCGATCCTCGTCGGTCGCCAGGTAATTGGGCGCGATCACCGGCGCCTGGCGGAAATCCGCGCTGCCGACATGCACGCTGCCGCGCGAGGTCGGCCGCAGGTTGCAGGCACTCGCGGTAAAGGCGTTGAACGCATGCAGCGGGTCGCCGAACTTGTCCAGCGACAAGGGTTGCACGTGGTACTCCACGTTCGGCCGCGCCTGCGCCGGGTCCGAGCGCGCAAAGGCACCCAGCTGCGACGGCGCCATGCTCATCGGCCCGCTCTGGTTGAAGGCGTACTGCACGCCGATGCAGAACTTGCCCCACAGGCTCGCGGCGCGCGTGTTGAGCGTGCGCACGCCGCTGACCTTCACCACCGAGCGCAGTTGCAGGTGGTCCTGCAGGTTCTCGCCCACGCCGGCGAGCGCATGGCGCACCGGGATACCCAGCGCTTGCAGGCGCTCGGCCTGGCCGATGCCCGACAGCTCCAGCAGCTGCGGCGTATTGACCGCGCCCGCGGCGAGGATCACTTCCTGCGTGGCCGCCACCGTGTGCGGCCGGCCGCCGCCGATATAGTTCACGCCGGTGCAGCGGCGCCCGTCGAAGGTCAGCCCGCTCACCTGCGCCCCGGTGACAATGGTCAGGTTGGGACGCTCCGACGCACGCCGCAGGAAGGCCTTGGCCGTGTTCCAGCGGATGCCGCGGCGCTGGTTCACTTCGAAATAGCCGACGCCGAAGTTGTCGCCGCGGTTGAAGTCCTCCGTGCGCGGAATCCCCGCCTCTTCGGCGGCATCGGCAAAGCGCTCCAGGATGTCCCAGCGCAGGCGCTGGCCTTCCACGCGCCATTCGCCGCCGGCGCCATGGAATTCGCTCGGGCCGCGGTGGTGGTCCTCGCTGCGCTTGAACAACGGCAGCACATTGTCCCAGCGCCAGCCAGCATCACCGGTGAGCCGCGCCCACTCGTCATAATCCTCGCGCTGGCCGCGCATATAGATCATGCCGTTGATCGACGAGCAACCGCCCAGCACGCGCCCGCGCGGATAGCCGAGTGAGCGGCCGTTCAGGCCGGCCTCGGCCTCGGTGCGATAGAGCCAGTCGGTGCGCGGGTTGCCGATGCAGTACAGGTAGCCCACCGGGATATGGATCCAGTGGTAGTCGTCCTTGCCGCCGGCCTCCAGCAGCAGCACGCTGACGTCCGCATCCTGCGTCAGGCGGTTGGCCAGGACACAGCCTGCCGAACCGGCCCCCACGATGATGTAGTCGAATGTCTCCATCGCTGTTCTTGTCATCATAGTTGCCGCTTATTTCGCCACCGGCATGGTGAACTCGGCGCCCTTGGCGATCGAATCCGGCCAACGCTGCATCACGCTCTTGTAGCGCGTGTAGAAGCGCACACCCTCTTCGCCATAGGCGTGATGGTCGCCGAACAGCGATCGCTTCCAGCCACCGAAAGAATGCCACGCCATCGGCACCGGGATCGGCACATTGATGCCGACCATGCCGATCTGGATCTGCCGCGCGAACGCACGCGCGATGCCGCCGTCGCTGGTGTAGCACGACACGCCGTTGCCGAATTCATGCGCATTGATCAGCGACACCGCTTCGGCAAAGTCATGCACACGCACCACCGACAACACCGGACCGAAGATCTCTTCCTTGTAGATCGTCATATCGGGCTTGACGTTGTCGAACAGCGTGCCGCCGACATAGAAGCCGTTCTCATGGCCATCAACCTTGTGGCCGCGGCCGTCGGTGACCAGCGTCGCGCCCTCTTCCACGCCCTTGGCGATATAGCCCTCCACCTTCGCCTTGTGCGCAGCGGTTACCAGCGGACCCATTTCGGCGTCGGACTCCATGCCGTTGCGGATCTTCAGCGAGCTCGCACGTTCGGCGAGGCGCGGCACGAGCTTGTCAGCGACATCGCCCACGGCCACGGCGACCGAGATCGCCATGCAGCGTTCGCCGGCAGAACCATACGCGGCACCGATCAGCGCATCGACCGCCTGGTCGAGATCGGCATCGGGCATCACCACCAGGTGGTTCTTGGCGCCGCCCAATGCCTGCACGCGCTTGCCGTGCTTGGTGCCCTCCGTATAGATGTACTCGGCAATCGGCGTCGAACCGACGAACGACAGCGCCTGCACATCCGGATGCGCCAGCAGTGCATCGACCGCTTCCTTGTCGCCCTGCACGACATTGAACACGCCATCGGGCAAACCAGCCTGGCGCAGCAGGTCGGCAATCAGCAGGCTCGGCGACGGATCACGTTCCGACGGCTTCAGCACGAAGGTATTGCCGCACGCCAGCGCCACCGGGAACATCCACATCGGCACCATCACCGGGAAGTTGAACGGCGTGATGCCGGCCACCACGCCCAGCGGCTGGCGCAGGTTCCAGTTATCGATGCCGCCGCCGATGTTGTCGGTGAAGTCGGTCTTGAGCAGGCTGGGGATGCCGCAGGCAAATTCCACCACCTCGATGCCGCGCGTGACTTCGCCCCTGGCGTCCGAGAACACCTTGCCGTGCTCGCGCGTGATCAGCGCGGCCAGGTCGTCGTGGTGCTGGTCGAGCAGTTCCTTGAACTTGAACAGGATGCGCGCGCGGCGCAGCGGCGGGGTGTCGGCCCAGGCGGGGAATGCCGCATGGGCGGCGGCAACGGCGTCGGCCACGTCCTGGGTGGTGCCGAGCGCCACGCGTGCTGCGACTTCGCCGGTGGCGGGGTTATAGATATCGGCCAGACGCTGCGATGCGCCGCGTGTCTGCCGGCCTGCGATGCTATGGCCGATGATGGTCTGCACCGCGCTGGCTTCTGCAAGGATGTCTTCCACTTCCGCTCCTGAATGCTGGGTCGCTGACGGCATGCGGCTCGCCCGATCTTTGCGTCTGGTGAAGACGCTGGCGCAAACATCCGCCAGTCTCGCACTGGCATCGATGCCGCGCCGCACAAGGCGTGCCGGGCCGTATTGAGCGCAAGCTTGGTGCAGTTGCGCGGCCCCGTCCAATGATTTATCGTCAATCGCAATATAAGCCGCGCAAAATATTGCGCCGCACCACGCCTCGCCCCTGCGCCACCTTTCGCCCCGACACTGCCTTGGACCTCCACCACCTGCGCGCCTTCGTTGCCGTCGCGCGCGAGGGCAACCTGACCCGCGCCGCGCAGCGGCTGCACCTGACCCAGCCTGCAGTCAGCCTGCAGTTGAAGGCGCTGCAATCGGCGTGGCGCATCCGGCTGTTCGAGCGCACTGCCGCGGGCCTGACGCTGACCGCCGACGGCGCCGCACTGCTGCCGCTGGCCGAACGCATCCTCGACGGCGTGGGCGACCTGCAGCACACCGTCAGCGCGATGCATCACACCGTGCGCGGCCGGCTGGCGATCGGCACCATCCTCGATCCGGAATTCACGCGGCTGGGCCCGATGCTGCGCACGCTGGTGGAACGCCACCCGCAGATCGGCACAGAACTGCGCCACGGCATGTCGGGCTGGGTGCTGCAACAGGTACGCAGCGGCGCGCTCGACGTGGGCTTCTACCTGGGCCAGCCGCCTGACGCCGGCTTCCATGCGCTGACGCTGACGCCGTTCTCCTACTATGTGGTGGCACCCAAGGGCTGGAAAGAGCGCACCGCGCTGCGCTCATGGGCGCAGCTGGCAACGCTGCCGTGGATCTGGACGCCGCCCGAATCGGCGCACAACCGGCTCTTGTCCGCGCGCTTTGCGCAGGCCGGCGTCGACCCGGCCGGCGTGCCCAAGGTGGCGCATGTCGACCAGGAGGCTTCGATGCTGGACCTGGTGCGCTCCGGCGTGGGGCTGTCGCTGGTGCGCGACGCGATCGCGCTGCGCGAATCGCATGCGCACGGGCTGGTGATCGTTGAAGGGGTCTCGGTGCAGACCGAGCTGACGCTGGTATGCCTGGCCACGCGCCGCGACGACCCGGTCGTCGCGGCAGTGTTCGGCGTGGCCGAGTCGGTGTTCCGGACTTAGTGTCCCTGCTGCTGCAGGTGACGCTGCAGCCAGCCGGTCAGCGCCGCGAACACTTCGCCGCGCAGCGGCTGCGCTTCATTGAAGATCTCGTGGTAGCCGTGCTCGAACCAGACCTGTTCGCGCAACTCCGGCGGCGCGTGGTCGAAGAAGCTGCGGCTGCCGGCCGGGTCCACCACGCGGTCGGCGCCGCCGACCAGCATCAGCATGGGGGCCTCCAGCAGCGCGGCATCGGCCTGCGCCTGCGCCATGCCGCGGATAAAGCTCTCCAGTACGCTGGCGGTGATGGTGGTCTGCACCAGCGGGTCTGAGCGGTAGGCGGCCACCACGGCGGGATCGTGCGACAAGAGCCGCGCATCGATCGGATTGGGCACGCGCAGCCGCGGCGCCAGCGCCAGCAGCACGCGGTGCAGCGCCAGCATCGGGCCCGACAGGCGCAGCGCCAGCGCAGGCGAGGACAGCACCAGCGCGCGCACCGGGCGCACGCGCGCGGTGGCAAAGCGCGCCGCGATCATCCCGCCCATGCTGTGGCCGAGCAGGATCGGCAACTCGTTCCAGCCCGGCACCGCGGCATCGTAGATCTCGGCGAGGTCGTCGAGGTAGGCATCCTGATGGTCCGCCACCATGCGCGCGCCGCCGCTGGCGCCATGGCCGCGCAGGTCGTGCGCGCGCACGCGCAGGCCCAGCCCGCACAGCACATCGGCCACATGCTGGTAGCGTCCGGCATGCTCGGCAAGCCCATGCACCAGCAGCACCGAGCCGAGCGGCTCGGCAAAGCGCGCCGGATCGGGCTGCCAGGTGCGCAGCAGCAGCTCGGTGCCGTCGCGCATGCGCTGGCGGCTCTGTACCGGCGCGTGCGTGCCGGCTGGGGTATCGGCAGGCATGCCGGCAACACCGGCAATAGCAGGATCGTCCGTCATCGGTTGTTCCATTCGCGCAAGTCTCCTCCCGGCACGGAGCGCCAGCAAAAGGCTGGCGCCGGCTGTCGTTATTCTTTGTGGTGCTGCCTGCTGCCTGCCTTGCACTCTGTCCCGCTCAACCGTGGCAGGCAAGCCTGCCCTGCGCTTCCGGCTGCGCCATATCGGCGAGGATCGGGCAATCCGGCCGATCGTCGCCGCTGCAGTGCTGCGCCAGCTCGCGCAGCGTGTCGCGCATGGCGGCCAGTTCAGCGATGCGCAGCTCAAGGTCGGCCACATGCCGCAGCGTCAGCGCCTTGACGTCGGCACTGGCGCGGCCGCGGTCATGCCAAAGCGACAGCAGGTTGCGGATTTCGTCGAGCGAGAATCCCAGATTACGGGCGCGCCGCACGAAGCGCAAGTTGTGCACCGCGCGTTCGTCATAGCGACGGTAGCCGCCCTCGGTGCGCGGCGGTGCCGCCACCAGACCGATCGATTCATAGTGCCGGATCATCTTGGCCGACACGCCCGACGCCTGCGCCGCTTCGCCGATATTCATCGCTCGCCTCCCTGTGCCGTGGCAGCCCCGGCCTGCGGACGCCAGCGGCGCAGCAGCAGCGCATTGCTGACCACGCTGACACTGGAGAAAGCCATCGCCGCACCCGCCACCACCGGATTCAGCAACCCGGCCGCTGCCAGCGGAATGCCTACCACGTTGTAGAAAAAAGCCCAGAACAGGTTCTGCCGGATCTTGCGCACGGTGCGGTGCGAGACCGCCAGCGCATCGGCCACCAGCGCCGGGTCGCCGCGCATCAGCGTGATGCCGGCGGCGTGCATGGCCACGTCGGTGCCGGTCGACATGGCAATGCCCACATCCGCCGCCGCCAGCGCCGGCGCATCGTTGATGCCGTCGCCCACCATCGCCACCACCGCGCCATCGCGCCCCAGCGCCTGCACCCGGGCAGCCTTGTCCTCGGGCAGCACCTCGGCCTGCACGTCGTCCAGCCCCAGCGCCTGCGCCACGCGCGCCGCCGCGCCGGCATTGTCGCCGGTCAGCATCACGGTGCGCACACCGGCCGCGCGCAGCCTGGCGATCGCCGCCGGCGCGCCCGGCTTGATGGCATCGCCGAACGCGACCAGCCCGGCCACGCGCGGCAGCGTGGTTTCGACCAGCCACGACACGGTACGGCCGTCCGCGCGCAACTGCTCCGCCAGCGTTGCCAGCGTGCCTGCCGCTGCGCCCAGCGCTTCACGCAGGCGCTCGCTGCCCAGTTGCAGCGCCTGGCCGTCCACCACGCCGGCAATGCCGCGGCCTGGCAGGGCCTGCACTTCCGTGGCCTGCGGCGCGGCAATGCCGCGCGCCTGCGCTGCGGCCAGCACGGCGCGGGCCAGCGGATGCTCGCTGCCGGCCTGCAGCGCGGCCAGCCGCGCCAGCAGCGCGCTGCCGTCGGCATCGGCGGGATCGGCCGCATGCAGCGCCACCACTTCCGGCTTGCCGACCGTGAGCGTGCCGGTCTTGTCGAATGCCACCACGCTGACGCGGTGCGCCACCTCCAGTGCCTCGGCATCCTTGATCAGGATGCCGGCGCGCGCGCCGGCGCCGGTGCCGGCCATGATTGCCGTGGGCGTGGCCAGGCCCAGCGCGCACGGGCAGGCGATCACCAGCACCGCCACCGCGTTGAGCAATGCGGTTTCCCAGTCGCCGGCAAAGAGGCCCCAGCCCAGCACCGTCAGCAGCGCGATGCCCAGCACCACCGGCACGAACACCGCGCTGACCTGGTCGACCATGCGCTGGATCGGCGCCTTGGCCGCCTGTGCGTGCTCGACCATGCGGATGATGCGTGCCAGCACGGTCTCGGCGCCCACCGCCTCGGTGCGCGCAACCAGCAGCCCTTCGAAATTGATGGCGCCGCCGGTGATGCGGTCGCCGGGCTTCTTCGGCACCGGCACGCTTTCACCGGTCAGCATCGATTCGTCCGCGTGGCTGTTGCCTTCGATCACCTCGGCGTCCACCGGGATGCGCTCGCCGGGGCGCACCACCACCTCGTCGCCCACGCGCACCGCCGCCAGCGGCACGCTCTGCTCCACGCCGCCGCGGCGCACGCGGGCAGTATCGGGACGCAGCGCCGCGAGCGCGCGGATGGCATCGGCGGTCTGGCGCTTGGCGCGGGTCTCCAGCCACTTGCCCAGGCGCACCAGCGTGATCACCACCGCCGCGCTTTCGAAGTACAGGTGCGGCATGGCGTCGGCCGGCGTGCGCCACATCAGCCACAGCGACAGCCCATAGGCCGCCGTCGTGCCCAGCGCCACCAGCAAATCCATATTGCCGGCGCCGGCGCGCACCGCCTTCCAGCCAGCCTTGTAGAAGCGCCAGCCGAACACGAACTGCACCGGCGTGGCCAGCAGCCACTGCACCCATGCCGGCAGCATCCAGTGCACGCCGAGCCATTCCAGCACCATGGGTGCCACCAGCGGCAGCGACAGCGCCGCCGAGATCGCCACCGGCCAGGGGCCGTCCCAGAAGGCAGTGCCCTGCGCGGCCCGCGGCGCCTGCGATGCGGCATCGGCCACCGGCGTCGCACCATAGCCGGCGCGCGCGACCGCGGCCACCAGCGCCGCAGTATCCGCCGCGCCGCGCAGCAGCGTGACGCTGGCGCGCTCGGTCGCCAGGTTGACCTGCGCCTCCATCACGCCCGGCACGGCGCGCAGCGCCTTTTCGACCCGGGACACGCATGAGGCGCAGGTCATGTCGGCAATATTCAGCTCGATGGTGTCCTGCGGCACCGTGTAGCCGGCATCGGCCACGGCACGGGCGGCGGGCGGCAGCACCGCGCCCGAGTCGGCGCGCAGCGTTGCGGCTTCAGTTGCCAGGTTGACGGCCACGTCGCGCACGCCCGGCACCCGGGCCAGCGCGTTCTCCACGCGGCGCACGCATGAGGCGCAGGTCATGCCGTCGACCGGCAGGCGCCATTCGGGCATTTCGTCGGCCGGCCGGTCAGCCGGCCGGACAGGTTGTGAAGCGAGCACAGCGCTGGAATTTGGCATGGGTTCTGAGTCATCCACAGTGTCGATGTCAGCATCATGGACCTTACCATCATTGGAAGGTCAAGGCCGGATGCACAGGGTGTTACCGTCACATCGGCGCCAACAAATTCCTCTTGCGCTTCCCACCATGGGAAGGTTCAAACTGCATCTGTCGCGGCACCCGCCGCCCGTCTCATCCCGTTCAGGAGAGTCCCACCATGATCCAGTTCCAGGTCGAAGGCATGTCGTGCAACCACTGCGTGGGCGCCATCACGCGTGCCGTACAGGCGGTTGACCCGGCCGCGCGTGTCAGCGCGGATGTGCCCGCCCAGGCCGTACGCGTCGAGAGCAGCGCCGACCCAGAGGCCCTGCGCGATGCCATCGAAGAGGCCGGCTATCCGGTCAAGTCGGTGGCGTAAGCTGGCCACCGCAGCCGGCGCCAACAAGAAAGGGCACCCCCGGGTGCCCTTTCTGCCGTCAGTGTGCCGCGCTCAGAAGCGGTAGCCCACGTTCAGGAAGGTCACCACCGGATCGATCTTGATCTTGGTGTGTGACTGGATCGTTACCGGGCCCGCCTGGGTGGTGAAGGACGCGCGGGTCGACAGCGGCACGTACGAGACCGACAGGCCGACGAACCAGTTGTCGTTGATGGCGTAGTTGGCGCCGATGTTGAAGACCGGGTTCCACGACGGCTTGGCGCTGGCGGTCATGCGCGCACCCGGCAAGAACTCGCGGTTCACGAAGTTCTGGTTGGTGATGGTCTCGTCGGTGAACCAGGTGTAGTTCACGCCGATGCCGACATAGGGACGGAACCTGGTCTTGGCGTCGAAGAAGTGGTACTTGACCAACAGCGCCGGGCTCCACTGCTTGACCGAACCGAGCTTGCCATACTGGGCATAGTTGCCGGTGCCCTTGACGTCATGCTTGGGCGGAATGCCCGCGACGATTTCACCGGAGATGTTGTCGGTGAAGAAGTGCGTGAAGGCCAGGCCCAGCGTGTCGGCAGATTCGATCTCCGCGCCGGTGTTCGGCCGGGTCATGCCGACCGGGCGGCCGTTGATGCTGTCGACAGTCAGCGGATCGGCGGAGCTGTTCGGCATCACGCGGAACCAGCCCAGACTGACGATATTGCTGCCGGCGGACTGCGCGTGTGCGGCTCCGGCCAGCGCCATGACAGCGCCTGCCGCCAGCATCTTCTTATAGGTCGATTTCATAATCCTCTTACTCCTCTTTCGGTTACTGCCGTGTGCATTATCCGGCCAGCCGGAGCACGACTGTTTCACCGATGACACTGATTCGTAGAGGACGCCCCCTAAAGGGAGGGTTAACCACTAAGAAACCAGCATGGGAGCGGCTCTCAGGGCCGTTCACCGAGGCATCCGCACAACGGTTTATGCCGTGCGCAGGAAAAAACCCTCAGGTAAAAGAGGTTTTATGGGGCAGGTGCGCAACAATGGCCGCGCGCCTGCCCCATCCCGGTGCGGTCAGGGCGTCACGATACTGAAGTTCGGCTCGGACTTGTCCATCAGCGCCGTCCACGTCGCCAGCGCCTGCGGGTCGCCGTCCACACGGGCGCGGCCCGCCTGGGTCTCGGCCTGCAGTGTGGTCTGGCCGGCCAGCACGCCCATCAGCACGGCGCGCGGCATGGTCAGCGTGGCCTGCGGGGACGCGTGCTGCGCGTCGGGCTTGTAATGGAACACGCCGTTCTCCACCGTCAGCGCAAAGCGCTTGCCGGTGTCCGGCTGTACCCAGTTCAGCGCCAGCGTCTTGCCCGCGGCGCGGTCGCCGTTCAGGCTGATCGCCAGGTAGTCCAGGAACATGGTGTCGGTCATGGCGCGCAGCACGTCCGGGCTGCCGGCGCGGCGGCCGGCCTGGGGCGGGCCGCTGCGCAGTTCGGCAGCACCGGTCAGGTAGGCATTGCGCCAGGTCGAGGATTCGGCCTGGTAGCCGAGCTGCTCCAACGCGTCGGCTTCCAGCCGGCGGGCAGCCTGGTTGGACGGATCGGCAAAGACCACGTGCTTGACCACCTCGGCCACCCAGCGGTATTCGCCACGCGCATACGCCGCGCGCGCCTGCTCCAGCACGCGCGCCGCGCCGCCCATGAATTCGACATAGCGCTTGCCCGCCTCTTCCGGCGGCAGCGGGTTCAGGTTGGCAGGGTTGGCGTCATACCAGCCGAGGTAGCGCTGGTATACCGCCTTGGCGTTGTGGCTGACGGTGCCGTAGTAGTCGCGCAGATGCCATTCGGCGGCCAGCGACGGCGGCAGCTTCACGCGCTCGGCGATCTCGGCCGGCACATAGCCCATGTTGGCCAGCCGCAGCGACTGGTCATGGATGTACTTGTAGCCGTCGCGCTGCTTGCCCAGGTAAGTGACGATGTCCTGGCGGCCCCAGGTAGGCCAGTGGTGCTGGGCGAACAGGACCTCGGTGCGGCCGCCGAAGCGGTCGATGGTCTCGTCCAGCGCGCGCCACCACTGGTTGGCGTCGCGCACCTGGGCGCCGCGGATGGTGTACAGGTTGTGCAGGTTGTGGGTGGCGTCCTCGGCGGCGCACAGTGCCTTCCACTGCGGGAAGTACATCAGCATCTCGGCCGGGGCCTCGGTGCCCGGCGCCATCAGGAATTCGATCTGCACACCATCGATGGTGCGCGTCTCGCCGGTCTTGTGGATCAGGTCCGTCGGCGGGATCAGCGTCAGCGTGCCGTGCGCCACCCCCTTGCCCAGCCCCGCATCCACCTGCCCGGTTGCCGAGCGCGGCAGGTTGAAGCCATACATGTACTGCGCGCGCCGGCTCATGGCGTTGCCGGCGAAGACGTTCTCGCTGACGGCCTCTTCCATGAAACCTTCCGGGGCCAGCACCTTGACCCGCCCGGCCTTGACGTCGTCTTCGCTGACGACGCCCTTGACCCCACCGAAGTGGTCGCCATGGCTGTGCGTATAGATCACCGCGACCACGGGCTTCCTGGGCCGGTGCTTGAAGTACAGGTCGAGGCCGGCGCGCGAGGTCTCCATCGCTGTCAGCGGGTCGATCACGATCAGGCCGGTATCGCCCTCGATGATCGTCATGTTGGCGATATCGAAGCCACGGATCTGGTAGATCCGATCCGTCACCTGGAACAGCCCGTTGTGCATGTTCAGCTGCGCCTGGCGCCACAGGCTGGGGTTCACGGTGGCCGGCGCCCGGTCTTGCTTGAGGAAGCCATAGGGGGCCAGCGCCCAAACCACATTGCCCTTGGCATCGCGGATCTCGGTGTTATCCAGCGTGCCGATAAAGCCACGGCGCGCGGCCTCGAAGTCACGCCGGTCCTGGAACGGCAGCTGTTGCAGCACGGCCGCATTGGCACGGGCGGTGGCATCGGTGGCGGGATTGCCCGCGGTGGCCGGGGCAGGTGCGGCGCCGGCGGTGCCGGCAAGGCTGATGGCGGCTGCAGCCAGCGCGGCGGCGGCTGCGGCAATGGCAGTCGGGTACGACATCCTGGTCTCCTGGAAATCCTGGGCCGGATGTCCGTATCCGGCCTGCAACACTTCCGTAATTGTGCTGAACGTTCAGTACAATACTGGAGTTTGCTGGCAGACCCCGGCCGCTGTCAAATAGGCATCCGGCCCGAATACTCATAAATTGCTGCCGGCACCACCTGTCTTCCGCCCCCGCCCATGCCACCGACCCGCCCGGCCGCACAAAAGCCTCCAGCCTCCGTCACCAAGAACCGCCGCGGCCTGGAAACCCGGGAACGCGTCCTTGCCGTGACGCGCGGACTGATCAGCGCACACGGCTACGCCGAGGTGACCCTCGACCAGATTTCCGCCGAGGCCGGCGTGGCCAAGAGCAGCCTGTTGTGGCATTTCGGCAGCAAGGAAATGCTGCTGGCGGAGGCCGCAACCAGCCTGTTCCGGGATATCGGCGAGGAGCTCGGCACGGAGCCGCACCGGGGCAAGACCGCGGCGCGGCGGCTGGAAAACGCCTTCGACCGGGTGGCCGACTATTTCACGGCCAATCCGGAAGCCAAGGGTGTCGTGCTGGCCTTGCTGTTCTCAGGCAGCGTGCCGCCCAGCGTGCGCGAGGAGATCCGCCGCAGCTGGGACGCGCATGTGCAGGACCTGGTCGATGCGCTGTCCGCCCCCGGGCGCCCACTGCCCGCGCCGATGGCGCGCCTGATGGTGGCGACCATCCACGGCTGCTACTGCCACTGGTATGCCAGCGACCGCAGCGAACCGATCGCCGGCTTCCTGGCACCGGCGCGCGAGCTTTTCAGCGACTGGCTGCGTGCCCGCGATGGCGCGGGGTAGTCACCCGCGGCTGGCCAGCACGCAGGCCGCCAGGTCCCACAGCGCGTAGCCCACGCTCTTGAACACCAGCGGGCTGCCGGCCCGCGCACGGATGGCATCGGCCTGCAGGATCGCGGTCTCGAACGGCTGCACGTCGGCCCAGTCGATGCCGGCCTGCAGCAGGTCGCCGGCTTCGTCCTCGATCCCGAACAGGGTATCGGCCAGCAGCCGCCCGCTATCCGCGGCCGCATGGCACAGCGCCGGCGGCAGTTCGCACATGTCGGGCCGGAACGCACCGACCGCGGCAATGAAGTGATCGTCGCGCCAGAGGCCGCTGTCCAGGTCCGGCAGCACCGGGCTGCGGCTGGACGTGACCGTGACCACCATCGATACACGAGGCAATACTGCAGCGACCGACTCGGCTACCTGCGCTTCCACGCCCAGCGTGCGCGCGTGCGCGGCCAGTGCCTCGGCCTTGTCGCGCGTGCGCGAATGCAGCCACACCTTGCGCACGCCCAGCCCGGCCACGAAGGCCTCCAGGTGCGTCAGCGCCTGCACGCCGGCGCCGACGATCAGCAACTCGCAATCCTTGCGCGCGGCAAAGCACTGCGCCGCCAGCAGCGACACGGCCGCGGTGCGCCGTCCCGTCACCGTGGGGCCGTCGAGCATGGCGATGCGCACGCCGGTGTGCGCGTCGGCCACCACCACCTCGCCGAGGATATTGGGCAGCCCGCGCTGCGGGTTGCCGGGATGGACGGTGATGTTCTTGGTCATCACCAGGCCGCGGTTGCGCGCGGGCATCACTAGCAGCGTGCCTTCGCCGCCTTGCGCATCGCCCACCGGCAGCGCAATGCGCGGCGGCGCCATGGCGGTGCCGTCGCGCAGCTCGGCCAGCATGTCGGCGATGGCTTGCGCCAGTTCGGGATACGGCAGGCGCGCCGCGGTGCTGGCGGCATCGAGGGGGACGAGGGACATGCGCTGGCTCCGGCAAGACGTTGCGAAGCGCCATTATTGCGCACAGAGCGCCAGCGGCCTCAGCGTTTGGCCGCTGGCACCGGCGCGCGCACTGACGCGCCACGCACCTCGATGCCGATGCGGTCCACCACCTTGCCAGACGCATCGAGCAGCTCCACCTGGTGCCGCCCCGGCCACGGCAGCCATGCCACCTCGCCGCCGCGCCCCAGCGGCTTGCCGTCCATGCGCCAGCTGACCGTGCGCGCGGTCTGGCCGGCCACGCCCTCGGCATGGAACCAGACCCGCTGCGCCGCGGGCGGCATGTCGGGGTCCAGCGCAAACACGGTGCCGTCGGCGGGATTGGCGATCACGGGTGCGGTCGGGCGCGCGGCGGGTGCGCTCACGCTGACGCGCCGGATCGCCGTGCCGGCCAGAAAGACTTCATCGCGCGCCGGCTCCAGGCCGTCGTCGAAGCTCAGCGCCACGCGCTGCACGCCGTCGGGCATGGCGGGCGCGTGGCTGGCGCGCGTGCGGTGCAGCGCTTCCATGATGTCGTGCCAGACCGGCGCTGCGCCCGATACGCCCGAGACCTCGTGCATGCTGGCGCCGCTGGCATTGCCCACCCACACGCCCACGGTGTAGTGCTGCGACCAGCCGATGCACCAGTTGTCGCGCATGTCCTTGCTGGTGCCGGTCTTCACCGCGGTCCAGAAGCGCGTGGTGAGCGGGCTGTCCAGGCCGAAGGTGCGCGCGCGCGCATGGCGGTCCGACAGGATGTCGGCAATCACGTAGCTGGCGCCTGGTTGCATCACCACTGTCATCGATGCGGCTGGCGGCGCCCCTTCCCGCAGCCGTGGCGGCGCGTAGCGCCCGCCATTGGCCAGTGCCCGGTACGCATTGGTCAGCGCCAGCAGCGACACGTCGGCGCTGCCCAGCGCCAGGCTGAACCCGTAGTAGTCGCCGGCCTCGGTCAACGGCAGCCCCAACGCCACCAGCCGCTTGTGGAAGCGGTGCGGGGTCACCATCACCAGCGTGCGCACTGCGGGCACGTTCAGCGACGCGGCCAGCGCCGCGCGCAGGCTGACCCAGCCGGCATAGCGGTGGTCGTAGTTCTGCGGCACGTAGAGCCCGCCGCCGACCGGCAGGTTCACCGGCCGGTCGTCCAGCAGCGAAGCCGCGGTCAGCCGCTTCTCTTCCAGCGCCTGCTCGTACAGGAAGGGCTTGAGCGTCGAGCCCGCCTGCCGCAGCGCCGCCGCGTGGTCCACCTGCGCGGCGCCTGACAGCGTGCCCGACGAGCCCACATAGGCCAGCACGTCGCCGCTGGCATTGTCGATCACCACCACCGCGCCGTCCTCGACATTGCGCCCGGCCAGTTCGCGCAGGTGCCGGTCCAGGCTGGTGGCAGCCTCGCGCTGCAGGCGGGCATCGAGCGTGGACGCGATGCGCGCAGGCATGGGTACGCCCGCGGCCAGTTGCGAGCGCGCTTCGCCGACCAGGCGCCGTGCCAGGTGCGGTGCCAGCTGCGGCGACGACGCCGATGGCGTGGCGGCCGCGGCGCGCTGTGCGACCGGCCCGGTGCGCAGCAGCGCCAGTTGCGCAAAGCCTTCCAGGCCTTCACACTCGCGCGGCAGGCGCATCTCGCGCAGGATGCCGCAGGCGCGGCTTGCCACCTGGGCGGCCTTGGCATTGGGCGCGCGCACCAGCGCCACCGCCAGGGCCGATTCCCTCGCGTTGAGCCCTTCGGGGTACTTGCCGAACAGCACCTGCGACATCGCAGACAGGCCCACCAGCTCGCCGCGGAACGGCACCAGGTTCAGGTAGCCCTCCAGGATCTGGTCCTTGCTCCAGCTGCGCTCCAGCGCCGCCGCACCGGCGGCCTGCCCCAGCTTCTGCGTCAAGCTGCGGCCCTGCCCCGGCGCGCCCGGCCGGCGCAGGTCCTCATCGAGCAGGCCCGCCAGCTGCATGGTCAGCGTCGAGGCGCCGCGCGTGCGTGTGTTCCACAGGTTGGCCCAGGCCGCGGCCGCCACGCCCTGCCAGTCGACCCCGCTGTGGGCATAGAAGCGCCGGTCCTCCGACAGCACGATGGCAGTGCGCAGCGCGGGCGAGGTATCGGCCAGCGCGACCCAGTCGCCGCGGCGCGCGCGGAAGTCGTCGCGCACGCGGCCCACGGTATCGCCGTGGCGGTCCAGCACCACCACGTCGGCACTGCGCCAGTCGGTACGGACTTGCTCGAAGGACGGCAGCGCCATGGCCGGCGCGGACCAGATCAACGCCGTCGCCAGCACCATGCGAATACAGCGCTGCTTCATGCCTGCTCGCGTCCCGCCACGATGCCCGCCACCAGCAGCACCTGGGCCGCGGCGTAGGTCCACCAGATGCCAAGCTGGAAAGATTCGAACGGCACCAGGAAGCGCGCGATGCCGATCATCATGTCCGATGCGGCAAAGCACAGCGCCCCCAGCGCCGCCAGCGGCGTGGGCAGGCGCGCCACCAGCGCGCTGCAGGCCATCGCCGCAAGCACGCCCACGTATACCGCCACCGGCACCGTCAGCGGGCCCATATTGGGCCAGAAGCGGCCCAGCATGGTGCCCGCCACGCCCAGCATGGCGCCGCACGCAATCAGCCGGTGCGGACGCGTGTCGCCCGCCAGCGGCACCAGTACGCGCAGGTAGGCCAGGTGCGCGAGCAAAAAGGCGCCAAGCCCGCCCATGAACGAAAACGTCAGCGTCGGCAGCGCCAGCAGGAGGTCGCCCAGGGCCGAGAACAGCAGCGCAGTGACCAGCCAGCGGCGCTCAACCAGCGGCCGGTGGAACCA
Organism: Cupriavidus sp. GA3-3; assembly: GCF_000389805.1. Classification (NCBI taxonomy): domain Bacteria; kingdom Pseudomonadati; phylum Pseudomonadota; class Betaproteobacteria; order Burkholderiales; family Burkholderiaceae; genus Cupriavidus; species Cupriavidus sp. GA3-3. The sequence continues at coordinate 49,130 of NZ_KB944501.1, forward strand.
CGCGGCGCGTGCCAGCAGCAGCGCCATCGCGGTCTTCCACGCGGGCTGCATGGCGATATGCCCGGTCAGCGGCGCGCCTTCAGGCAGCTCGATCGCCACCTGCACCAGCAGCGCGCCGTAGATGATGCCGGCCAGCGTGCCCGCGAGCCACCACTCGCGCACGCGTGCCGGCATCATCATTGCCAGCCAGCTCATGGGCGCGCCCCCACCGCCAGCCGCGCATTGGGCGCCACACCGAACACGTCGGGCGCGTACAGCGCTTCCACGCGCGTGGGCGGCAGCGCGAAGTCGCCGGCGTTGTTCAGCCGCACCGTGTATTCGACCGATACCGTGCCCTTGGGCAGGTAGCCGAAGTACTCGCGGTAGGCCTGCGGCGTGCGCTCGGTGTAGGCCGGCCAGGCCGCGCCCTTGCGCCGCTCGCCGCGCGTGGCGATCGTGGAGTCACGGCCCAGGCCGCTGCCGAGGATGGTGGCGCCGGCAGGCACCGGATCGCTGACCACCACCCAGGTCATGTCGGCCTGCGCATCGATCTCCAGCTTGACGCGGTACACATCGCCGCGCGACCACTTGCCCTGCACCGCCTGCTCCTGCGGCGTCACGGTGCGCTTGATGCGGTAGCCCGCGGCCAGCGGCGCGGTCACCGGCACCGCCGCCAGCGCCTGCACCGTGGCCCACGGTTGGCCGGCGCCGGCGTGCTCCACCTGCAGCGTGCCGCCGTCGGCGCCGGTCGGCCACGGCAGCTCGACGCTGCCCTGAGCCATACCGTCGGTGCGCTGCGCGCGCGCCCAGTCGAAACTGCGCGAGGCGTCGGCCGCATTGCTCACGCTCGCCCGCGTGGTGCCCGCCACCGGGGTCTTCTCGAACGCCTGCGAGAAGCGCGTCACCGCCAGCATGCCCCACGCGTTGGCAGTGGTGGTGCCCCAGGCACCATGCACCTGTCGGCCCAGCAGCCCGGTGGCCAGTTGCGGCGCATCTTCCTTCCAGCCCGGCAGTTCCGACGCCAGCGCCAGCAGGCGCGCGGCATTGGTGTCGCCGCCGGCCATCATCCACCACCAGTTGTCGTTGCGCTCGGTGGAGAACGCCAGGCGCGTGCCCTGCACCGTCAGGCGCGAGCGCAGCAGCTGCTGCGCCTCGGCCAGGCGTTGCTCGCGCTGCGGGATGTCCTGCATGCGCGTGAGCAGCAGGGTCCAGTCCAGCAGCGCCGAGGTCGGCCACTGCGCCGGCAGGATCTGGATCGAGCCCAGCATGCGCGCCTGCGCATGGCCGGTGCGCGACAGCGCCTCGAGCGCGGCCAGCTTGCGCGCGTCCAGGTACTGCGTTCCGGCCACCGGGGCCCAGCTGTCGCGGCGGATGCGGCCTTCGACGAAGTCGGTCAGCCCGCGCTCCATCCGCGTGCGCTGCGCGTCGGGGATGCGCAGCGCCAGCCCGGCGCGCGCGGCCTCGTCGGTGACCGCCAGCAGGTAGGCGGTCAGCACTTCGCTGCCGAAGTCGCCGTCGGCGTTCAGCGGGAAGTACGAGGCCAGCCCGTTGGCATCGAGGTAGGACGGCAGCTGCGTCATCAGCGCGTCCCACGCGGCGGTGTCGTTCAGGCCGATGGCCTTCGATGCGCGCTGCTCCAGGCAGGTGAACGGGTAGTTGCGGAACCACTCGCGCACGCCCGGCATGCCGCCCGCCAGCGACGACTGGAAGTTCACCTGCAGCCCGCCGCGCACCTTGCCCGCAGGATCCGCCAGCGCGCCCGGCGGTGCCTTGAGCGGCACCGACAGCGACGGCGACACCTGCGCCAGCGTGGCCTGCTGCACTGTCACCGGCACCGCCGGCACGATCTGCTGCGACACCTTGATGCGGTCGGCCGCGCCCCCCGTGCCCTGCTCGCTCGCCTGCACTTCCCACATCACGGTGCCGCTGCGTGAGTACGCCAGCAACGCTGGCGCGGTCACGTCCCAGCCGATCTCGCGCGCTTCGCCGGCAGGGATCTGCACGGTCTGCGCCGGCAGGCTGGCCTCATTGCCGAGCAGCGTGCCGCGCGCGCTGGCCTGCACCGTCATCGCGCGCCTGGTGGTATTGCGCAGCGTGAACATGGCTCGGTAGCGGTCGTCCTCGCGCACCAGCAGCGGCAGGCCGGAAATCACCTGCAGGTCCTGCGTGGCGGCGATGGTGGCGCTGCCCGTGCCGAAGCGGCCGAGGCCAAGGTCCGCCACCGCGACGATGCGGAAGCTGGTCAGCGAATCGTTGAGCGGCACCTCGATGCTGGCGCGGCCCTCGGCGTCGAGCTGCACGCGCGGGTTCCATACCAGCAGCGTGTCGAACAGCTCGCGCGTGGGACTCTTGCCGCCGCCGCCGCCCGCCGGCACCGCCTTGCGCCCGTAGTGGCGGCGCCCGATGATCTCCATCTGCGCGGTCGACGTTTCCACGCCGTAGCCGCGCCGCTGCAGCATCGCATCGAGCAGATCCCAGCTGGTGTTGGGCATCAGTTCCAGCAAGGCCTGGTCCACCGCGGCCAGCGCCACTTCGCCGTTGGCGGCGGGCTTGCCGTCTGGCAGCTTCACCTGGATCGCCACGCGCGCCTTGCCGCGCACCGGATAGCTGGCCTTGTCCGGCGTCACGGTAACGTCGAGCCGGTGGCCCGCATTGCCGACGCGGATCTCGGCGAGCCCCAGCCGGAAGGCCGGCTTGGACAGGTCCACCAGCGCGGTCGGCGCGGCGTATTCGCGGCCCTCGCTGCGGAACGCGCGCCACCACTCGCCCGGCTGGCGCCAGCCCCAGGTGAAGAACGAATACCAGGGCACCTCATGCAGGCGCCCGCGCAAGGCCAGCACCGACACGTAGACGTTGGGCCCCCACTCCGGCTTCACCTGCACGCGCACGGTGGGATCGCTGCCATGCAGTTCCACCACCTGGGTCTGGTAGATGCCCTCGCGCTCCACCGCCACCAGCGCGGTGGCATGGCGGAACGGCATGCGCACCTGGAACACGGCGGTGTCGCCCGGCGCGTAGGACTTCTTCTCCGGCAGCAGGTCGATGCGGTCATGGTTCTCGCCGCCGAACCAGAGCTCGCCCTGGCGCGTGACCCAGACCGTCGAGGCCGCCTGCGCGGTGCGCCCGTCCTTGTCGCGCGCGCTCGCCACCAGTTCGATCTGGCCGGCCTGCTCCAGCGCCACGTCGCAGCGCGCACGGCCCTGCGCATCGGTGCGGGTCTCGCACACGGTGCCGAGGTCGCGCGTCTCGGAGCGGTTGTCATAGCGGTAGAAGCCGCCCACCACGCGCTTGCGCGCCGAGGTGGTGATGCGTGCCCGCGCGTTGATCTTGACCGGCGCATCCGCCACCGGCTTGCCGTTGACGTCCAGCACCACGCCGTGCACGGCCAGCTTCTGCTTGACCGAGACCCAGCCATCGGTGCGGATGCCGGCCACCACCGCCGCCGGCCACACCGGCACGGTCTGGCGCAGCGTCTGGATCTCGCCGTTGGGGTCGGCAAAGCCGGCTTCGAGCAGCAGGTCGCGCGGGGCTTCAATCTTGGGCAGCTTGCGCAGCGTGACGGTGCCGTTGCCGTTCTTGTCGAGCGTCACCGGCAGCTTGTCGGCAACCAGCTTCTGGCTGTCGGCACTGGCATCGCCCTGCTCGTCCTCATCCATCTCCTCGTCGCCGCTGGCGCTTTCGCGCTGCGCGCGCGGCGGGTTGAACGAGAACTCGTCATAGCCGGGGAAGCTGACGTACTTGTCGCGCACCAGCGCGGACACACGCACGGGCAGCCCGGCCGCACCGCCGCCGGAGAGGTAGTGGATCTCCACGCCGACCGGCAGTTCGGCAGGCGCCACCACGGGCCCCGCCTTGCCTGCCACCTGTAGCGTGCCGGCCAGCACCGGCAAGCGGAATGCCTCGACCCGGAAACTGCCACTGGTGTAGCCGCGCGCACCGCCATTGTCCTGCGCGCCTTCACCCTTCTGCGTTTCCAGCTCGACGCTGTAGACCCCCAGCTTGGCCGCCGCCGGCACCTGGAAGGTGCTTTCCGCGCTGCGCCCGCCGGTCGCGGTCTGGCGCCATTGCAGCGGCAGCTCGTAGGTCTGGCCACTGCCTTCATGGCGGATCACCACGCGCGTGGGGAGCGGTCGGCTGGCCGGCGGCAGGGCAAAGCCCTGCGCGGTCTCGGCGCGGATCACATGCTTCATCGACACGGTCTCGCCGGCGCGCAGCAGCGTGCGGTCGAAGATGGTGTGGGCGCGCACCGTGGGTGCGGTGCCGGTGTCGGTCGGCACATTGAAGCGCCAGCTCTCGATGCCGCGGTTCCAGTCCGACATCACGAAGGCCATGTCGGCCTTGCCGCGTGCCTGCGGGTGGCCGACGCCGATGCGGGCCGAGACGAAATAGCCCGACAGCCCGTTCTGCTCGCAGGCGCCCTCGGGCGCCGCCGCCAGGCTGGCAAAGCGCACCACGCCGCTGGCATCGGTACGCCCTTCGCCCAGCAGGCGGCCGCTGCAGTCGCGCACCGTCACGGCGGCATCGGCAACCGGCTTGCCGTCGTCCAGTGCGGTGACCCAGGCCAGCCCGCTGCGGCTGCCATCGTCTTCATTGCCGGCGCTGCGGCCGAGCTTGAAATGCACGCCCAGGTTGGTAACCAGCGCCGCGGTGCGCACGTACATCGGCGCACGCTTGCCCAGCAGCGACTCGCCCAGCATCGGCGAGGCGATCTCCACCACATGGAAGCCCGGTTCCGGCAGCGGGATGCCCACCACCTCGAACGGCCGCGGCGCATCGCCCGAAGGCTTGGGCACGGCCAGCTTCTGCACGCCGGGGGCGCGCTCGAGCAGGGACACCGAGCGCGTCTCGATCGACACGGCATTGCGCGGGTTGTTGACTCGATACGGGGAGCGGCCCGCCAGCACGGCGTCGAGCTCGGCCCGGGTATAGCTGGCCTCATGCATGCGGCGCACCAGGCCAAACCACTGCATCACGGCAGTGTCGTCGTCCACGCGCAGCTTCATCACGGTGCCGGCCCTGGCCTGCACGCCGCGCACGGCGAGGTCAGCCTCGACGTTACGCAGCGTCACCGGCAGCAGCGGCGGGTAGTCGGCCGGCGCCTTGCCGCGCGGCAGCTCGCCGAAGCGTTCCACCACGCCAAACGGCGCCGCGGCAAACTTGGCCAGCGGCGGCATCGATGCCGTGGCCACCTTGAGCGGGAACAGGTCGGCATTGGCCAGCGTGCGGCCGCTGTCGTCCTTCAGGTTGCGCGGCACTTCGATGGTGAACTGGGCCTTCTCCGCGAACGGCGCGGCAAAGGTCAGCGCGCTGACGCTGGCGTCCGGCGCCAGGTCGGGATCGAACTGCGGCGCGCGCGGGCCGGACGGCGTCTTCAGCACCACGCTCTCGGCCAGCTTGCGCGGCACCGGCGAGGAGAAGCTGACCGACATCGGCCGCAGCGGCGTGCACGGCGACTGCGCGTGTTCACGCTCGCAGCTGAAGCTGGCGGTGAAGGGTTCGCGCACGGTGTAGTCAAAGCGGCGCTCGTCGCGCGTGGCCACGCCGGAGGGCGTGGCAATGCCCGCGCCCAGCACCAGTTGCACCCGCGCCGCGGCCGGCAGCCGCTGCTGACAGGCAAGCAGGTGCACGGCATCGGGCGCCTGCTTGGCGATGCGTTCCCAGTGGATGGCGTCGAGCACGGCATCGCGCTCCTTGCCGGCGAGCAAGCGCACCGGGATGCGCTCGCCCAGCCCCTGCGCCTGGCACCAGGCGTGCTCGCGCACCGAGGCCGCGGTGGCGGCGCCATTGAAGCGCAGCGCAAAGACCTGGTCTTCCTCGATCTCGCCGCCCGCAGGCCGGCTGGACACGACCGTCGGGCCGCCGGTCTCGAAACGGTACTCCGGCTTGCCGGCATAGGCGGTGCCGGCCACGCTGCGCAGGCCGGTGCGCATGCGCACGGTGCAGCGCACGCCCGGCGGCAGGTCGCTGGCAAAGTCATAGACCCAGTTCTTCGCATCGATCCAGCGGGCCTGCCCGCCGGTGCCGGCACCGATGCAGGAAACCGCCGCGGGCGCGGTGGCCTGGACGTCGCCCATCGGCACCATGGCCTCGTCAAAGCGGATCGCCACCTGCCGCACCTGCCCGACCGTGCCTTCAGGGGAGAAGCGCGTCACCTGCGCGGCCTGCGCGCCGCCCGCTGCCAGGATTCCAAGCGTGGCCACCAGGGCCAGGACTGCGCGCCGCGCATGCAATTGCATTGGCATCCTGCCAAGACCCCGATCGGCTCGGGCGACGATTCCCTTCATCCTGCCATCCTCCGTTCCCGCCACGTTTGCGGCACCCGGCGAGGGTGACACGCACGCCACAGGAGCGCAAGACCGGCACGCAAACCTGCAACGCGCCGCAGGAAAAGATTCAGCGCAGGTGCGACAGCGGCAGCGGGCCGTCGCACTTGATCGCGGTCAGCACGATGTTCGAACGCACGCTTTCCACGCCCGGCACCCGCATCAGCCGCTTCATGGTGAATTCGGCCAGCGTGGGCAGGTCGGGCACGACCACGCGGATCAGGTAGTCAGCCTCGCCGGCCACCGAATAGCACTCCTGCACCTCTTCCAGCAGCAGGATCTCTTCGCGGAAGCGTTCGATGATGGTGTCGGCATGGTGGGCCAGCTTGACGCTGATAAAGACCATCACCCCCAGGCCCAGCGCCTGCGATGACAGGTTGACGCGGTAGCCGGTGATGACGCCGTCGGCTTCCAGCCGCGCCAGCCGGCGCCCGACCTGGCTGGGCGACAGGTGCACGCGTTCGGCCAGCTGCTGGTGGGTGGTGCGGCCGTCGGCCTGCAGGACGGCCAGCAGCGCGAGGTCGAAGGGGTCCAGGGAGACGCCGGAGGCAGTCATACACAAATCCCGCATTCTTCAGTTGAATAATGCACATTATATGCGTCACAACACCAATACAAGCGGATTTTGCGGCCTTTCTGCGCGCCTGGATGTCTAAACTACGCAGTAAATCCGCATTGATGCTGCCACCGATGCAGCAAGCACGCATTACAAGGAGACGCGCACCTATGTCCATCGCCACGGCCACCGAAGCCCCCGGCGCCTTCCAGGGCACCCTGACCGACAAGCTCAAGGAACAGTTCGACGCCGGCCTGCTGTCCGGCCAGGAACTGCGCCCGGACTTCACCATCGCCCAGCCGGTGCACCGCTACACCAGCACCGACCACGCCATCTGGCGCAAGCTGTACGAGCGCCAGGCCGCGATGCTGCAGGGCCGTGTCAGCGATGAATTCCTGCAGGGCCTGGCCACGCTGGGCATGGACAAGGACCGCGTCCCCGATTTCGACCAGCTCAATGAAACCCTGATGCGCGCCACCGGCTGGCAGGTCGTGGCCGTGCCCGGCCTGGTGCCGGACCAGGTGTTCTTCGAGCACCTGGCCAACCGCCGCTTCCCGGCCAGCTGGTGGATGCGCAAGCCCGAGCAGCTGGACTACCTGCAGGAGCCGGACTGCTTCCACGACGTGTTCGGCCATGTGCCGCTGCTGATCAACCCGGTCTTTGCCGACTATATGGAGGCCTACGGCAAGGGCGGCCTGAAGGCGAACGGGCTGGGCGCGCTGGACATGCTGTCGCGGCTGTACTGGTACACGGTTGAATTCGGTCTGATCCGCACCGCGCAGGGCCTGCGCATCTACGGAGCGGGCATCCTGTCGAGCCAGGGCGAGTCGATCTACAGCCTGGATTCGGCCAGCCCCAACCGGATCGGCTTCGATGTGCGCCGCATCATGCGCACGCGCTACCGCATCGACACCTTCCAGAAGACCTACTTCGTGATCGACAGCTTCGAACAGCTGTTCGACGCCACCCGGCCGGACTTTGCGCCGCTGTACGAAGAACTGCGCGCGCAGCCGACGCTGGGCGCGGGCGACGTGGCCCCGGGCGACCAGGTGCTCAATGTCGGCACCCGCGAAGGCTGGGCCGATACCGAAGACATCTGATCCGGCCCCTTGCCGGCAAACCCGGGGCGCCCTGCCCCGCTTCCCGCTTTGTGAAACAATGCCGGCATGCCCGCCGCCACGGCGCGGGCGGGCCGGCTGTCCGCATTGATTTGCGGCCTTCGTTTTCGTTACGACCAGATCGAGCCCCCTATGACTCCGCTTTCCCCGCAAGCCCGTGCCACGCTGCTGGCAGACCTGCCCGGCTGGACCACCGTCCCGGACCGCGACGCGATCTTCAAGCGCTTCACCTTCCATGACTTCAATGCCGCCTTCGGCTTCATGACCCGCGTGGCGATCCAGGCCGAGAAGGCCGACCACCACCCGGAATGGTTCAACGTCTACAACCGGGTCGACATCACGCTGTCCACGCACGATGCCAACGGCCTGACCCAGCGCGATATCGACCTGGCCCACTTCATCGAGCGCGCCGCCGACGCGGTGACCGACTAAGCGCGGGCGCGGCGGCAGCGCCGGATCGGGCCGCTGTAGGCAATCCGTAAGGAAGCGGAGGCCCGCGCCTAGTACAATCTGCGGCAGGCCCGCACCTCCCGTGTGCGCCAAGAGGCCTTCTCTCCAGCCATGCCCAACTTCCTGCCCGAGCTGCCGCCATGCGTATCCTGCTGATCGAGGACGACCGCCAGATTGCCAGCGGCGTCGAAGCCGGCCTGTCCCGCGCTGGCCACCAGATGCGCGTCGTCCACGACGGCGTCTATGCCACCGAACACCTGCTGCGCGAGCAGCACGACCTGGTCATCCTCGACCTGGGCCTGCCCGGCATCGACGGCATGACCCTGCTGGCGCGCTACCGCGCCCGCAACCGCACCACCCCGGTCATCATCCTGACCGCGCGCGACGAGCTGGAAGACAAGCTCTCGGGCCTGAACGCCGGCGCCGACGACTACCTGATCAAACCGTTCGCCCTGCCCGAGCTGGAAGCGCGCGTGCGCGTGCTGCTGCGCCGCAGCCAGCAGGGCGAGGCCGCCCCCGAGCGCGACGTGCGCCTGGGGCGCCTGCGGCTGTCGGGCAACGACCGCCGCATGTTTATCGACGCCCGCCCGCTGGAGCTGTCGCCGCGCGAGTTCGCGGTGCTGGAACTGCTGCTGCAGCGCCAGGGCCGCGTGGTCAGCAAGGCGCAGCTGCAGGACCACCTGGCCACCTTTGCCCACCCCGCCGGCGAAGGCGGCGACACCGTGGGCGACACCGCGATCGAGGTCTATGTGCACCGCGTGCGCAAGAAGCTCGAGGACAGCGATGTCGAGATCGTCACCGTGCGCGGCTTCGGCTACCTGCTGCAGATCCGCGCCGGACAATGAAACCGCTCCGGCCGCCACGGTCATCCGACACGCGGCCCTGCCCTTCGGCCTAGCCGGCAATGTGGCCTCGCTCCCGCACCTCCTCCCGGGTTTCCTGGCGCACGGCCTCCCGCATCGCAACGCGGAACGTGCCCCCGGCCTCCGCCACCGCTGACGCCGCCGGCGACACCCCCGCGGCGACGCGCCAGGCGTCCCGCCCCGGCTCCAACATCAGCCTGCGCGCGCACCTGCTGCGCGCTCTGGCCACGCCGCTGTTTGCACTGGTGCTGACCAGCGGCTCGCTGTCGTACTGGCTGGCGGCGCACTACACCACGCAGGTGTTCGACCGCGCGCTGTATGGCGTGGCCAACAACATCGCCCAGCAGATCCGCATTGCCGGCCCGCGCCTGGAGCACGACATCCCGATGATCGCGCAGACGCTGGTCGAGGCCGAGGGCACCGACCGCATCTACTGGCGCATCCATGGCCCCGACGGGCTGATCGGCGGCATGGACACCTGGCTGGGCTACGGCACCGGCCAGACCACGCTGCACGATGCGCGCCTGTTCTACGCCTGGTTCAGCGGGCGCCAGGTGCGCGCGGTGCGGCTGCCGGTGATGCTGCCCAGCGCCGCAGTGGACGAACTCGGCACCAGCGAGGCCGGCAAACCCGCGCGCGGGCCGATCGTGGTGGAGGTGGCGGAGCTGCTGGACCGGCGCGAGACCGCCGCCAACGAGATCCTGCTGTCGGTGTCGGTGCCGCTGATCCTGCTGCTGCTGGTCGGCAGCCTGATCCTGTCGCACGTGCTCAAGGAAGAGCTGGTGCCGCTGCAGATCCTGGCCGACAAGCTCAACCGGCAGACTGCCCGCTCACTCGCCGCGCTCGACGAGACCCAGGTGCCGGCCGAGGTGGCGCCGCTGATCCGCGGCCTCAATGCACTGCTGGCGCGGCTGCGCGACGCGCTCGACGCGCAACGCAAGTTCATTGCCGATGCCGCGCACCAGCTGCGCACCCCGCTGACCGCGGTCAAGCTGCATGCCGACCGGGCCCAGGAAGCCGATTCGCTGGAAGTTGCCCGGCATGCGCTGCGCGAGGTGCAGACCGCCGCCGACCGCGCGGTGCGGCTGTCCAACCAGTTGCTGTCGCTGGCGCGCGCCGAGCCGGGGCTGTCGCTGGAGCGTCTCGGGCCGGTGGAACACTTCGACCTGGCCGAGCTGGCCTTCGAGATCGGCGCCGAGTGGGTGCCGCAGGCGCTGGCGCAACGCATCGACCTGGGCTTCGAGATCCTGCCCGGCCCCACCTTCACCGGCAGCGCGCCCGCGGTGGTGCGCGGCAACCGGCTGCTGATGCGCGAGGCCCTGTCCAACCTGATCGACAACGCGGTGAAGTACGTGCCCGCGGGCGGGCGCATCACGGTGCGCGCCGGCGGCGAGGCCATGGGTCACCGCGGCATGGCGGTGGTGATGGTGGAAGACAACGGCCCCGGCATCCCGCCGCAGCGGCGCGAGGAAGTCTTCAAGCGCTTCTTCCGCGGCGACCGCGCCCCTGAGCCGGGCGGCGGGCGGGCGGCCCATAGCGGCGGCGCCGGGCTGGGGCTGGCCATCGTCCATGAGATCGTGACGCTGCACCAGGGCACCATCCGCATCGAGGACGTGCCGCCGGTTCCAGGTGCGGCCGGCGATACCCCGGCCGCGGACGGCGCGCCCGAACGGCGGCCGACCATGCGCTTCGTGATCCGGATCCCCTGCGAACCGCCAGGATCGGTGGCCTGAACCCGCCGCTGCGCTGGCGGAGGCGCGGGTTGGGACGCGCGCCTTACTTGGCCTTCTTCTTCTTTTCTTTCGGTGCCAGCATGGTGCCGCGGCATTGCGGGCTGCCGCAGCGGCACTCGAACTCCTTCTTCAGCTTGGCGGTATAGCGCGCGTCGATGACCAGGCCGTAATCGTAGAACAACTCCTCGCCCTCGGCAATGTCGCGCAGCGCGTGGATGAAGACGCGGCCCTTTTTCTCGCGCGCTTCGCAGTTGGGTTCGCAGGCGTGGTTGATCCAGCGCGCGCGGTTGCCGCCGTACTTGGCGTCGATGACGCTGCCGTCGTCCAGGCTGAAGTAGAAAGTGTGGTTGGGATCGCTGGGATCGTGCGGATGGCGCTCCAGCGCCTTCTTCCACGAAATGTGCTCGCCCTTGTACTCGATCACGCGTTCGCCTTCGGCGATCTGGCCGATCGCATAGACGCCCTTGCCGTGCACGCCTGACTGGCGCACCTCGATCCGGTCGCTCGCCGTCTTCTTCTTGCCCTCGTCCGCTGCCTTGCGCTTTGCCTTGTCCGCCATTTGCCTTTCCGTGCTCGTCGCCTGTTTGCCTGAGTGGCCCGCTGTGCCGGCCGTTCCGGCGCGATCGGGGATGATACCGGTGCAACCGTGACACGTATACGTAACCCCCCTTTCCGGCGACCTCACCGTATACGCCCTGGTTGCGATTGACACGTATACGGCACCCCATTTCCGCCTCAGCCGCGACGCCCGTTTACGTCCCCGCGTGTGGATAACCCCGCCTCGAACTGTGGACAAGCACGCGGATTGGATGTGGGCTGCCTGGGGCTGGCATGGGGATGCCTCAGGCATAAGTCGGAGGGCTTGCGGCACTGGCCTCCTCCGGATGGCTGAGTCATCCACCTCGACCAACATTGGATACGACCACTTCTCGTTTACGTAAACCGTTGAACCGAAAGACGTTTACGTGGTTTTCCACAGCGGGGGCGGGTGTTTACTTACTACTACTATTTGTATACATGAAAGAAAAAGGTAAACCGAAAGAACGAACCAACGGCGTCAGCAAAAGAATGCCCCCAAGGCGTCATCCAAATGGCCGGGACTGTAAACGTCGCGATAGCGCGAAGCTTTGTGGTTTTGGATTTGAAGATTCGGCGTATACCTCGGGCGTATACGCCCAACCACACCGACTTGCGCGTATACGCCGCCCGCAGGATCTGGAGCTGGCCCGTAAACCGCCCCGGCAAGGTGCCATGCATGCGCCGAATAGCGGCTCGGTTCGCCGCCAGCCCAATGATCCGACAACATGCAACATAGTGCAGTCTGCGCCTCCGAGGCTGCCAGAGCGCCTGCAAGCGTTTCTGGCCGTCACTCGCTCTCCAGCCCTGTCCAATGCGCCTGCGCGTGCACAGAGGGCCTCTGAGGGCCTCTGGCGAGGGATGGGTGAGAGGCTAGGTACGCGGCCCGCCCGCTATCTCGCCTGCGCGACCTGGGGGCCCTGCCTGTCAGCTTAGGACGCTTTCGTCACCTTCCGCGGCTTGCGATGGCTGTACCCAGCTGCGTCGATTTGCCGCGAAGCCCAGCCTGGCGCGGCCTCGCGGAACCTGCCAGGTAACAATCTGTTCCCGGTGCGCCTTGTCCGACACGGTATCATGTGGCCCGCGGTGTCTTTGCCGGAGCGGTGCCAGTCAGGCCGCCCGGCATGCGGACGCCTGTGTTTTATCAACTCGATACGGAGTGAAGCATGACGAAAACCGAACTGATCGACGCTATCGCAGCCGGGGTGGACGGTCTGACCAAGTCCAAGGCGGAACAGGCACTGAACGTGACCCTGTCGGCCATCATGGACGCCGTGGCCAAGGGCGAAACGCTGAGCCTCATCGGCTTTGGCACGTTCAGCAAGGGCGAGCGTGGCGAGCGCATGGCGCGCAACCCGCGTACCGGCGAAGAAATCAAGGTCGAAGCAGCCAAGACCGTGAAGTTCAAGGCTGGCCAGAAGTTCAAGGACGCTGTCAACCAGTGAGCCTGACGGGCTGCACTGCAGGGCCCGAATTGTCAGACCCCGCCATGCCGCCGCCCGGTGCCCGAGGGCGCAGGCGAGCGCCAGGCGGGGGACGTTATCCACAGCGGTAAGCTGATTTTCTGCAGTATCCGCCGCATCGCTGAATCCGTCGCCGGAGCGATCGCGCGCGAAGTCTTCCAACAGGCGTCCAGCCGTGGCCGTGACAGGCCGGACCGGGTGCCGTGCCACATGGGGCCTCCATGCTTGCCCGTCCGCCGCGCCGCAGATCTCCACAGCGTTATGCACAGCGCTTTCCACAGCCGGTTCCACAGCTTTCTCCACAGGCTGCAGGCACCATGCGCGCGGCCTGTGTTGCCGTGGCGCTGGCACTGCTGAGTGCCTGCACCACCGTCAGCGAGCCGGTGCGGCCGCAGGCGCGCGCGCTGCCCGACACCGAAAGGCCGGTGACGCGCCCGGGCGCCACGCCGCGCGAACGCATCGTCGAGATCGCCACGCAGGAATGGGCCCGCTGGGGCGGGCAGGTGGTGCGGCTGGGCCGGGATGACACCTCCTGCGTCACCTACAGCCCGGTGCCCGCACCGGAACTGCCTGCGCCACTGCCAGAGATCCCGGAGGCCCAGCCACCGTCCCCCGCGGAGGCCGGGGCACCCGCTGCCGCCACCACCGATACCGAATCCAAGACCAACGGCAATCCGCCACCGGCCGCCAGCTGCCTGTCCTTTCCGGACGGCACCGGCATGGAAGCCACGCCCCTGGGCTGCTCGCTGGCGCGCCGCTACTGGGGCATCGTCGGCGAAGCGCCCGGCTGCCGGCAGGTGACGCAGGGATCCTGGGCCTGGTCGGCGGTGTTTATCTCATGGGTGCTGCGCAAGGCGGGGCTGGACGAGCGCCAGTTCCTGACCGGGCAGTCGCACTCGATGTACGTGGTCGATGCCCGCGACGGCATCCTGCCCAGGCCAGCCTTCCATATCGAGCCCGTCCCCGCCATGCCCCGGCCCGGCGACATCATCTGCGCCGGGCGCGGACGCGACCGCTATCTGGAGGACATCGCCGAAATCGGCTTCGGCACCACCCCTATGCACTGCGACATCGTGGTCGGCGTGGATCCGGCCACGCGCGTGGTGCGTGCCATCGGCGGCAATGTCCAGCAGTCGGTGTCGATGGAGGAGATCGAGCTGGGCGATTCGGGCCGGCTCGACGGCGTCACCAATTCGCATATGCCGTGGCTGCTGGTGATGCGCAACGACCTGCAATAGCTTGGCTATTGATGCGATTTATCAATGCACCATGATTTAAGGGGTGTTGATTATTCGCTAGAATAATCCTGCGCTCAGTCGAACAGTTCCAGCTGCGACGTATCCCGGTCGCTGGTCCCTACCCCCACCCCCAGCAGCCGCACTGGCAAGCCCCGGCGCGCATGGCCCTCGGCCAGCAGGCGCGCGTAGACGGTGCGGTCCGGCGCGTGGCCGCGGCATTCCACCGTGGTCTGGCGGAAGTCAGAGAAGCGCAGCTTCACGGTCAGCTTGTCGATGGTGTCGTGTGCCTGAGCCCGCTCAATGCGGGCTTCCAGCATGGCGATGAGCGGTTCCAGCTCGGCCATGCAGGCCTGCAGGTCGGGCAGGTCGTCGGCATAGGTCTCTTCCACGCTGATCGACTTGCGCTCGCGCTCGGGCGTGACCTCGCGCTCGTCGACCCCGCGGCACAGCTTGTAGAGCCGCGCCCCGAAGACGCCGAACTCGCGGTGCAGCCGGTCCGGCGACCACGGCCGCAGGTCGCCGCAGGTCCCGGCACCCAGGCGCCGCAGCTTGGCCGCGGTGACCTTGCCTACGCCGTGGATGCGTTCCACCGGCAGCGCGGCGACAAAGCCATCGACCGCCGCCGGCTTGACCACGAACAGCCCGTCGGGCTTGTTCCAGTCGCTGGCGATCTTGGCCACGAACTTGCTCGGCCCCACCCCGGCCGATACCGTCACGCCCACTTCATCGCGCACACGCTGGCGGATTTCCTCGGCGATGCGGGTGGCGCTGCCGGCGTGGCGGGTGCAAAGGCTCACGTCCAGGTAGGCTTCGTCCAGCGACAGCGGTTCGACCAGCGTGGTGTATTCGCGATAGATCGCGAAGATCCGGCGCGAGACCTCGCGGTACTTGTCCATCGCCGGGCGCACGATCAGCAGGTCCGGGCAACGCTTGAGCGCCTGCGCCGACGGCATCGCCGAACGCACGCCAAAGGCGCGCGCTTCATAGTTGCAGGTGGCAATCACCCCGCGCCGGTCGGGCGAGCCGCCCACGGCCATCGGGCGGCCGCGCAGCGAGGGGTCGTCGCGCATCTCGACCGAGGCGTAGAAACAGTCGCAGTCGCAATGGATGATCTTGCGCTGGACTGCGGGGGTGGCATCAGGCGGGGCAGACATGGTGGCCAGGCACCGTATCAGTTATGCGTGTGACAAATGAAATGAGTTGATTTTTAGTTAGTTTCATTGATCGACTGGATGATAGCGGGCTTCTGCCGCGTATTCATCCATAGCCCCTCGGCTGCATACAAGGCCAGCGATAGCCAGATCAGCGCGTAGCCGACCTGCTTCTGCGCCGGGAACGGCTCGTTCCACAGCCACACGCCCAGCAGCAGCTGCAGCGTCGGCCCGGTGTACTGCAGCAGGCCCAGCAACGACAGCGGAATGCGCCGCGCGCCGGCCGCAAAGAACAGCAGCGGCACCGCCGTCACCGGCCCGGCCAGCAGCAGCAGCCACTGCGTACCCGGCGCTGCGTGGGTGAAGCTGTCCTGGCCGGTCGCGAACAGCCAGGCCAGTGCCGCCGCGGCCAGCGGGAACAGCAGCAGCGTCTCCAGCGACAGCCCTTCCAGCGCACCCAGCGCGCCGGTCTTGCGCAGCAGGCCATAGCCGCCGAAGCTGGCCGCCAGCCCCAGCGCGATCCACGGCAGCTGGCCTGCCGCCACCGTCAGCCAGGCCACACCGGCCGCGGCTACCGCGATCGACAGCCATTGCACCAGGCGCAGCCGCTCGTGCAGGAAGACCACGCCCAGCAGCACGCTGAACAGCGGGTTGATGAAGTAGCCCAGGCTGGCATCGACCACGCGGTTGGCCGACACCGCCCAGATGTAGAGGAACCAGTTGGCGCACAGCAGCGCCGCGCTGGCGCCGAACGACAGCAGCAGGCGCCGGTCCCTGAGCACCCGGCCGAGCCACGCCCACTGGTGCCGCCAGGTCAGGATCAGGCCGAGGAATACCAGCGACCACACCATCCGGTGCAGCAGGATCTCCAGCGGCGCAATGCCGGGCAGCGATTTGATATAGAGCGGGAGCAGCCCCCAGATGATGTAGGCCAGGAGGGCGTAGAGAATGCCGAGTTGCATAGGGATTTCCGGTAGATGCCGGCGATTCTACCGGCGCCGCGCGATCCCCGCCCGGCGGGCGCCCGCCTGCCGTGGCCAACAAAAAACCCCATGCTCCCGAGGGAACATGGGGTTTGCGGCAAGCCCCGTGCGGCCCGGGGCAGTGTCCCGCTTACAGCTTGCGCGCGAAGCTGAACTGCGCGAAGCCCTGCTCGGCCACGTTGAACCAGGCGGCCTGGTTGTTGCGGAACACGCGCCAGTCGTCGTAGATCTTCTTGAACGACGGGTTCTTGGCGGTTTCGTCGGCGTAGGATTCCTGGGTCGCCTTGAAGCAGGCCTCCATGATCTCCTTGGAGAACGGGCGCAGCTTGACGCCGTTTTCCAGCAGGCGGGCCAGCGCCTGCGGGTTGACCGTGTCGTACTTGGCCATCATGTTGGTGTGCGCCTCGATGGTGGCGGTTTCCAGCGCGCGCTTGTACAGCGCCGGCAGCTTCTCGTACTCGGTGGCCGAGGCGTAGAACGACAGCTGCGCGCTGCCTTCCCACCAGCCCGGGTAGTAGTAGTACGGCGCCACCTTGTAGAAGCCCAGCTTCTCGTCATCGTACGGGCCCACCCACTCGGCTGCATCGATGGTGCCCTTTTCCAGCGCAGGGTAGATGTCGCCGCCGGCGATCTGCTGCGGCACCACGCCCAGGCGCGACAGCACCACGCCGGCAAAGCCGGCGATGCGGTACTTCAGGCCCTGCAGGTCGGCCACGGTCTTGATTTCCTTGCGGAACCAGCCGCCCATCTGTGCATTGGTGTTGCCGCCCAGGAAATTGACGACGTTGTATTCCTTGAAGAACTCGCGCATCAGCTTCATGCCGTTGCCCTGCATCATCCAGGCGTTCTGCTGGCGTGCGGTCAGGCCGAACGGCACCGTGGTGTCAAAGCACAGCGTCGGGTTCTTGCCGAAGTAGTAGTAGCCGGCGGTGTGGCCTATCTGCACGGTGTTGTTCTGCACCGCGTCCAGCACCTGCAGGCCCGGCACGATTTCACCGGCGGCAAAGACCTTGATGTTGAACTTGCCGTCGGTCAGTTCCTTTACGCGGGCCGACAGCAGTTCGGAACCGCCGAAGATGGTGTCGAGCGACTTGGGGAAGCTCGAGGCCAGGCGCCATTCCACGGCCGGGTTGCTGCCGACCACGGCCGGCGCTGCCGGCCCGCTGGCGGCGGCAGGTGCAGCCTTCTCTTCACCCTTGCCGCACGCGGCCAGTGCCCCGGTGGCGGCCACGGCCGACGCTTTCAACAGAAAGGAACGACGTTCCATCTCCACTTCTCCTCTTATAGATATTGATTCGGATGCAGGCTCGCGGCTTGCATGATGCCGCGCGCCGGACCGTGACGCACCAGCCGCCGGGGTACAGCGGCTTGCGCAACGCTGTGCCTGTTGCGAACGGGCACGGCGGCGTGCCCAGCATGCCTGGCGCCGGACGCGGGCCACGGCAAAGGGCTGTCTTACCCGAAAGACAAGCCAGCCGATTATAGCGGTGGCTCTTTCGCCACGGGGTATCGCGCAAGTGCGGGTTTTCGCTAGTCAATCGCGACATATCCGGGGGTTTTTCGCATTGTGAGACGGCGCACAGTGTGATGGATTTTGTAACCCGGCTTGCGGTCAAATGGGTCGGCTGATAAAAAACAGTCCCGCCTCCGGAGCCCTTGCCTGCTCCGGCCATCGATGTTGCTTGACTGAATTGCTGTCCGAATTGCCGCCAGTCTCTCGTCGGATTCCCGCCATCCCGCTTTGTCCCGGCCCTGCCGGACGCGGTGGCCTGCCCCTGCGCCGCCTCGGTTTTGCCGTGCTGGCCGCGTGGGGCCTGGTCGCGTGCGCGCAGACCGGGGATGCGACGACCAGCGCGATCACCCCGCCGCCCCGCATCGAACCGCGTCCGGCGGTGCCGCCGGTGGTGACCGCTGGTTCGGCGCAAGCCGCCGAGCCTGCCACGCCGGCCACGGCAAGCACGGAGGATCCACTGGCGGCGCTGATCGCCGGCGAAGCGGCACCCGCGGCCAGCGTGACCGTGCCAGCGGCACCGGCGCCAGGTACCACGGGCGAGCCGGCTGCCCAGCCCGGCGTGCAGCCTGACGGCAGCGCGCCGGCAACCCTGGCCGGCACCAGCTCCGCTGCCGACCCGAGCTTCGTCGGACCGCCTGAACCGCCACCCCAGCCGCCGCCGCCACTGGTGCTGTTCCCGCCCCGGCTCGGCCAGTTCCAGGCCGAGGCGCCCGCCGAGCCGGCGGACAGCACCACCGGTGGCATACCGCCGGACGCCCCGCCGGTACTGCACTCGCAGCTGCCCGCCGACGACCCCGCCGGGGATTCCGTGTGGCGCCTCGGCTACAGCGGCCGCGCCGCGGCCGAGGAACGCCCGGCCACCATGCGCGCCTGCCCCGGCGGTGCGCTTTCCACCGGCATCGGCAACGGCCTGGCCTGCCGCAGCGCCGGCGAGGTCAAGATCCGCGAATCGGTGCTGGACCTGGATGGCGGCGCGCAGGTGATGCTGATCGCGCAGGCGCGCGGCACCGACGCCACCACAGTCAATGGCCGCCCCGCGGCGATCGATCCCTACGCCCTGGTGCCGCAGTTCTATACCGCCGTCAGCGGCCTGGCGGTGCTGGACGGCGCCACCATGTGGGCCGGCCGGCGCGACAATGCGCCGTTCCTGCTGTCGTCCGGCCTGCTGCCGCCCAATTCCACGGCGATGCGCTTCGGCATCGACAACGCCAAGGTGATCGGCGATATCGGCCTGAGCTACCAGTACACCGCGCGCGCCGACCAGAACGGCCAGAACCTGCCCAGCTACCACTCGCTGCGCACCGCGCCCATCAACACCAACGAACAGGGTTCGATCCAGCTCGGCTTCACGCGGGTGGAGGCGCAGCCGCTGGTGCAGGACCCCGGCGGTGCATGGTGGGCGTCTGCGTTGCATGAGCAGAAAGGCGTGCTGTACGGCACCAACCGGTTCGGGGTGCAGTTCGGATCGGGATCGCGCAACGCCATGACCGGCTACACCGGCATGGGACCGGCGCTGTCGCGCACGCGCGTGGCGGAATCGATGGAATGGAGGGGCCGTTCAGGGCTGAGCGGCGCGGTGGAGCAAAGCCTGCAGTTCGACCGGTCGCCGGTCGGCACGCTGCAGTGGACCACCACGCGCTTGCGTCCTGCTTACGTGGCCAGCAACCAGTTCCGCCTGAACTTCGAGGTCTCGCACGACCAGATCTCGTCCGGCTTCGGCGTCAGCGGCCAGCGCACCGCGCTGACCGTGGCGCCCACGCTGACGCTGGGCAAGTCGGCCGGCAATGCCAACCTGCGCGCCTTCTACACCTATAGCCGTGCCAGCGACGTCGACGGCATCGGCTACACCGCGCCGGCCGACGCGTGGGCCTCGCAGGCGAGCGGCTCGATCTTCGGCGTGCAGCTCAATCGGCGCTGGTAGGGGCGCTGGCGGGCGCAGCGCGCCAGTCGGCCTGCGCCGTGGCGGCCGCAGCGGGTTTGCGGCACAGCCAGTGGAACAGCAGCGTGGCAGCCAGCCCGCCGCCGATCTGGGCCAGCACGAAGCCCGGCACGTCCTGCGGCCGGATCCCGGTGAAGGTATCGGTCAGCGCGCAGGCGATGGTCAGCGCCGGGTTGGCAAACGAGGTCGACGACGTGAACCAGTAGCCCGCGGTGATATAGCCTGCCACCACGAACGGCACCAGCTGCGGCCGGCTGCGCAGCGTGCCGATGCCCACGCCGACCAGGCCGAAGGTGGCCACGCACTCGCTCCACCACATCGCCGCGCCGGTGCGGCTCTGGGCCGACCAGGCCAGCGCCGGCTCGCCGAACATCGCATGGGCGGCCAGCACGCCGCAGACTCCGCCCGCCACCTGCACCAGCACATAGCGCAGCGCATCGCGCGGCGGCAGCGTGCCCTGCAGCAGCGCCGACAGGCTCACCACCGGATTGAAATGGCCGCCCGACACCGGGCCCAGCGACACCAGCAGCGCCACCAGCCCAGCCCCGGTGGCCAGCGAATTGGCCAGCAGCGCCAGCGCGGTGTCGCCTGCGGCGAGGCGCTCGGCACGGATGCCGGAGCCCACCACGATCGCCACCAGCAGGGCCGTGCCCAGGCCTTCGGCCACCAGGCGGCGTACGAGCGTACTCATCGCTGCGCTCCGTTGACGGCGCGCGGCAGCGATAAAGCGGAGCAACGAACGGGATACGAGAGCGACCGCGAGATCGCGGCAAAGGCAGTAAGGAAAACGTGCAGCGGCAAGATGGACAACGTCGCCTGAGACGACGCCTCGAACGGTGGCGGTTCAGTAGCAAGCCCGCGCACATGCGGTGAGCGCGGACGCGACAGTGTTCCGTTCGTGCACGGAGCGCGTCAATGCGTGGCCGCTTTGTTGTGTGCAGACGCGCGGTATCGAATCGCGGCGCTGGCCGCGGGCCGTTACCGGTTGCTGGCCGCCAGCCGCAGGCCGAAGCCGACCAGCGCGATCCCGGCCAGTCGCGTTGCCAGCGTGCGCGCGAACGGCAGCGCCCGCAGCCGGCTGGCCACCGCGTTGCCCGCCAGCACCAGCGCCGCCTGGTAGGCAAGGCTGAGCACCGTGACGTGGGCCATCATCGCCGCCAGCGTGGCCGGCGACGCATCCGGGCGCAGGAACAGCGGGAAGAACGCGACAAAGAACAGCACCACCTTGGGGTTGGTCAGGCTCACCGTGAAGCCCTGGCGCAGGTATACGCGCGTGGACTTGCGCGGCTCGGGCACGCCGGCGTCCGCGGCAAAGCGTGTACGCAGCAGCTGCACCCCCATCCAGCACAGGTACGCGGCACCGAACCATTGCAAGCCGTGGAACAGCAGCGGATTGGCCTGCATCACCGCCGCCAGCCCCGCCACCGCGGCGAGCATGTACACAAGGTCGCCCAGCAGCGTGCCGCAGACCGCGCCCATGCCGGCCGCCATGCCATTGCGCGCGGTGGCGTTGAGAATGGCGATCGTGCCCGGGCCGGGGATCAGCTGGAACACCAGGATGGCGAGCACGAAGCTGGTGTAGTTCTGGATGTCGAACATGGTGGCCTGGCAGTGTCGGATGCGAGTGCGGGATGCATCGCTGCCGCCATGTTAGTGCAGCCTGGCCCATCGCGGCAAAGCGCATGGCTTGACGGCTGCAGCGCGCCTCAGCGCAGCAGGAACGCGATGTCCTCGACGCGGATCTGTGCCACCGGAATGCCCTTGCGGCGCTGGAACAGGATGTGCTGCTGCACACGGCTGCGCTGCTCGGCAAAGACCCCGGGATCGATCGGCGTGCCCAGGCGCATGTAGTGCTGCACCAGCAGCTTGTAGGCGCGGTGGCGCACCTGCATGGCCTCGGTCTCCGCACGCAGCCGCCGGATCTCTGCCGGGCTGCGGTCGATCGCCTGGTGCAGCTCCTCGACCGTGCGCGCATGCAGCTCGCGGTAGACGTCGCGCTCGGCCTCCATCTGGTGCAGCTCGTCGCGCAGCGCGCGGATCTTGTGCTGCAGCTTCAGCGTCTGCGAGACCGCCTGCTGCACCCGCCCCGCCGCCCCCAGCGCGTGGCTGGCCGCGGCCATGGTGCTCTTCCACAATCCGCGCTCTTCGCCCGCAGTCTGCGGCGGCCAGCGGTTGTCTGTCCCGATCAACGTATCCATCAGACCCCCCGGTAAGAAAGTAAGCCCTGGACCGGCTGTCCGCGTTATGGGTGCGGCTTGGCCGGCTCGGTCCGCGCCGCCGGGCGGCAGCGCGTCAGGCCATCGTAGAGATACATATATCGGCTGCCAAGTAGAAGATATTTACTTCTGGGTTGGCTGTTGCGCGTTGGTCAAGCACGCCGGCAGCGGGGCTGCAGCATGACCAGGGCCATCTTATCCCCTACCAGTCTCGGCAGGATTTCCCGCGCCGGCCGCATGCGGGCCAGTTCCCGGGCGGTGAGCGGGGGGTTGTCCGCGTCCGCGCGCGCGGCAAGCGTCAGCGCCTTGTCCTCGGCATCAGATGGGATATGGATTTTGCGTTTCGTCGACATGGTTCAGTACCTCGCGGCGGGTTACCAACGCCGGTTCACAGGGCCCAGCGCTGCCTGTACACAAATCTGCCTATGCGATGCCACAAAGCAAAAAGCCCGGCTCTTGCGGGAGCCGGGCTTTTCTTGTTCTGGTGGCCTGGGACGGAATCGAACCGCCGACACAAGGATTTTCAATCCTCTGCTCTACCGACTGAGCTACCGGGCCAAAGAAGCGAAACTATAACTGGACTTTTTTGGTCAGTCAAGCGTCATGTGCGTCACAGCCTCATTGCTCGGCCGGCTCGGGCTTGTTGCGGCCCAGTTCGACGCCGAGCTGCTTGAGCTTGCGGTACAGGTGGGTGCGCTCCAGCCCGGTCTTCTCGGCCACGCGGGTCATGCTGCCGTGTTCGCGCAGCAGGTGGTATTCGAAGTAGGCGCGCTCGAACAGGTCGCGCGCTTCGCGCAGCGGCATGTCGAAGGAGAACTGCATCTCGGCCTCGGGCACGCGCGCGGGGCTGCCGTTGGGGGCGGCCTCGGCAGTGGCCTCGGGCACGATGTCTGACGAACCGGGTTCGGCAGACGGGACCGTGGCGGGGGCAGTGGTGGTGGCCGAGCTGCTGCGCGGGCGTTCGATGCCGCGGGCCAGGCCCTGCTCGACCGCGGACAGCAGCTTCTGCAGTGCGATCGGCTTCTCAAGGAAATTGAGCGCGCCGATCTTGGTCGCCTCGACCGCCGTGTCGATGGTGGCGTGGCCCGACATCATGATGACGGGCATCGTCAGCTGTCCCTGCGCGGACCATTCCTTGAGCAGGGTCACGCCATCGGTATCGGGCATCCAGATATCGAGCAGCACGAGGTCGGGCGTACCCGCCGCGCGGTATTCGCGCGCTTGCAGCGCGTTCTCCGCGAGTTCAACCACGTGGCCTTCGTCGCTGAGGATCTCCGAGAGCAGCTCCCGGATTCCCATTTCGTCATCGACTACGAGGATCGTTGCCATACTTCCCCTCTTAACCCCACCGCAGCGTTCCGGGACCGGACGCCATTGTTGACTATGTCAGTTTAACGAACAGGATCGAGATCTGTGCACCGACGATCTCCGCACCTTCCATGCGATTGCGCATCTCGATTCGCGCGCCGTGTTCGTCAATGATCTTCTTTACCATCGCGAGCCCCAGGCCCGTGCCCTTGGCTTTCGTGGTCACGTAGGGCTCGAACGCACGGCTCAGGATTCGTGGCGCAAAACCGGGACCATTGTCCGCAATGGTGAGCTTGACGGCCTGCCGGTTTTCGCCGGCAGAATCTTTGTATTCTACAGTCTCGGTGTTCAGAGTGATATGGGGCGCCGCCCTACCGGCCGCGACGTTCTCGGTGGCGGCATCCTGTGCGTTCTGCAGCAGGTTGTGGATGACCTGGCGCAACTGCGTCGGATCGCCCTTGATCTCGGGCAGCGCGGTGCCCAGCGTCGGATGAATCACCGGATGCTCGTGCACCGCGGGATCATCGATGCCATACAGGTGCAGCACTTCCGCCACCAGGCTGTTGAGCTGCAGCGACTGCAGCACCGCGGGCGGTGTGCGCGCGTAGTCGCGGAAGTCATCGACCATGCGCTTCATCGCGGCCACCTGGTTGACGATGGTGGCCGCGCCACGCTTGAGCACATCGGCGTCGGTGCCTTCGAGCTTGGGCGAGAGCTTCATCTGCAGGCGCTCGGCCGAGAGCTGGATCGGCGTCAGCGGGTTCTTGATCTCGTGCGCAAGGCGCCGTGCCACCTCGCCCCAGGCCACCGAGCGTTGAGCGGAAATCACATCGGAGATATCGTCGAAGACGATCACGTAGCCGGGCTCATCGCGCTCGCCGCCGGGCAGGCGTGCGCCGCGCACCAGCAGCGTAAGCGGCTGTTCCTCGCCCTGCGGCAGCTCGATCTGCTTCTGCCAGTGCTCGGCGCCGCCCAGCACCTCGCTGGTGTTCTGGTCCGAGAAGGCCTGGCGCACGATCTCGCCGAACGGCCCCATGCCAGGGATCTGCTCAACCGGCAGGCCCAGCACCGCGCCGAACGGCTGGCGGAAGATGCGCTCCGCGCCCGGATTGGCGGTAATCAGCACAAAGCGGCGGTCGAACACCAGCACGCCGGCGGTCAGGTTCTGCAGCACGCTTTCCAGGTAGGCCTTCGATTGCTCGAGCGCGGTGCGGTTCTCTTCCACCGCCAGCCGCGCCTCGGCCAGCTGTCGCGTCATCTGGTTGAACTGCTGCGTGAGCATGCCGAGCTCGTCGCGGCTTTTCAGTTCGCGCTTGGGCGAGAGGTCGCCCTCGGCCACTTCCTTGGTCCCCTGCAGCAGCATCAGCAGCGGCCGCGCCAATTGCCCGCCCAGCAGCAGCGCCAGCATCACCGCGATGAACACGGCCAGGAACAGCGTCAGCGTCAGCGTGCCGATATACATCTTGCGCAGGCCGGTGCGGCCCAGCGCTTTCTCCTGGTATTCCTGGTACGCGCGCTGGACCTCGTCGGCATTGCGCGCGAGCACCGCCGGCACGGGGTGCAGCACCTGCAGGTAGCGTTCCTCGCGCACGGTCTCGCCGACCAGGCCGAAGCCGCTCGACGGCGATTCCTCCGGGCGGCGCTCCACGGACAGGCCGGAGCCGGCCCAGCGCGGCGGCTTGGCCAGCGCGCGCGGGGCGCTGCCGCCTGCGGCGTCATCCTGTGCCGCGGTTGGACTGGCGCCCAGCGGAATGATCACGCGCAGCCGGTACAGGTGGCTGCTGTCGACGCGTTCGGGGCTCGGGCTGCCGTCGCCCGACGGGTCGGTGCCGCCCTCCACCGCCGCGTAGCCGCCGGCCAGCCGCGCCTGTTCGGCCAGCACGCCCGAAGGCAGGTCCGGCACCAGCGACGCGTAGTTGCTGGACGCCGTGGCCAGCACGCGGCCGCTGCCGGTGAAGATGGCGGCTTCCTGGACGCCATACTGCTCGCGCAGCCGGTTCAGCTGCAGCGAAGTGGCCACGCCGGAGGCGCCGGCGAGCTGCTCGGCCATCAGGCGTGCCTTGACCTGCAGGTCGGCGAGCGAGCTGTCGATGGTGGAGCGGCCCAGGTTCAGGCCGGCCTCGAGCGCGGTTTCCACGCGCACGTCGAACCAGGACTCGATGCTGCGCGAGACGAACTGCAGCGATACCAGGTAGATCAGCACGCCGGGCAGCACGCCCACCACGCCGAAGAACACGGCGAGCTTGGTCATCAGCCGCGTGCCGAACTTGCCGCGGCGATAGCGCAGCCACAGCGTCAGCGCCAGCGCACCCACGATCAGCACCAGCAGGGCGCCGATCACCAGGTTCACCTTGAACAGCAGCGTGAAATAGCGATCGAAGAATTCGGTGTTGGCCGATGCGCCGGCCAGCAGGCCCACCAGCACCAGTGCCAGGAAGACGATGATCCCGGCCACGACGCGGTACAGCACGCGCCGGAACCGGCTGTCCCACAGCGAGTTGTTCATGGCTGGCTCGAGGCGGGCTGCAGCAGCAGTGCGGGCGACAGTCCGTAGGACACCGTCTGCATGGTCAGGCCGCGTGAGTCAATGGCAGCAGCAGGCGCCGACGCAGGCGCGGGTACGGCGGGCGAGGCCGGCAGCGCCGGCGATGCGGGGCCTGGGGCCGGCGCGGGCGGCGGCGCTGCGGGCGGCGGCGGCGGCGGCGCTGCGTTCAGGTCCGTCGGCACCGTATAGGCGAAGCGCCGCCAGTCGGAGGCCAGGTTCCATTCACGCGTGTTGACGGCGTTGATCTGGAACGGCTTGGGCAGTTGCGACAGGTCCAGCCGCATGCGCACTTCCGCGTGGTAGGTCTCGCCCGGCTTGACCACATTGCGCTCGAACACGCGCCAGCCGCGCACGCGCTGGATGAACTGCAGCGCGCCCTTCAGGCGCGTGAACGGCAGCTGCAGGCCGCCGGTGGAGACACGGTACTGGCGCGTCAGCGGCTGGTACGACAGGCGCACGCTGCGGGTGGTGTTGACCGGCTTGTCGTCGAACCAGTACCAGCGCGAGCGCGAGAGCTGGAAGTCGACCGCGAAATAGAGGGAGATGCCCTTGTGCAATGCGTCTTCCAGCGCGGGCGGCAGGTCGAAGTCGAAGCTGGCGGCAAGCTCGAAGCCGCCGTCCTGGAATTCGATGCGCGCCTCGGTGGCCTCGATGACCTGCGCGCGCGCGACGGGCGGCAGCCACAGTAGCGAGGCGAGCGCCAGCACCAGTGCCAGCCACCACCGCGCCAGCAGGCCACGCCTGCCCGCGCCGCCGGGGCGCAGATGCAGGCACGCCCAGTCCGCGGCAGTGTCCACGTTCGTGTCCACCATGACGCGGAAGTCTGACAGGCGCGGCGTGCTCAGCATCGGATCAGATCAGGCGCGTTTCTGGAAGCGGGCGTAGAAGAAGCCATCGTGATCCGACGGCAGGCTGGTGCCGGCAGTGGCGTCCTTTTCGCCATTGGCGCCGGCGGCTTGCGTGGCATGGGTGCCGGGCAGCAGCTGCCCCGGCGCCTGCAATCGTATCGCATCTGCCAGCTGCGCACCAAACCAGCGCGCCTGCTCCTCGCCTTCCGTTGGGAAAATTGAACAGGTGACATAGACCAGGATGCCGCCCGGTTTGAGCAGCGGCCACAGTTGCGAGACGATGCGGCGCTGCTCGGTGATGAGCTTGGCAATATCGGTCTCGCGGCGCAGCCAGCGGATATCGGGATGGCGCCGCACAATGCCCGAAGCCGAGCACGGCACGTCAGCCAGGATGCGGTCAAAGGGCTGGCCGTCCCACCAGTCGGCGGGCCGGCTGGCATCGCCGACCACGATCCTGGCTTGCTTGCCCAGGCGCGCCAGGTTCTCGGCGATGCGGGTGGTGCGCTGCGGGTCGCTTTCCACCGCGGTGACTTCAATATCGGCCAGTTCCAGCAGGTGCCCGGTCTTGCCGCCGGGCGCCGCGCAGGCATCCAGCACGCGCATGCCGTCGGCCACCTCGAGCAGCGGCGCAGCCAGCTGCGCGCCGGCATCCTGCACCGAGACCACGCCTTCGGCAAAGCCCGGCAACTGCGTCACCGGCACCGCGCGCACCAGGCGCACGGCCTGCGGGCCAACCACGTGGCCGGCCAGGCCGGCGTTGGCAAGATCGGTCTGGTACTGCTGCACGGACACGCGCGCGGTGTTGACGCGCACCGTCATCGGCGGGCGCACGTTGGCGCTGGCGGCCAGGGCCATCCACTGGTCCGGGTAGGCCTCGCGCAGCATGCGCAGCCACCACGGCGGCAGGTTCCAGCGCGCCTGCTCGTCGCGGTTGACCTCGGCCAGCAGCGCCTTGCGTTCGCGCAGGAAACGGCGCAGCACCGCGTTGACCAGGCCGCGCGCATGCGCAGTCTTGGGTTCGGAGGCGGCGGCGCTGACCGCCTGGTCGACCACGGTGAAGGTGCTGTAGCCCGGGCGGCCGGCGTCCGCGCCGTCCTGCTTGTCGCGCGGGCCCGGTGCGTGTTCCAGCAGCAGCGCCAGCGCCACCGCCAGCAGCGAATCGACCTGCGCGCCCGGCGGGCGCGTGACCAGCTTTGTCACCAGTGCGCGTGCCGTACCGAACTGGCGCATGGTGCGATAGGCGATGTCCTGCAGCGCGCCGCGCGTGGCGGCATCCTGCACGCGGTCCAGCCGCAGCTGCGCGGCGGCGTCCTCGATCGCCTGGGGCAAGGCTGTGCCTTCGCTGACGGCGCGCACCGCGGCGGCGGCGCCAAGCATCTGGAAGGCAAGCGAATCGGGAGGCAGGCGCATATCGGTCAGGCGGCGGGTCAGGCGTTGGAATCGGGAAGCAGGCCGGCGCGGGCACAAAAAAAGCCCGCCGGTCCATGCGGAACAGCGGGCAGTTTACCCTGTGCGGGGGCCCTGCCCCGGATTTCCGGCCGCTCAGGCGGGATAGGTGCCGGTCTGGGCCATCTGCATCAGGCGCGCGATGCGCTCCTCGGTGGCCGGGTGGGTCGAGAACAAATTGGCGATGGCGCCGCCCGAGAGCGGGTTCATGATCATCATCTGCGCCGTGGCCGGGTGTTCTTCGGCCGCCTGGAACGGGATGCCCTGGGCGTAGCGGTGGATCTTGTCCAGTGCGCTGGCCAGTGCCTGCGGGTCGCCGCTGATCTCGGCGCCGCCGCGGTCGGCTTCGAATTCACGTGCGCGCGAGATTGCCATCTGGATCAGCGATGCCGCCAGCGGGGCCAGGATTGCCACGGCAATGCTGGCGATCGGGTTGCTGCGGTTGCCGTTCTCGTCGCGGCCGCCGAAGAACATCGCCATGTTGGCCAGCGCCGAGATCGCACCGGCCATGGTGGCGGCGATGGTCGAAGTCAGGATGTCGCGGTGGCGCACGTGCGCCAGCTCATGCGCCATCACGCCGCGCAGTTCGCGCTCGGACAGCACCCGCAGGATGCCGGTGGTGGCCGCCACCGCGGCGTGCTCCGGGTTGCGGCCGGTGGCAAAGGCGTTGGGCGCGTCTTCGTTGATCAGGTACACGCGCGGCATCGGCAGGCCGGCGCGCTGCGCCAGGTCCTGCACCATGCCGTAGAACTGCGGCGCGCTGCCGGCGTCGACTTCCTGCGCGTTGTACATGCGCAGGACCATCTTGTCCGAGAACCAGTAGGAGAAGAAGTTCATGCCCAGCGCAAGCAGCAGCGCCATCATCATGCCGCTGCGCCCGCCGATCATGCCGCCGATGACGATGAACAGCGCCGTGATGGCCGCCATCAGCATGAAGGTCTTGACCCAGTTGAACATTGCGGTGATCTCCGTGTAATCGTGAGCCGCGTCCCGGGGGAAAGCGGACGCGATGACCGTTAGATAGGGGGCGATACCCGAAAATTCAACGGCTGTTCAACGGTTTCAGGGGGGAGCCGTGGCCGCTTGCGCCGGCCGGGGCGGTGCCGCCGGCACTTATGCCGCCATGTGCGGCCAAGGCCCGTCCGATCATGCCTGCGCGGCGCCGTTGCCGGGTACCGCGCAGCGCGTGCCCGGCGGCAGCGGCAGGGCCTGCAGGAACTGCTGCGCCGGCTGGCGGCGCCCGCCCGGCTTCTGCAGCTCGGTGACCTGCAGTGCGCTGCCCTCGCCGCAGGCGATGAGGACGCCGGCGGCGTCGGCCGCCAGCACTGTGCCGGGCGGATGCGGCAGGCTGCTGGCGGCGGCCAGCGGCACGGCCTGCCAGCACTTGATCACGGTATCGCCGACCTGCACCGTCGCGCCCGGGAAGGGGTTGAACGCGCGCACCTGGTTGGCCAGCGCCGCGGCCGGGCGGCGCAGGTCCAGCGGGGCCTCGTCCTTGGCGATCTTCTCGGCGTAGGTGACGCCTTCGGCCGGCTGCGGCGTGGCGGCCAGCGCGCGGCCGGCGGCGAGCTCCTGCAGCGCTGCCACGGTCATGCGCGCGCCCAGCGCGGCCAGCGTGTCGTGCAGCGTGCCGGTGGTGTCGTCCGGGCCGATCGGCACGGCCGCGCGCGTGAGCATGTCGCCGGTGTCCAGGCCTTCGTCCATCTGCATCAGCGTGATGCCGGTCTCGGCATCGCCCGCCTCGATGGCGCGGTGGATCGG
Organism: Cupriavidus sp. GA3-3; assembly: GCF_000389805.1. NCBI lineage: Bacteria > Pseudomonadati > Pseudomonadota > Betaproteobacteria > Burkholderiales > Burkholderiaceae > Cupriavidus > Cupriavidus sp. GA3-3. The sequence continues at coordinate 79,139 of NZ_KB944501.1, forward strand.
CGCCGCGCCGCGCCAGCGCGGCAGCAGCGAGCCGTGGATATTCAGGCAGCCCAGGCGCGGCAGGGCCAGCACCTCGGCCGGCAGGATCAGGCCGTAGGCGGCCACCACCATCACGTCGGGCGCAGTGCCGGCGAGCGCGTCGATGGCCGCGGCGGCGTCTTCCGGGTACTTGCCCTGGCGGCGCAGCGAGCGCGGCTGCAGCACTGGCCCAAGGCCGCTGGCGGCGGCGAACTGCTTCACCGGGCTGGCGTGCAGCTGCAGGCCGCGGCCGGCGGGGCGGTCAGGCTGCGTCAGCACCGCCACGATGGGAAAACCGGCGGCGTGGATGGCTTCCAGCGCGACGCGCGCGAACTCGGGCGTGCCGGCAAAGGCAACACGCAGGGGTCTGGCTTGGGACATGGCAGGTTCCGTGGCCTGAAACAGGACCGGCCGCTATCGCGGCCGGTTCTTTTGTTCTTCGGAAGTCATAAAGATAACAGACCCCGCGCGGGTGCCGCGCGCTGGCGGCGGGAATCCGGGCGGGCTGTTACATCTTTGTGGCAGGGCGCCGCTTACATGCGGGTGCGCTCGCGCTTCTGCAGCTTGCTCTTGATGCGGTTGAGCTTGAGCGGCGACAGGTATTCGACAAAGACCTTGCCGCGCAGGTGATCGATCTCATGCTGGATGCAGACGGCCAGCAGGTCGTCTGCTTCGAGCTCGAAGCTCTCGCCCTTCTCGTTGAGCGCGCGCACGCGCACCCGGTCGGGGCGCTCGACGCGGTCATAGACCTCGGGCACCGACAGGCAGCCCTCTTCCCACACCTTTCGGTTGTCGCTGGCCCAGACGATCTCCGGGTTGATAAAGACCTGGAGCTGGTCGCGCGTTTCCGAGACGTCGATCACCACCACCTGCTCATGCACGTTGACCTGCGTGGCGGCCAGCCCGATGCCGGGCGCTTCGTACATGGTTTCAGCCATGTCCTTCACCAGCTGGCGGATGCGGTCGTCCACTGCCGCAACGGGTTTGGCAACGGTGTGCAGACGGGGATCGGGGTAGGTCAGGATATCGAGTTTTGCCATGATGCTCAGGCGCAACGCCGGCTGCTGCCGGCAACCGGGCCGCGTTGCGGCGGCGGGTGTTTACATGCAGAATCGGGGCGCAAGTACAAAAATTCAAGGCGCGCCGAAACAGGCACGCTCTCCCGGGTCAATCCGGCCGAAACCACCGGCCGGTCAGGAAAATGCGCGATCTTACCAAAGAACACCAGGCGGCGTCGGGCCGCAGGCTGCACGCGTTCATCCCTAAGCTTGCCTATGCGTTGCTGAGTGCCGCCGGCATCACTGCGGCGGCCGCGCTTCCGGCCCTGGCTGCGGACCTGACGGTCACGCCGGCGCAGCAGGCCGAAGCCCAGCGCACGGCCCAACAGGGCATCCCCGTTTCAGACCTGGCTGCCAATGCGCCGTCGCAGTACACCGTGCGCACGGGTGACACGCTGTGGGGGATCTCGGGCCGCTTCCTGCGCCAGCCATGGCGCTGGCCTGAGCTATGGGGCATGAACCGGCAACAGATCCGCAACCCGCACCTGATCTATCCGGGACAGATCCTGTACCTGATCCAGCGCGACGGCCGCGCCTGGCTGTCGACCACGCCCGCCGGCAGCGGCACGGTGCGCCTGTCGCCGCAGATACGCGGCAACGCCGCCGACGGCGCCGCCATCCTGAGCATCGCGTCTTCCGATATCGAGCCCTTCCTGATCCGCCCGCTGGTGGTCGACCAGGATACGCTGGCCACCTCGGCACGCATCGTCGCCGTGTCCGAGTCGCGCGTCATCCTTGGCCGCGACGATACCGGCTACGCGCGCGGCATCCCCGCCGACGCGCCGCAAGGCAGCGACTGGCAGGCCTACCGTCCGGTCACCCCGGTGCGCGACCCCGTCTCCAATGCCGTGCTCGGCTACGAGGCCGAATACGAAGGCAACGTGCGCCTGGCGCGCGCTGCGCAGGGCCCGGATGCGGTCTCGACCATGCAGGTCACGCAGGCCAGGCAGGAAATGGGCGTGGGCACGCTGCTGATGCCGCAGCCCGCGCGCGAAGCGGCGCGCTATGTGCCGCACGCGCCCGATACGCAACTCGACGGCCGCGTGGCCAAGGTCTATGGCGGGGTCGAGTTCGGCGGCGCCAAGCAGGTGGTGGTGCTCAACCTCGGCAGCCAGGCCGGGGTGGAGCCCGGGCATGTGCTGGCGCTGTCGCGCACTGGCGAGACCGTCGCCGACAAGACCGACAGCAACCGCGCCATCCGCCTGCCCGACGAGCGCTACGGCCTGGCCTTTGTCTTCCGCGTGTTCCCGGGGGTGTCGTATGCGCTGGTCACCGACGCCTCCAACGTGATCGCGGTCGGCGACCGGGCGACCTCGCCGCGCTGAGCCGGTCTTGGCGACATCGCAGGCGGCCCTGGCGGCCGCCGCTTCTCTTTGCCATGCCGGCGCTGCCCGGCAGCTCACCACGCGCGATCCCGACGAGCTGAAGGCGTGGCTGCAGCTCGCCTGCGCGCCCGGGGTCGGCCCGGTCACGGTGCGCCTGCTGCTGACCGCATTCGGGTTGCCGCAGCAGATCCTGGCGCAGAGCGTGGCAGCGCTGTCGTCCGTCGTCCCCAAGAAACACGCCCGCGCGGTGCTGGCCAGGCCCGGCACCGGGCTGCCGGCACTGGTCGAACACACCCTCGGCTGGCTCGGCACGCCCGGCAACCACGTGGTCACGTTTGGCGACGACGCCTACCCTGCCCGCCTGTTCGACCTGCCCGACCCGCCGCCGCTGCTATATATCAAGGGCGATCCCGCGCTGCTGGCGCGTCCTGCGGTGGCCATCGTCGGCGCGCGTGGCGCCACCGAGCAGGGCAAGCGCGATGCGCAGGCCTTCGGGCGGGCGCTGTCCGAGTCGGGGCTGGCGGTGGTCTCGGGGCTGGCGCTGGGCGTCGATGCCGCCGCCCATGCCGGCGGGCTGCAGGGTTGCGGCGGTACCGTCGCTGTTACGGGTACGGGGGCCGACCGGGTCTATCCGGCCGAGAACCTGGCGCTGGCCCACGAAGTGGCCGCGCGCGGCGCGATCGTCACCGAGTTCCCGCTCGGCATGCAGGGCCTGCCCGCCAACTTCCCGCGCCGCAACCGTATCATCGCCGCCCTGGCACGCGGGGTGCTGGTGGTGGAGGCCGCGGCGCGCTCGGGCTCGCTGATAACCGCACGGCTGGCGGCCGACCTGGGGCGCGAGGTATTTGCGGTGCCGGGCTCGATCCACGCGCCGCTGTCAGCCGGCTGCCACCTGCTGATCCGCCAGGGAGCGAAGCTGGTGGAGCGCGTGGAGGATGTGCTGGAAGAGATCAACCTGCTGCCGGCACCTGCCCGCCCCGCTGCCGCGCGCGTTCCCGCGTCCGTACCGGAGCAACCAGATCTTTCTGACTTTGCCGGCCACGCCGACCCCCTGCTGGCCGCTCTCGGCTACGATCCGGTTACGCTGGATGCGCTGTGCGAGCGCAGCGGCCAGCCGCCGGAAGCCGTCGCGGCGCGCCTGCTGGAACTGGAACTGGCCGGGCACGCCGAGCGTCTACCGGGAAACGTGTTTCGGCGGCTTGGGTGAGCCGCAGCGCAATACCGATACAATCGCCGGCAGCCCGCGTGCCGCGGGCGCCTCATGTTTCCGATGCCATGACCGTTTACTTTCCAGAACGTGACGCAGGCGCCATTGCCGGGTGCCTGGCAGCGCGGCCGCAGGGCCGCCTGGTGGCCTGCCTGTGCGCGCAGTGGTGCGGCACGTGCCGGGACTACCTGGCGGCGCTGACCGCGCTGGCCTCGCGCCATCCGGAGGATTGCTTCGTCTGGATCGACATCGAGACGCACGCGGATGCGCTTGGCGATATCGATATTGAGAATTTCCCGACGCTGCTGGTGCAGTCTGCGTCGGGCGGCACGCCCCAGTTCTATGGCACCCTGCTGCCGCACATCGAGGTGCTGGAACGCATGCTGAGCCGCGGTGCGGCGATGCCGGCGAGTGCCGAAGACGTGCCGCAGGTGCTGGACTGGTTGCTTGCCGGGGGGAGCAGCGCCGCCTAGGCGGCGACAGGGTCGGCGGCGGGGCTTGCTTGCACCGCCGTTGAAAGCGCGCTTATTATTGGCGCCTCATAGCCCCCCGGCGTTCTGATTACTTCGTTTGTAGTGCAATTCGCGGGTTGCCGGATGCAGCTCGCAAGGACCCTTCCCATGTCAAAAGCCCTCATCATCGCGGAAAAACCGTCGGTCGCGGCGGATATCGCCCGTGCCCTCGGGGGGTTTACCAAGCACGACGAGTATTTCGAAAGCGACGACTACGTGCTGTCCTCCGCCGTCGGCCACCTGGTCGAGATCGCCGCGCCGGACGAATACGAGGTCAAGCGCGGCAAGTGGAGCTTCGCCAACCTGCCGGTGATCCCGCCGCATTTCGACCTGCGCCCGATCGCCAAGACCGAGTCGCGCCTGAAGGTGCTGAACCGGCTGATCAAGCGCAAGGACGTCACCGCCCTGATCAACGCCTGTGACGCGGGACGCGAAGGCGAACTGATCTTCCGGCTGATCGCGCAACAGGCCAAGGCCAAGCAGCCGGTGCGCCGGCTGTGGCTGCAGTCGATGACGCAGCAGGCGATCCGCGATGGCTTCGCCAGCCTGCGCGAAGACGAAGACATGCTGCCGCTGGCCGACGCCGCGCGCTGCCGCTCCGAGGCCGACTGGCTGGTCGGCATCAACGGCACCCGCGCCATGACCGCCTTCAACAGCAAGGGCGGTGGCTTCTTCCTGACCACCGTGGGCCGCGTGCAGACGCCGACGCTGTCGATCGTGGTGGAGCGTGAAGAGAAGATCAAGCACTTCGTGCCGCGCGACTACTGGGAAGTGCGGGCCGAGTTCATCGCCGCCGCCGGCCTGTATGAAGGCCGCTGGTTCGACCCCAAGTTCAAGAAGAGCGAGTTCGATCCCGAGGCGCGCGAATCGCGCCTGTGGAGCGAGGCCGAGGCCAAGAGCATCGTCGCCGCCTGCCGCGACAAGCCGGGCACCGTCACCGAGGAATCCAAGCCGTCGACGCAGCAGTCGCCGGCGCTGTTCGACCTGACCACGCTGCAGCGCGAGGCCAACTCGCGCTTCGGCTTCTCGGCCAAGAACACGCTCGGCCTGGCGCAGGCGCTGTATGAAAAGCACAAGGTCCTGACCTACCCGCGTACCGATGCGCGCGCGCTGCCCGAGGACTACCTGGACACGGTCAAGCAGACCATGGACATGCTGGCCGACAGCTCGCCCAACTACCTGCCGCACGCCAAGAAGATTCTGGCGCAGGGCTGGGTCAGGCCGAACAAGAAGATCTTCGACAACAGCAAGATCAGCGACCACTTCGCCATCATCCCGACGCTGCAGGCGCCAAAGAACCTGTCCGAACCGGAGCAGAAGCTGTACGACCTGGTAGTGCGCCGCTTCCTGGCGGTGTTCTTCCCGGCGGCCGAGTTCCAGGTCACCACCCGCATCACGGAAGTCGCCGGCCACCACTTCAAGACCGAAGGCAAGGTGCTGGTCAACCCGGGCTGGCTGGTGATCTACGGCCGCGAGGCGCAGGGCGACAAGGATGCCGCCAACCTGGTGCCGGTGGCCAAGGACGAGAAGGTCAAGACCGACAAGGTCGAGAGCGTCGGCCTGACCACCAAGCCGCCCGCGCGCTACAACGAAGCCACGCTGCTGTCGGCGATGGAAGGCGCCGGCAAGCTGGTGGACGACGACGCGCTGCGCGAGGCCATGGCCGGCAAGGGCCTGGGCACGCCGGCGACGCGCGCGGCCATCATCGAAGGCCTGCTGACGGAAAAATACCTGGTGCGCGAAGGCCGCGAGCTGATTCCGACTGCCAAGGCGTTCCAGCTGATGACGCTGCTGCGCGGCCTGGGCGTGCAGGAACTGACGCAGGCCGAGCTGACCGGCGAGTGGGAACACAAGCTCTCGCAGATCGAGCGCGGGCGCCTGAAGCGCGACGAGTTCATGCTTGAGATCGCGCAGATGACCCAGCAGATCGTCAAGCGCGCCAAGGAATACGACAGCGACACCATCCCGGGCGACTACGCCACGCTGGACACGCCGTGCCCGCAATGCGGCGGACAGGTCAAGGAGAACTACCGCCGCTTTGCCTGCACCGCGTGCGAGTTCTCGATCAGCAAGATCCCGGGCGGGCGCCAGTTCGAGATCGATGAGGTCGAAGAACTGCTGCTGAAGAAGGAAATCGGTCCGCTGCAGGGTTTCCGCAGCAAGATGGGCCGTCCGTTCGCCGCCATCCTCAAGCTGGGCAAGGACGACGAAGGCCATTACAAGATGGAATTCGACTTCGGCCAGAACGACGACGACAACGACGGCGAGCCGGTCGACTTCAGCGGCCAGGAGCCGGTGGGCACCTGTCCGAAGTGCGGCGGCTCGGTGTTCGAGCACGGCATGAAGTACGTCTGCGAGAACAGCGCGACCAGCCCCAAGAGCTGCGACTTCACCACCGGCAAGATCATCCTGCAGCAGGAAATCAGCCGCGAGCAGATCGGCAAGCTGCTCACCGACGGCAAGACCGACCTGCTGACGGGGTTCAAGTCGTCGCGCACCGGCCGCAACTTCAAGGCCTTCCTGGTCAAGCAGCCGGACGGCAAGATCGGCTTCGAGTTCGAGGCGCGCGAGCCCAAGGCGGGCGCCAAGACGGCGGCGAAGACCACGGCCAAGGCGGCATCGAATGGCACGGCCGAGGCGGCGCCGGCAACCAAGACGGCAGCGAAGACCGCGGCCAAGACGCCAGCCGCCAAGGCTCCGGCCACCAAGGCACCGGCCAAGAAGGCGGCAGCCAAGAAGGCCCCCGCCAAGACCGCCGCGGCCAAGAAGTCGCGCGCGGCGGCCGCCGGCGAGTAAGCGTCAGCGCGTCACGGCAAAACGCCCGGCATCGCCGGGCGTTTTGCTTTGGGTGGATCGGCCTAGGTAGCCGCTCAGGTGCGCACGGCTTGCGCGCCGTGGCTGGCGGCTGGCGCCGGCTGCGCTTCCTTGCCGCGTACCTGCCCTTCTTCGAGCAGGAAGTCGATAAAGGCGCGCACCTTGGTCGGCAAGAACTTGCGGCTCGGGTAGACCACGCTGACATCGCGCCGCGGCAGCTGGTATTGCGGCAGCACATGCACCAGCTTGCCGGATTCGATATTGGGACGCGCCAGGTAGGACGACAGCATGGCCACGCCCATGTCGGCCAGCGCCGCCTGGTGGGCCAGCTCGGCATTGCTGCACAGCAGCCCGGGGCGGATCGGCACGGTCACCTCGCCTTCCGGGCCCAGCAGCGTCCATTCGTGCTCGGCGCTGGGCAGGCGCATGGCAATGCAGCGGTGGTGGCTGAGTTCGTGGGCATGGCGGATCGGCGCGTGCGCCGCCACATAGCCCGGCGATGCGCACAGGATCACTTCGGCCGACAGCAGCGGGCGCGCCACCAGGTGCGAGCCCAGGCCCAGGTCGGACAGCATCACGGCCACGTCGCGGCCTTCTTCGACGATATCGACGTTGCGGTCCGACAGGATCACGTCGAACACCACGTCCGGATACAGCTGCTGGAAGCGCGCCAGCAATTCCGGCAGCAGGTGCAGGCCGAACATCACCGGGGTGACCAGCCGCAGCGTGCCTGACAGCGACTGGCTGCGCGCCGTGACCACGCTTTCGGCTTCTTCCACGTCTTCCAGGATCTGCTGGCAGCGCTGCAGGTAGGTTTCGCCGGCGTCGGTCAGCGACAGGCTGCGGGTGGTGCGGTTGAGCAGGCGCGTGCCCAGGTGGCTCTCCAGGTCGGCCACGTAGCGCGTCACCACTGCGTTGGACATTTCCAGCTGCTGCGCTGCACGCGCGAAGCTTCCCAGTTCCACCACCTTGGAAAACACACGCATCGATTGCAGGCGATCCATGACACAGTCTCCCGGTTCTGCGCTGAATTCTTACGTAATCAGCCTATTTTATTGTTCGAATCAAAACTAATCATTGTGGATCCTGATATTTATTGATATGAGGGAAATGCCTAATATCTAGCCATCGGATGCCGCAATGCAACATAGTCTTTCGTCGAAGTGACGGCTCAGGCATCCATGCAATAGAGAAAGCCTGAATCATGAAAACCAACCGCTACGCCCTGATCGCTGTCGCCACCCTCGCCGCCGCCCTGTCGGCCGCACCGGCCTTTGCCAAGAACGGCAAGTTCGATGTGTTCACCGACGGCGCCAAGGTAGCCAAGTTCGATCCGTACACCGACGGCGCCCGCACCGGCAAGTTCGATCCATACGTCGATGGCGCCCGCACCGGCAAGTTCGACACCTACACCGAAGGCGGCAAGTACGACACCACTACCGATCGCGCGCCGCTGTAAGGCCGCCTGGCCGCCTCAGGCCTGCCTCCCCGGCGGTCTCTGGCAGCGCGATCCCGGGGCCGCTTCCTCCGCTTGTGCGGCCCCGCCTGCTTCAAACCTGGTCTCCACAGGTCCTTGGGGGAGCGCCTTGCAGCCTCTCCGCCTTTATTGGAGAAAAAGCCCCGCACCGGTTCCGGTTGCGGGCTTCTTTGTTTCTGCATCCGGCGGCTTTGCAAGCACTGGCGAATGATTATGCCAGACGCCGCAAATGAAAAACGGGCCATGACGGCCCGTTTTGCTGACCACTACGACTTCTTAGTCGTCGTAGTGGTGGCGATGGTGCTTGTGCTTCTTGCGCTTGTAGCTGCTCTTGTAATAGCGGCGGTGGTCATCGTCGTACGAGTTGCTGCGCGAGACATTGCCGCCCAGCGCGGCACCCGCGCCGCCGCCCAGGCCGGCGCCGATCAGGCCGCCGGTGCGGCCGCCCATGGCGTTGCCAGCCGCGGTGCCGGCACCGCCGCCCAGCGCGCCGCCGATGATGGCACCGGTGCGCTCGCGGCGGTTGGAGGTTACTGCGCCACCGGCGCCGCCGCCCACTGCACCACCGATCACTGCGCCGGTGCTGCCGCCCAGCGCGCCGCCCACTGCGGCACCGGCGACGCCGCCGAGTGCGCCGCCCAGGGCGTTGTTCATGTCACTCGCGACGGCCGGCAGCGCGCAGGCCGCCAGGGCGAGGGCAATGGTCAGATTGCGAACGGGATGGCGAGTCATATCTTTTTTCCTCGAATTGCCATGATGTGTCGCAAGTGTAGAGAAGGAGCCGCACCCTTGCTGTAACTACCTGTAAAGCCCTGTAACCCGCTACAGAAACGGTATCCGTGCATTACAAAAGCGCGGTAAACACGCAACACTTGATAAAAAGACAGGCGATCAAGTGATCGCCTGTCTGCTTTGTATGCCGCCGGCCTCCGCAGGAGGACGGCGTTCAGCGTGTGCTCAGCAGCACTTGCCCTGCCCGCCGCCGTAGCGTGCCTCCTGGCGCTCGCGGAAGAATTCCTCGTAGCTCATCGGCTCGCGGTCGGGGTGGGTGCTTTCCATATGGGCCACGTAGGTCTGGTAGTCGGGCAGCCCGACCATCAGCCTGAGCGACTGCCCCAGGTAGCGTCCCATCGTTCCGAGTTGTTCCAGCATGGCGGGCTCCGGTATCAGGACTGGGCCGAGGCGGCGCCCGGCAGCGGCTCGAACGGCGTTTCCTTGTCGGTCGGGCGCTTCGCGGCGCGCGCCTGCAGCGCGGTCTTGAAGCCGTAGAACACGATCGACAGCACCACCAGCATGAACAGCGCGCACAGGCCGGCGTCCAGGTAGTCGTTGAAGACGATGCGGTGCATCTGCTCCATCGACTTGGCCGGGGCCAGCACCTTGCCTTCGGCAATGGCGGCGCTGAACTTGGCGGCGTGGGTCAGGAAGCTGACCTTGGGGTCGGCATGGAACAGCTTCTGCCAGCCGGCGGTCAGCGTGCAGATCAGCAGCCACACGGTCGGCACCAGCGTGACCCAGGCGTACTGGCCGCGCTTCATTTTGACCAGCACGCAGGTGCCCAGCACCAGCGCCACCGCGGCGAGCATCTGGTTGGAGATGCCGAACAGCGGCCACAGCGTGTTGATGCCGCCCAGCGGATCGACCACGCCCTGGTACAGGAAGTAACCCCATGCCGCCACGCACAGCGCGGTGGCGGTCAGGTTGGCGACCAGCGAATCGGTCTTGCGCATCGACGGGATAAAGCTGCCCAGCAGGTCCTGCAGCATGAAGCGGCCGGCGCGGGTGCCCGCGTCGACGGCGGTCAGGATGAACAGCGCCTCGAACAGGATGGCGAAGTGGTACCAGAACGCCATCATGGCCTGGCCGCCCACCACCTGGTGCAGGATATGGGCGATGCCCACGGCCAGCGTCGGCGCGCCGCCGGCGCGCGAGAGGATGGTGTTTTCGCCGACGTCCTTGGCGGTCTGCACCAGCACGTCAGGCGTGATCACGAAGCCCCAGGTCGAGACCGCGTGCGCCACCGCTTCCGGCGTGGTGCCGATCACGGCCGCCGGGCTGTTCATGGCGAAGTACACGCCCGGCTCGATCACCGAGGCGGCTACCAGTGCCATGATCGCGACGAACGATTCAGCCAGCATCGCGCCGTAGCCGATAAAGCGCGCGTGGGTCTCGTTCTCCAGCAGCTTGGGCGTGGTGCCCGACGAGATCAGCGCGTGGAAGCCCGACACCGCGCCGCAGGCGATGGTGATGAAGAGGAACGGAAACAGGTTGCCCGACCACACCGGTCCGCCGCCTTGCGCGAACTGCGTGAAGGCCGGCATCTTCAGGTCCGGGGCGACGATCAGGATGCCGACCGCCAGCGCGATGATGGTGCCGATCTTCAGGAAGGTCGACAAGTAGTCGCGCGGCGCCAGCAGCAGCCACACTGGCAGCACGGCGGCGATAAAGCCGTAGATGATCAGCATCCACGTCAGCGCCTTGCCGTCATAGGTGAACAGCGGCGCCAGCACGGCGCTCTCGTGTACGTACTGGCCGCCGATGATGGCCAGCATCAGCAGCACGAAGCCGATCACCGACACCTCGCCGATGCGGCCCGGGCGGATATAGCGCGTATAGATGCCCATGAACAGCGCGATCGGGATCGTCACCGCCACGGTGAACGTGCCCCACGGCGAGTCGGCCAGCGCCTTCACCACGATCAGCGCCAGCACCGCCAGGATGATGACCATGATCATGAAGCAGCCGAACAGCGCGATCATGCCCGGGATCGTGCCCATCTCGGACTTGACCAGGTCGCCCAGCGAGCGGCCGTCGCGGCGCGTGGAGATGAACAGCACCATGAAGTCCTGCACCGCGCCGGCGAACACCACGCCGGCGAGCAGCCACAGCATGCCCGGCATATAGCCCATCTGCGCGGCCAGCACCGGGCCGACCAGCGGGCCGGCGCCGGCGATGGCGGCGAAATGGTGGCCGAACAGCACCGCCTTGTTGGTCGGCACGTAGTCCAGGCCGTCGTTATGGCGCCACGCGGGCGTCATCCGTTTGGGATCGAGCTGCATCACCTTGTCGGCGATAAAGCGGCTGTAGTAGCGGTAGGCGATCAGGTAGATGCAGAGCGCGGCAACCACGATCCACAGCGCGCTGACGGCCTCGCCGCGCGCCAGCGCGACAGTGCCGAAGGCAAACGCGCCAAGGACGGCGACAGCCAGCCACACCAGGTGTTCTCCGATGCGATTCATAGTGAAGGGTCTCCTCAGACCGGGATATGGATAGCCTGCGGCGGCGAAAGACTGGTAACAGGCAACTGGCAGGATCGGCAGCGGGGGTGCGCCGAGGGCGGGCAGCGGGGGCAATCCGGCGGTGAGGGTGTCTCCTGGGATAGCTGCTGCGCGCCCGGTTGTGTCGTCGTTTCCGGATCTCGTCTTGCAGGCAGGCGACGCACCGTCCGGGTGTGGACGGTGCACCAGCTGCGTCCGCGCATGCGCCCTGATCGTGTCCTGTTCCGCAGGTACCTTGCCATGAAACCGCCCAGTTGGCCGCCATGCGTCGTTGCTCGTCGTTGCCATAGCTACGGCTATGGCGCCTCCTCGCGCCTAGCCTGACGACCAACTGGACGATTTCATTCTTGGCAAGTTACCTGCGGAACAGGCCACTAAGGCGGCGGCGCGTTCGGCGTGTAGTATTGACACCCGCCAAACCCCGCACAAGCGCGTAACTACGCAGCACTTCTGCGTAGTACTACGCAAATCGACGGTGGCATGCCGCCTGCGCGGCATCGGTGTTTACCCCCGGTCCCCCCGCACTCGTATGAAACTCCGCCAGAAGATCCTGTTGCTAGCCGTGGCGCCACTTGCGGTTGCCATGCTGGGCATCGCACTTGCCGTGCGCTTCCAGGCCACGCAGCTCGCGCAGCATGAACGCGCGCTGGTCGAGGCCGCCTACCTGCAGAGCAAGGAAACCGAGCTGCGCCACTACGTAGAACTGGCGCAGAGCGCGATCGCGCCGCTGGTGCGCTCCGGGCGCACCGACGCCGCCACCCGGCAGGCCGCGATGGAGGCACTTGCGCGGCTGGACTACGGCCCCGACGGCTATTTCTTCCTGTATGACCTGCACGGCCGCAACCTGATGCACCCGCGCCAGCCCGAACTGGTCGGCCAGGACCTGTGGACGCTGCGCGACCCGCAGGGCGCGCTGACCATCCAGCAACTGATTGCCGCAGCCAAGGGTGGTGGCGGCGCGGTGCGCTACCTGTGGAGAAAGCCCTCGTCGCAGCAGCTGGCGCCCAAGCTCGGCTATGTGGTGGCGGTGCCCGAATGGGGCTGGATGGTGGGCACCGGCATCTACCTGGATGACGTGGAAAGCACGCTGCGCCAGCTCGATGCCCGTGCCGAGACCGATATCCGTCAGACCATGGCCTGGATCGGCGTGATTGCCGGCATCAGCATCCTGCTGGTCGCCGCCAGCGGCCTGGCGCTGAACGTCAGCGAGCACCGCGAGGCCGACGCCAAGCTGCGCCAGCTGGCGCAGCGCGTGGTGCAGTCGCAGGAAGAAGAGCGCGCCCGGCTCTCGCGCGAGCTGCACGACGGCATCAGCCAGCTGCTGGTGTCGGTCAAGCTGGTGCTGGAAACCGCCACCAACCGCCTGCGCCTGGCCCCGGCCGAAGGCGCCGCGGTGGCGCCGGTGCTGGGCATGGCGCTGAACCGGCTCGATACCGTGTTCAATGAAGTGCGCCGCGTGGCGCGCAACCTGCGCCCCGCCCTGCTCGACGACCTGGGCCTGTACGCCGCGCTGCAGCACCTGGCGCGCGAGATGCAGGGCGGCAGCGGGCTGGAAATTGCGGTGACTCAGAGCGGCACCCCGCGCGAACTGCCCGACGAGCAGGCCACGGCGCTGTTCCGGATCGCCCAGGAAGCCTTGACCAACGTCGAGCGCCATGCCGGCGCGCGCCGGGTCGTGGTGGCGCTGGCCTTCGATGCCGATGCCACGCGCCTCACCGTGCGCGACGACGGGCATGGCTTCGACGTGGCGCGCATGCAGGAGGACCCGCAGCGCGGCATCGGACTGCGCAACCTGCGCGAGCGCATCGCCGCGCTGTGCGGGCAGTTCGACATCGTTTCGGGCATGGGCGGCACCCAGCTGGTCGCTTCACTGCCGCTGGCCAGGCCCGCGGCCATTGCGCACGATCCCGTTTCAGCAGGACCCTCGCCGTCATGACCCAGCTAGCCGACTCCGCCGAAGTGCCCGCCCGCGTATTACTGATCGACGACCATGCGCTGGTGCGCGACGGAATGCGCATGCATCTGGCGCTGCAGCCCGGCCTGCGCGTGGTCGGTGAAGCCGACGACGGCGAGGCCGCGCTGGCGTGGCTGGACCGAGCCGGTGCCGCCGAGCTGCCCGACCTGGTCATCACCGATATCGGCATGCGCGGCATGGGCGGCATTGCCCTGGCCGCGGCGCTGCATGACCGCTATCCGGAACTGGCGGTGCTGATCGTGTCGATGCACGACAACCTGGAATACGTGCGCCAGGCGGTGCGTGCGGGTGCGCGCGGCTATGTGCTCAAGGACGCGCCCGCCGACGAGCTGATGGCGGCGATCCAGTCCGTGCTGGCCGGACGGGTCTTCTACAGCGCCCGCATTGCGCGCGGCATGGCCGAGCAGAGCCCCGCCGCAGGGCCGCTCGATGCGCTCACGCCGCGCGAGCGCGACATCCTGCGCGGCATCGGGCGGGGCCTGGCCAACAAGGAGATCGCGGCGCAGCTGGGGGTTTCGGTGCGCACGGTGGAGACGCACCGGCTGAACCTGAAGCGCAAGCTGGGGATCGAGGGGCGGGCGGGGTTGGTGAAGTACGCAGTGGAGACGCTGGGGGATAGCGAGGCGGGATAAAAAACGCCCGTCTCGGCAGAGACGGGCGTCTTTATTGCGAACTGCGCGAACCGTGGCGCGATCAGCCTTCCAGCCGCTTGCCCAGCGCCGCCCGCACATCCGCCAGCGCCTGCGGCAGCCGATGCCGCAGCTTGGTGAACAACTCATCATGCAGCACCAGCTCCTGCTGCCACGCTTCACGGTCGATTGAAGTCACCTGCGCGAACTGCGCCGGCGTGAAGTCAACGCCATTCCAGTTCAGGTCCTGGTAGCGCGGGGTAGTGCCGAACATATGCTCGGCGGCTTGCCCCTTGCCTTCCACGCGGTCGATCATCCACGACAGCACGCGCATGTTCTCGCCGAAGCCTGGCCACACGAAGTTGCCGTCGGCGTCCTTGCGGAACCAGTTGACGCAGTAAATCCTCGGCAGTTTCGCGCCCGCGGCTTCCAGCTTCTTGCCGAGTTCGAGCCAGTGGCCGAAGTAATCACTCATGTTGTAGCCGCAGAACGGCAGCATGGCGAACGGGTCGCGGCGCACCACGCCCTGCTGGCCGGCGGCCGCGGCGGTGGTTTCCGAACCCATGGTGGCGGCCATGTAGACGCCTTCGGTCCAGTTGCGGGCCTCGGTCACCAGCGGCACGGTGGTCGAGCGGCGGCCGCCGAAGATAAACGCATCAATGGGTACGCCGGCCGGGTTGTCCCAGTTGTCGTCGATCGACGGGCACTGCGATGCCGGCGCGGTGAAGCGGGCGTTCGGGTGCGCAGCCTTGGCGCCGGTGGCCTTGGCGATTTCCGGGGTCCAGTCCTTGCCCTGCCAGTCGATCAGGTGCGCCGGCGCTTCCTTGGTCATGCCTTCCCACCACACGTCGCCGTCGTCGGTCAGCGCCACGTTGGTGAAGATGACGTTTTCCTTCAGCGTCGCCATCGCGTTGTAGTTGGTCTTCTCGCTGGTGCCCGGGGCCACGCCGAAGTAGCCGGCTTCCGGGTTGATCGCGTACAGGCGGCCGTCCTGGCCCGGCTTGATCCAGGCGATGTCGTCGCCGATGGTGGTGACCTTCCAGCCCTCGAAGCCCTTGGGCGGGATCAGCATGGCGAAGTTGGTCTTGCCGCAGGCCGACGGGAACGCGGCGGCGACGTGGTATTTCTTGCCCTCGGGCGAGGTCACGCCAAGGATCAGCATGTGCTCGGCCAGCCAGCCTTCATCGCGGCCCATGGTCGATGCAATGCGCAGTGCAAAGCACTTCTTGCCCAGCAGCGCGTTGCCGCCGTAGCCGGAGCCGAACGACCAGATCTCGCGCGTTTCCGGGAAATGGACGATGTACTTGGTCGGATTGCACGGCCAGGCCACGTCCTGCTCGCCGGCGGCCAGCGGCTTGCCCACGGTGTGCACGCACGGCACGAACTCGCCGTTGCTGCCCAGCACGTCGTACACCGCGCGGCCCATGCGCGTCATGATGCGCATATTGACCGCCACATACGGCGAATCGGACAGTTCCACGCCAATATGGGCGATCGGCGAACCCAGCGGGCCCATCGAAAACGGCACCACATACAGCGTGCGGCCGCGCATGCAGCCGTCGAACAGGCCGTTCAGCGTCTGGCGCATCTCGGCGGGTGCGGTCCAGTTGTTGGTGGGGCCGGCGTCTTCCTGCTTTTCAGAGCAGATAAAGGTGCGATCTTCTACCCGCGCCACGTCCGAGGGGTCCGACAGTGCCAGGAAGGAATTCTTGCGCTTGGCCGGGTTCAGCCGCTTCATGGTGCCGGCGGCGACCATCTGCTCGCACAGGCGGTCGTATTCTTCCTGGGAGCCGTCGCACCAATGGATATTGTCAGGCTTGGTCAGGGCGGCGATTTCCGCGACCCAGGCCACCAGCTTGGGGTGCTTGACCCAGGCCGGCGCATTGACGGGCGCCGTACCTTGCATCGTGGGGTGGTTCATACTGCAGACTCCAGATTCGTAAAGGGAAGGAAGGGAAGGAATCCTTGCAAAGCCTGGCCAGCGGGCAGATGGGGCCGTCACACGCCCGGAGTGATGGTCACACTCGGATCGACACATCCCGTTACAACTCCGCGGCGGCCCCGTTTATGCAAAAGGTCGCGGCGGTCCCTGCGGCTGCGCTACAGTTGCGCTTCGCGCGCGCAGGGGTGGCTGCGCGGGCTGGCCGGACTTTGCCCGGGTGCGATCGCGTGGCGGGAGCAATGCTCGACCGACAATCCGCAGCGGCACCGGAACGGGCAAGGATACCACTGGCGCACCCCCCTGTTTTTTGCTATGCAACAATCGCCGCCACCGGCCGGCGCGGGTTTTTCGATATTTCTCAACAATACTGTTGGCCGGCGCGCTGCTCGGTGGCCGCGCGCACCAACCGGCACAAGACCGTTAGATAACCAGAGTTGCCGATGAAGATTGCCGTACTCGACGATTACCAGGATGCCGTGCGCAAGCTGCCTTGCTTCAGTTTGCTGGAGGGGCACGACGTCAAGGTGTTCAACAACACCGTCAAGGGCGTGGGCCAGCTGGCCGCACGCCTGTCAGACGTCGAAGCCGTGGTTCTGATCCGCGAACGCACACGCATCACCCGGCAACTGCTGGAAAAACTGCCCAAACTGAAGTTGATCAGCCAGACCGGCAAGGTCGGCGCCGGCCCCGGCAGCCATATCGACCTGGATGCCGCCACCGACCGTGGCGTGGCAGTGCTCGAGGGCGTGGGTTCGCCAGTTGCGCCGGCGGAGCTGACCTGGGCGCTGATCATGGCGGCACAGCGGCGCATTCCCCAATACGTCGCCAGCCTGAAGCATGGCGCCTGGCAGCAATCGGGGCTGAAATCGACGACGATGCCGCCCAATTTCGGCCTTGGGCAGGTGCTGCGCGGCCAGACGCTGGGGATCTGGGGCTACGGCAAGATCGGCCGGCTGCTGGCTGGCTACGGCCGCGCCTTTGGCATGAAGGTGCTGGTCTGGGGCCGCGAGGCGTCGCTCGAAGGCGCCCGTGCCGACGGGCTGGGCGTGGCCGAATCTAAGGAGCAGTTGTTTGCCGACAGCGATGTGCTGTCGATGCACCTGCGCCTGAATGACGACACCCGCGGCATCGTCAAGATGACTGACCTGACCCGGATGAAGCCCACGGCGCTGTTCGTCAACACCAGCCGCGCCGAACTGCTGGAAGAGAACGCGCTGGTCACCGCGCTGAACCGGGGCCGCCCGGGCATGGCGGCCATCGACGTGTTCGAGTCCGAGCCGATCCTGCAGGGCCACGCGCTGCTGCGCATGGAAAACTGCATCTGCACGCCGCACCTGGGCTATGTTGAGCGCGACAGCTATGAGCTGTACTTCCGCACCGCGTTCCAGAACATCCTGGACGTGCTGGCCGGCAACCATGACTGCATCGTCAACCCGAAGGCGCTGGCGCCGGTGCTGACGCGCTGAGTCACCAGCGGCCGGATTGCCTCCGGACGGCCCGCCCCCGACACCCCTGTTCCGCCATGCGGGACAGGGGTGTTTCACATCTGGCCGGGCATTTCCTCCGGGAAACGCGAATTCCACGAAACCGCTACACTCGGGACTTCCCTTACCGCCCGGCCTGCCACGGCCCGCGGCAGCCCAGACAACAACAAGGCGCCCCCCTGCGCCAATCCACAATTCCCAAGGCCGGCATGGACCCCAGGCTAGTGACGCTCTGCGTCGGCAACTTCGTCATTGGCACCGGTGCGATGATCGTTACCGGCATGTTGAACGACATTGCCGGCGATTTCGGGCTGGGCGCGGCCAGCGCCGGGCAGCTGATCTCGGTGTTTGCGCTGGCCACCTGCATCGGCGCCCCGCTGTTTGCCACGCTGGGCTCGCGCATCGACCGCCGGCTGCTGCTGGCCGGGTCGCTGCTGATCTACGGGGTAATGCACCTGGCCGCCGCGTTTGCGCCCAGCTTTGCGGCGCTGATGGCGATCCGCTTCCTGACCGCGATCGGCGCGGCCATCTATACGCCCCAGACCGCCGCCACGCTGCCGCTGCTGGTCAACGCACAGACGCGCGGGCGTGCCATCAGCTTTGTGTTTCTTGGCTGGAGCATTGCCAGCGTGGTGGGCGTGCCGCTGGGCACGTGGATTTCCAGCACGCTGGGCTGGCGCGTCAGCATGGCGCTGGTCGGGGCCCTGGCGCTGCTGGTGTCGGCGGCGGTCTGGCGCGCGCTGCCGCGCGGGCTGAAGGTGCCGCCGGCCGGGCGCGAGGCCTGGGGCGCGGTGCTGCGCCACAAGCCGATCATGCTGGTGGTGCTGACCACCATGATCTCGTCGGCGGGCATGTTCACCGTGTTCACCTATATCGCCCCGCTGATGCGCGACGTTTACGGCATCAGCGGTGGCGCGCTCAGCCTGATGTTCCTGGCCTACGGCGCCTGCGGCGTATTCGGCAATGCCATGGCGGCGTCGCGCATGGACCGGGTCACGCCCAGCCGGATCGTGCAGGTCACGCTGCTGACCTCGATCACGGCCATGGTGCTGTGGCCGCTGGCCGGGTTGGGCAGCGTTGCGCTGGTGTTGCTGTTCATGCTGTGGGGCGCGGGCGGGTTTGCCACCAACAGCGCGCAGCAGGCGCGGCTGGTGCTGCTGGCGCCGGAGCGTGCATCGGTGTCGATCTCGCTCAATTCCTCGTCGATCTACCTGGGCCAGGCCGCCGGCGCCATGGCCGGGGCTGCCATCTACACACTGGCCGGCGCCGATACGCTGCACTGGGGCGCGGCGGCGCTGATGCTGGTGGCGCTGGCGGTATCGCAACGCGCCCGGGCGCTGGGCTGCCAGTGGCAGCGGCCGCAGGCGGCGCAGCAGGTGTGATGCAAGGCTGAAACCAGAGGCGGCTCCCCGCCGCCGGCTTCCTTGTGAGGGACCGCACCAAGCACTTGTCCACAGTGTTATCCGCCCCGTTATCCTCAGGCATATCCGCAGCTTATCCACAACCCTTTCCACAGCCGGAAGGGTAACCACGAAGCGGGGGCGCACGTGAGCGAATCCAGACCTCGGCCGGGCCTTGCGCGCGTGCTGGCGGTAAGCCTGGGCAAGGCCATCCCGCTGGTGGTCGCGGGGGCTGGCACCGAGGCGGTGGTGCTGTCGGGCATTCGCAAGCACCCTGTCAGTACCCTGCTGCACCCGTTGCGGGTACAGGTGCAGCCGCTGGGCCTGGCCGGCGACGAACAGGGTGACCTGACCGTGCACGGCGGCCTGGACAAGGCGGTCTACGCCTATCCCTTCGAGCACTACCCGTGGTGGAACGCGCGCCGCCGCGCGTGCGGGCAGCCTGAGTCAGGCCCGCCGTTGCCGTTTGGCGCCATCGGCGAGAACCTGACCCTGGAGGGGCTGCTTGAATCCCAACTCTGGATCGGCGACCTCGTGCGCGTGGGCACGGCCCTGCTGCGGGTGGAGTCGCCGCGCAAGCCCTGCTACAAGTTCAATGCCGCGCTAGGCTACCGCCACGCGGTGCGCGACATGATCCAGAGCGGCTACTCCGGGGTCTACCTCAGCGTGGTGCTGAAGGGAGAAGTGCGCGCCGGCGATGTCGTGGTTGTGCAGGCCGGGCCACGCGAACTGTCGGTCGACAGCGTCAATCAGTGGCGCCGCGATGGCCGGCGGCAGCTTTTCTGATAATGTTTGTCTAACCATACAAGCGCCCCGCTAAACACATCTCCGGCCTCCCCTGTGGCCCGGACGGCGTTTGCCGGTGCCGGGCATTACCAGACCCTTGCAACCCTGTAACGGACTGTAATACGCGGCGCTGGCTCCGGTGGGCGAAGCGCGGTACTAGTAGAGTCTTTGCGCGACGCGCACCGGCAACATCTGGGCACAACCAGCCGGGCGATTACGGGGAGTGGCGCGAAGACGCGGTGCAGAGGGTCCACACAAATATGAAATCTGACAGGATCGACCAGCCCAAGGGCTTCGTCGACAGCAACTGGAGGGCGGCCACCGGAACCGGGCGCGGCCGCGTATCGCCGTGGGCGGTGGTGGCCGTGGTGCTGGTCATTGCCGGCCTGGGCTGGTTTGCCTGGCGTACCTGGTTTGCGCCCAAGCCCGCGCCCAAGGCGCCGGCCGCCGTGGTGGTGTCCACCGCGCGCGTGCAGCAGGGCGACGTGCCGCTGCAGGTCACGGCCAACGGCAATGTCACCGCGCTGTCCACGGTCGAGGTGCGCCCGCAGGTGTCCAGCACCGTGCGCACCGTCCATATCAAGGAAGGCCAGACCGTCAGGCCGGGCGACCTGCTGTTCTCGCTCGATACCCGCATGGACGAGGCCAACCTGGCCAAGGCTCAGGCCCAGTTGCTGCGCGACCAGGCCGACCTGGCCGATGCCCGGCGCACGCTCGCGCGCAGCCAGGAGCTGCTGCAGCGCAACTTCATCTCCAGGAGCGCGGTCGACACCGCCCAGGCCAAGGTGGATGGCTTTGCCGCCACCGTGCGCGCCGACCAGGCCGCGATCGAAGCCAGCCGCGTGGCGGTCAGCTACGGCGCCATCCGCGCCACCATCAGCGGCCGCACCGGCGTGATCAACGCCTTCCCGGGTTCGCTGGTGCTGCCCAACAGCACCCAGCCGATGGTCATCATCGCCCAGGTGCAGCCGATTGCCGTCACCTTCAGCCTGCCCGAGCGGCAGCTGGGCGCGCTGCGCGAGGCGCTGCACGCCGGCCCGGTGCAGGTCACCGCGCTGCCCAACGACGGCAGCAAGACCCCGGTGACCGGCAGGATCACCTTTGTGGATAACACCGTCGATCCGCAGTACGGCACCATCCGCGTCAAGGCGCAGTTCGACAATGAGGAGCAGCGGCTGTGGCCGGGCACCTATGCCAACGTCAACGCCGTGGTGCAGACCCTGAAGGGCGCGCTGTCGGTGCCGCCGCAGGCGGTGGTGACCGGCCCCGAAGGCCGCTTTGTCTATGTGGTCCAGCCCGACAGCAAGGTGGCGCGCGTGCCGGTGCAGGTGGTGACCACCACTGCCGCCGCCGCCGTGGTCGAGGGGGTGCAACCCGGCGCCCGCGTAGTCGTGGAAGGCATGCAGAACCTGCGCCCCGGCGCGCTGGTGCGCGAGGCCCCGGCCGCCGGCGCCTCGGCCGCCGCCGCCCGTCCGGCCCCTGCCACCGCGGGGCACTGAGCCATGACGCTGTCTGAACTCTGCATCCGCCGTCCGGTGATGACGGTGCTGCTGTGCCTGGCGGTGGTGGTCGCCGGCATCGTGCTGTATCCGACCATCCCGATCGCGGCGCTGCCCAGCTTCAACTCGCCGGTGATCCAGGTCACCGCCACGCTGCCCGGCGCCAGCCCGGAGACCATGGCGGCGTCGGTGGCCACGCAACTGGAGAAGCAGTTCGCGACCATCCCCGGCGTGACGGTGATCAGCTCGCAGAACACGCTCGGCAACTCCAGCATCACCATCGAATTCAACAACGACCGCAATATCGACGACGCGGCCGTCGACGTGCAGGCGGCGCTGTTCCGCGCCCAGCGTTCGCTGCCGATCGAGATGACGGTGCCGCCGTCGTACCGCAAGGTCAACCCGGCCGACGCGCCGGTGCTGCTGCTGGCGATCAACTCGCCGGCGATGAGCCTGGCCGACCTCAATGCCTTTGGCGACAACCTGATCTCGCCCACGCTGGCCACGCTGCCGGGGGTGGCGCAGGTGCAGATCTTCGGGCAGAAGCGCTTTGCCGTGCGCGTGCGCGCCCACCCCGATGCGCTCGCCGCGCGCGGCCTGACGCTGGACGAGCTGGCCACGGCGCTCAATCGCGCCAACGCCAACACGCCGGTGGGCACGCTCGACAGCGCGCGCCAGACCCTGACCATCCAGGCCAACCGGCAGCTGACCAGCGCCGACGCCTTCCGCAACATCATCGTCGCCAGCCAGCCCAGCGGCGCGCTGGTGCGGCTCTCTGACGTGGCCGAGGTCGAGGACAGCGTCGAGACCATCAAGACCGGCAGCTGGCTCAACAACGAGCGCTCGATTGTGCTGGCCGTGCTGCGCCAGCCCGACGCCAACACCGTGGCAGTGGTCGATGCGATCAACGCCGCCCTGCCCCGCCTGATCCAGCAGATGCCGGGCTCGGTCAATGTGTCGGTGGTCAACGACCGCTCGCGCTCGATCCGCGAATCGATCCACGACGTGCAGTTCACGCTGGCGCTGACGGTGGCGCTGGTGGTGATGGTGATCTTCCTGTTCCTGCGCCGCGCCGCCGCCACGCTGATCCCCACGGTGTCGCTGCCGATCTCGCTGATCGGCACGGTGGCGCTGATGAAGGCCTTCGGCTACAGCCTGGACAACGTCTCGCTGCTGGCCATCACCCTGGCGGTGGGCCTGGTGGTGGACGACGCCATCGTCATGCTCGAGAACATCGTGCGCCATATCGAGGAAGGCGTGGCGCCGCTGAAGGCCGCGCTGGTGGGTTCGCGCGAGATGGGCTTCACCATCCTGTCGATCTCGATCTCGCTGGTGGCGGTGTTTATCCCGATCTTCTTTATGCCGGGCGTGATCGGGCTGTTGTTCCATGAATTTGCCGCGGTGGTGTCGCTGGCGATCCTGGTATCGGCGCTGGTGTCGCTGACGCTGATCCCGATGCTGTGCGCGCGCTTCCTGTCGGCCGAGAACGTGCCGGTGGATGAATCGCACCATGCCTACGGCGACCACGCGTCGGCGCAGCCCGCCATCGTGCAGAAGCAGACCTTCGGCATGCGCTCCACGCAGTGGTTCGAGAACCTGTTCGAGTTCACGCTGCACCGCTATGCGCGCGGGCTGGACTGGTGCCTGGCGCACCGCCGCACCGTGCTGGCGGTCGCGGGCCTGACCTTCGTGCTGACCGCGGTGCTGTTCGTCACCATTCCCAAGGGCTTCTTCCCCGAAGAGGATATCGGCCAGATCCGCGTCAACGCCGAAGGCCCGCAGGACATCTCCTTCGACGCCATGGCGGAACGCCTGCGCGACGCCGCCGAGCGCATGCGCGCCAACCCCGCGGTCAAGAGCATCGTGGTCGCCATCGGCGGCGGTCCGTCGCCGGCCATCAACACCGGGCGCATGTTTGTCGAACTGAAGCCGCGCGGCGAGCGCGAAGCGATGCCGAAGGTGATCGAGTCGCTGCGGCGCGATGTTGCCGGTGTGCCGGGCCTGGCGGTGTACTTTGCGCCGGTGCAGAACCTGCAGCTGGGCGGGCGCCAGAGCAAGAGCCGCTACCAGTACACATTGCAGAGCGTGAAGGCCGGCCAGCTGCAGGACTCGTCCGACCAGCTGATGGCAAAGATGCGCGCCGATCCGATCTTCCGCGACGTCACCAGCGATTCGCAGCAGTCCGGGCTGGAGGCGCACCTGTCGATCGACCGCGACAAGGCCAATGCGCTGGGTGTGCAGATGCAGGACGTGCGCACCGCGCTGTACTCGGCCTTCGGCGAGCGGCAGGTGTCGACCATCTATACGCCGATCGACAACTACTACGTGATCCTGCAGGCGGCCGATGTCGACCGCACCGACGAGAGCGCGTTCTCCAAGCTCTATGTGCGCAGCAAGACCGGCCAGATGGTGCCGGTCTCAGCCTTCGCCACCACCGAGCGCCGGGTCGGGCCGATCTCCGTCAACCACCAGGGGCAGCTGCCTTCGGTGACGGTATCGTTCAACCTGGCGCCGGGCGCGGCGCTGGGCGATGCTTCGGCACGCATCGACCGCTACCGGCAGGAGATCGCCATGCCCAGCTCGATCTTCACCAGCTGGGGCGGCGACGCGGCGGTATTCCAGTCGTCGCAGGCCACGCAGATCGTGCTGCTGGTGGCGGCCATCGCGGTGATCTACACGCTGCTGGGCGTGCTGTATGAAAGCTATATTCATCCGCTGACGATCCTGGCGGGTTTGCCTTCGGCGGCGGTGGGCGCGTTGCTGACGCTGTTCATCTTCAATGTCGAGCTGTCGCTGATTGCCGTGATCGGCGTGCTGATGCTGATCGGCATCGTCAAGAAGAACGCGATCATGATGATCGACTTCGCGCTGGCCGCGCAGCGCGAACAAGGGATGACGCCGGCGAAGGCGATCCGGCAGGCGTGCCTGCTGCGCTTCCGGCCGATCATGATGACGACCTTCGCCGCGGTGATGGGTGCGCTGCCGCTGGCGCTCGGCTTAGGCGCCGGTGCCGAGTTGCGCCAGCCGCTGGGCCTGGCCGTGGTCGGCGGCCTGCTGTTCTCGCAGGTGATCACGCTGTTTATCACGCCGGTGATCTACCTCGCACTGGACCGGTTCTCCGGGACGGGGCCGTTGCAGATTGATTCTGAAGGCACCAAGCTGCCGGACAAGGCTCCGGGCGAGACCGTGCACCAGCGCTGAGGCACCGGCAGACAAGAGGAGGCCGCAGCATTGCTGCGGGCTCTTTGCTTTCGAGGTGCCGGCCAGGGTCGGACATCAGCGACATGTAGTGGCTGCACGCGCCATCCGCCTGAAAGCGGGCGCGGCTACGTGCTGGTGACGTGGGCGCGCCGGCACAAGGTTGCGAACACCGACGCGCTCGACGTCGCCGCGCACCGCCTGCTGGAACGCCCGCGCATCGTCACGGAATGATGACGTGACCATCACACCAACCCGGGCAACAAGCGGGAGCGCAGGCCGCCAACCCCGCCACTACAACGAGATAGGGAAAGGAACTGCGTGATGTCATTCCGTTTGCGCATTGCCGGTATGCTGGCCGCCGCTGTCGCTGTGCTCGCCACCGGCTGCGCGGCCACGCGCCCCGCGCCCGAGGCGGTCAGCGCCGCCTTCGCCGGCAAGTCCTACGTGCTGCTGGGCGAGGTCCACGACAACGCCGCCGCGCAGCAGCAGCGCCTGGCCGCGCTGACGCGCGCCGTCGAGCAAGGCTGGCGCCCGGCCATCGCCATGGAACAGTTCGACCGCGAGCGCCAGCCCGATATCGAGCGCGCCCGCCGCGAGCGCCCGCGCGATGCCGACTACCTGATCGCCCAGGCCGGCGGCGGTGCCTGGCAATGGCCGCTGTACCGGCCGGTGGTGGCGCTGGCGCTGCAGTACGACCTGCCGCTGGTGGCGGCCAACCTGTCGCGCGCCGACGCCGGCAAGATCGTGCGCGGCGGACTGGACAGCCTGTTCCCGGCCGGCGAGCGCCAGCAGCTGGGCCTGTCCCACGCGCTCCCCGGCGACCTCGTGGCCGCGCAGACGGCGGTGCTGGACCGGGGCCACTGCGGCAATTTCCCCAAGGCCATGCTGCCCGGGATGCTGGCGGCGCAGGCCGCGCGCGATGCGGTGATGGCGCAGACGCTGCGCCCCTACGCGCAGCGCGGCGCGGTGCTGATCGCCGGCAACGGCCACGTGCGGCGCGACATCGGCGTGCCGCGCTGGCTGGGGGCGGGCGTGGGGCAGGTGGTCAGCGTGGGGTATGTGGAAAACCCGCCTGCCGACGGCGAGTTCGACATGGCCGTGGTGGTGCCGGCGGTGGCGCGCAAGGACCCGTGCCAGCAGGCGAAGCCGGCGGGTTGAGGGGCCTGCGCCCGCGCTGCAATCCGCCATCCACGTAAACCCCGACCCTTTCTGCCCCCGATTGACAGCCTTTTGACAGTTTCCCCCGCCTAGAATCCGCCCCATGACCGGTAATTCCGGTCTGACGTTCACCAAAAGTCCAAGAACAGTCCCGGCCACGCCCCGCCGCGCCGGACAGGAGACAAGCACCGGCACTGCGCCTTTCGCGCAGTCCGCCAGGCTGTCTTCCCGTCCCCCGCAACGCAGTGGCAGCCGGAACGCCCGGGTCGGATCGCGGCTGCCAGCAGGCTGGCATGGCGTATCCCCGGTAACACCAGGAGACCACTATGCGCCGTACCTATTCCCGCCTGGCCCATGCCGTGATGGCATCGGCCGCCGTTGCCGCCACCTTCGCCGCCGCGCCGGCCTTTGCGCTCGATAGCGTCAAGGTCATGATCGGCGCCAACCCCGGCGGCGGCTTTGACCAGACCGGCCGCTCGCTGGGCGCCGCGATGATTGCCGCGGGCCAGGCCAAGACCGCTTCATACGACAACAAGGGCGGCGCCGGCGGCACCATCGCGCTGACCCAGTTCGTCAATACCGACAAGGGCAACCCCAATGCGCTGATGGTGGTGGGCGCGGTGATGGTGGGCGCGATCGAGACCAACAAGCCGCCGGTCACGCTGAAGAACGCCACCCCGATCGCGCGCCTGTTCGCCGACACCATGGTCATCACCGTGCCGGCCAGCTCGCCGATCAAGTCGGTCAAGGACCTGACCACGCAGCTCAAGGCCAACCCGGGCAGCGTCAGCTGGGGCGGCGGCTCCAAGGGTTCGATCGACCACATCCTGGCCGGCCTGATCGCCAAGGAATCGGGCGTCGATCCCAAGAAGATCAACTACGTGCCGTTCCAGGGCGGCGGCGAAGCCTCGGCCTCGATCATGGGCGGCCACGTGACGGTGGGCATCGCCGGCGTGTCGGAATTCCTGCCCTTCATCAAGAGCGGCAAGATGCGCGCGCTGGCGGTGACCTCCAAGGACCGCACCGCCGATATCCCGACGCTCAAGGAGCAAGGCGTGAACGTCGAGATCTATAACTGGCGCGGCGTGTACGGCGCGCCCGGCATCAGCGCCGAGCAGCGCAAGGCCATGATCGACGCCGTGGTCAAGGCCACCGAGAGCCAGGCCTGGAAGGACACGCTGCAGAAGAATGACTGGACCCCGTTCCTGCTGACTGGCGACGAGTTCGGCAAGTTCGTTGACAGCGAATCGGCCCGCCTGGGCGGCTCGCTGCGTGAACTGGGCGTGGCCAAGTAAGAACTGCCGGCGGCACCCAAACCGGCAGTACCGCATCAACCTGCTTTACCTGTCGTGCCTGCCAATCCCGCCGGTGAACCCGGCGGCAGGAAAACGGCGCAGGGCCCGGTGTCCACCTGCGATACCAGACAAATAATCATATGTCGCCGGGCCCTGCCGCCGCGCGGGCAGCACCTGCCAGCGTCGCGGACGCCAGCACCCATGCTGGCGACAAAGGCCAAGGAGTCTCCATGAAACCCTCGCACCTCGCCATCGGCATTGCCGTGCTGGCGCTCTCGCTGTTTTTCTTCCTCGGGCTGTCCGGCATTTCCGGCGACGAGGGCTACGCCGGCCTGTCGCCGCGCTTCGTGCCCACGCTGGTGGCCGTCGGCCTGGCCGTGTGCGGCGCGCTGCTGACCTGGCAGGGCGTGCGCGGCGGTTTCCGCAATATGCCGGAAGAAGATGCCGAGCTGCCCAACGCGCCGCACAACTTCGGCGGCTTCCTGTGGGTGGCCGCGGGCCTGGTGCTGAACATGGCGCTGATCGGCACGCTTGGCTTCGTGATCGCTTCCACGCTGCTGATGGTGTGCGTGGCGCGTGGCTACGGCAGCCGCCGCATCGTGCGCGACGCGCTGATGGGCCTGTGCATCACGGTGCCGATGTGGGCGCTGTTTGAGTTCCTGCTCGGCATCAACCTGCCGCTGCTGCCCATCGCCGGCTTCTGAGCCCGCCCGCCCGTCCAGCAAGGAGTCTTCGAATGGATACCCTGAACCAGCTGATGCACGGCTTTGCCGTGGCCATCACGCCGATCAACCTGATGTGGGCCCTGGTGGGCTGCTTCCTTGGCACCGCCATCGGCGTGCTGCCGGGCATCGGCCCCGCGCTGACGGTGGCGATGCTGCTGCCGCTGACCGCCAAGGTGGAACCGACCGCCGCGCTGATCATGTTCGCCGGCATCTACTACGGCGCGATGTACGGCGGCTCGACCACCTCGATCCTGATGAACACGCCGGGCGAGTCTTCCACCATGGTCACAGCCATGGAAGGCAACCTGATGGCCAAGAACGGGCGCGCCGGCCCGGCGCTGGCCACCGCGGCGATCGGCTCGTTCGTGGCGGGCACCATCGCCACGGTGATGCTGTCGATGTTCGCGCCGGTGGCGGCGGACGTTGCGCTGCAGTTCGGCCCGGGCGAGTACTTCATGATCATGCTGCTGGCCTTCACCACGGTCTCGGCCGTGCTGGGCTCGTCGCTGCTGCGCGGCATGACCGCACTGTTCCTGGGCCTGGGCATCGGCCTGATCGGCATGGATTCGCTGTCGGGCCAGACCCGCTATTCGATGAACGTGCAGGAACTGTACGACGGCATCGACATCGTGGTGGTGGCGGTGGGCCTGTTCGCGGTGGGCGAGGCGCTGTTCAACGCGTTCTTCCCACAGCCGGCGGGCACCTTCAACAAGCTCAGCTCGGTCCACATGAACAAGTCGGACTGGAAGCGCTCGATCCCGGCGTGGATCCGCGGCACCTTCATCGGCTTCCCGTTCGGGCTGATCCCCGCCGGCGGCGCCGAGATCCCGACCTTCCTGTCGTATGCCACCGAGAAGAAGCTGTCCGACCACAAGGAAGACTTCGGCAAGGTCGGCGCGATCGAAGGCGTGGCCGGCCCCGAAGCGGCCAACAACGCCGCAGTGACCGCGACGCTGGCCCCGCTGCTGACGCTGGGCATCCCCACCTCCAACACCACCGCGATCCTGCTGGCCGCGTTCCAGAACTACAACCTGCAGCCGGGCCCGATGCTGTTCCAGACCTCGGGCGACCTGGTGTGGGGCCTGCTGGCGTCGCTGTATATCGGCAACGTCATGCTGCTGGTGCTGAACCTGCCGGCGATCGGGCTGTGGGTGCGCATGCTGCGGGTGCCCACGCCGCTGCTGTACGGCGGCATCCTGATCTTCGCCGGGCTTGGCGCCTACGGCATCCGCCAGTCGTGGTTCGACCTGCTGCTGCTGTTCGTGGTCGGCCTGCTCGGCATGGTGATGCGCCGCTTCGACTTCCCCACCGCGCCGGTGATCGTGGGCATGATCCTGGGGCCGATGGCCGAGAAGCAGCTGCGCAATGCGCTGTCGATCGGCCAGGGCGACTGGACCCTGTTCCTGCGCCAGCCGATCTCGGCCACCATCCTGGCGCTGACCGTGGCGGTGGTGGTGATCCCGCGCCTGTTGCGCTGGCACGCGACCCGCACCTCGGCGCACGCGCAGGCCGACAACGCGGCCTGATGCGCGCGATCTTGCGGTAAGCTTTGCGAGGCCCGCACGCCAATGGTGTGCGGGCCTCTTGTCTTTCGTCTCTCGTTTTCCAAAACAACAAGGCGCCGGCGCTTCCGTGCCAGGCCGCTGAACCATGCGTCTCTTCTCCAACCCCTGGCTGTCCGCGCTGCCCACGCTGGCGCTCGGGCTGGCCGCCGCCCTGCTCTGCACCGCGCTGCATACCCCGCTGCCGTGGATGATCGGCCCGCTGCTGGCCGTGGCCGCAGCGCGCATGGCCGGGGCCGACCTGCGGGCGCCGTCGCAGGCCCGCAACGCGGGCCAGTGGGTGATTGGTGCGTCGCTCGGGCTCTACTTCACGCCGGACGTGGTGGCGCGGTTGGTGGAATACCTGCCCTACATCATTGCCGGCTCGCTGTTCGCGCTGGTGCTGGGCGCGGGCGGTGCCATCCTGCTGCGGCGGACCACCGGCGTGGCCTTCAAGACCGCGTTCTTCTCCACCGCCATCGGCGGCGCCTCGGAGATGGCCAACCTGGCCGAGCGCAACGGCGCGCGCATTGACCAGGTGGCGGCCGCGCATTCACTGCGGGTGCTGATGGTGGTGGTGACCGTGCCGGCCATCTTCCAGTACGGCGGCATCCACGGGCTCGACCCCTATATCCCCGGCCCGCGCGTGGTCAGCGCCCCGGGGCTGCTGGCGCTGGTCGCGATCACGCTGGGCGTGGCGCTGCTGGTGAAGCGGCTGAACATGCCCAACCCGTTCGTGATCGGCACGCTGCTGGCCGCGGCGGTGCTGACCGCGTCCGGGATCGAGCTGTCGGCCATCCCCACCTGGATGAGCCGTGCCGGCCAGCTGCTGATCGGGGTCTCGCTGGGGGTGCGCTTCTCGCGCGAGTTCCTGCATACCGCGCCGCGCTTCCTGTCGGGCGTGGCGCTCTACACCGTGCTGGCGCTGGTGGTATCGGCGCTGGTGGGCTGGGGGCTGTCGGCGCAGTCGGGCGCGCACCCGGCCACGGTGATCCTGGGCACCACGCCGGGCGGCATCGCCGAGATGTGCATCACGGCCAAGGTGCTGGAGGTGGGGGTGCCGCTGGTGACCGCGTTCCACGTGATCCGGATGGCCTTCGTGGTGCTGGCCACCGGCCCCCTGTATCATTGCCTCAAACATCGCGTCGCGCCGGAGGAGACAGAGTAGCGGTCCGTTACAGGACGGCTACGGTGCGGCCAGCCAGAACCAGGAGCGCCATGTCCGAAGCCGCACCGCAATTCAGCCTCACCGATATCGACGCCACGCTGGAGCGCGTGCTGGCGCCATGGGTGCGCCAGCTCGGCCTGCGTGCCGAAGCCGTCGATGCCCAGGGCGTCACGCTGCGCCTGCCGTTCAGCGAATCGTTCCGCCATGCGGGCGGCGTGGTCTGCGGCCAGGTGCTGATGTCCGCCGCCGATACCGCCATGATCGTCGCCGTGGCCAGCGCGCTGGGCGCCTTCCGCCCGATGACCACGGTCACGCTCACCACCAATTTCATGCGCCCGGTGATCGACGGCGACGTGCTGGTGCGCGCCAACGTGCTGCGGCTGGGCAAGACCGTGGTGTTCGGCGAGATCGAGCTGACCGGCACCGACGGCAAGCTGGCGGTGCAGGCCACCACCACCTACGCCCTGCTCTGATCCCCTCGCAACGCCAGCGCCCATGACTTCCGGCCACGCCCATCCCTTCGACCAGGTCGTCTTTGCCGGCGGTGGCAACCGCTGCTGGTGGCAGGCGGGCTGGTGGGACATGGTCGCGCCGGAACTGCAGTTGCGCCCGCGCGTGATCGCCGCGATCTCGGCCGGCGCGGCGACGGCGTGCATGGTCTATGCGCACGACTCGCACCAGACCATGGACTACTACCGCGAGGTCCTGTCCAACAACCGCCGCAATGCCTACTGGGGCAACCTGCTGCGCAATGAGCGCGTGTTCCCGCATTACGGCATCTACCGCACCGCGCTGCTGACGATCTTCGCCGACGGGCGCCTCTCGCACCTGCAGCAGGCGCCGGAGATCCGCATCGGCGTGGCCCATATCCCGCGCTGGAGCGGCCCGCGCCTGGCGGTGGCAGCGGGGCTGCTGGCGTACAACATCGACAAGCATGTGCTCAAGACGCTGCACCCGCGGCTGGGGCGCAAGCTGGGCTTCCGGCCGGAGTTCGTGCGCGCGCAGGACTGCGATTCGCCCGAGCAGCTGGCCGACCTGCTGCTGCAGTCGGCTTCCACGCCGCCGTTTACGCCGGTGCTGCGCCGCGGCGGCCGCCCGGTGCTGGACGGCGGGCTGGTCGACAACGTGCCCGTGGACGCGCTCGATGCCACCCCGGGCAATGTGCTGGTGCTGGTGACAAGGCTGTATCCGCGCCCGCGCCGTTTCGTGCTTGAGCAAGGCGGCCAGCGCCGCCTGTACCTGCAGCCCTCGCAGCGCGTGCCGATCTCGAGCTGGGACTACACCCGGCCCGATGCCATGACTCACGCCTACGAACTGGGCCGCCGCGACGGGGAAACTTTCCTGCGCGAGTGGCCGTCGATCCTGAATACCGAACTGCGGCCCGCTGCCTAGTTTCTTGTTTGCTGGCGCTGGCCTGATTGTTGTCGATGCGGCCCGTGTGCCGCGACAGGAGGCATGGATGACTAAGCGCCAGACAACCCCCGCCGGGGCCAGGGAACCGCGGCGCGCCCGCGAGGTCAGCGCGGCGCCGCCGGTGGAGCAGGTGCCGCGCGTGCGCGACGGCCGCACGCGGCGCAATGACAAGGTGCGCAAGGCAGACCTGGTGGTGATCGGCGGCGGCTCGGGCGGCGTGGCCTGCGCGCGGCGTGCCGCCGCGCACGGCGCACGCGTGATCCTGGTCGAGCGCGATGCCATCGGCGGCACCTGCGTCAACCGCGGCTGCGTGCCCAAGAAGATGCTGTCCTACGGCGCCGGCTGGTCGGCCATCCTGTCGGGCTGCCTGTCGCATACCGGTGGGCGTGAGGACTGGCGCGACGCCATCGTGCGCGTCAATGCCGAGGTTGCGCGGCTGAACGCGGGCTACACCCAGCGCCTGCACGAATCCGGCGTGGAAATCCTG
This sequence comes from Cupriavidus sp. GA3-3, assembly GCF_000389805.1. NCBI lineage: Bacteria > Pseudomonadati > Pseudomonadota > Betaproteobacteria > Burkholderiales > Burkholderiaceae > Cupriavidus > Cupriavidus sp. GA3-3. The sequence continues at coordinate 111,531 of NZ_KB944501.1, forward strand.
CGCGGCGATGCGCTGGTTACCGGCAAGGACGAAGTGCGCGTCGGCGACGAGACCATTCACGCGCGCCGCATCCTGATCGCCACCGGCGCGCGCCCGCGCGCGCTCGAAGTCCCGGGCGGCGAACTGGCCGCCAGTTCAGACGATGTCTTCACCTGGCAGACCGTGCCGGGTTCGATTGCGGTCATCGGCGGTGGCTACATCGGCGTGGAGCAGGCCTCGATCCTGTCGCGCTACGGCGTCAAGGTAGACCTGATCGTTGCCGGCGACCGGCTGCTGCCCCACTTCGACCACGACATCTCCCGGTCGCTGGCCGAGGCACTGACCGCGCGCGGCGTGCGCCTGCACCTGAACGCCAGGGTGCACCTGCTGAGCCAGGCCAACGGCGCGGTTGAAGTGTGCTACCGCCCCACCGACCGCTCCGGCCAGACCGAGGCTGTGCGCGCGCAGGCCGCGCTGGCGGCGATCGGGCGCATTTCCAACGTGCAGGGCTTCGGGCTGGAGGCGCTTGGCGTGGACTTTGGCGACAAGGGCGGCATCCGCGTGGACCGCCAGTTCCGCAGCAACGTGCGCGGCATCTACGCGCTCGGCGACGCCATCGACGGCCTGCACCTGACCCCGGTGGCCACCGCGCAGGGCCGCTGGCTGGCCGACCGCCTGTACGGCCGGCGCGGCGAACGCGCCGATTTCGACTTCGTGCCGACCGCGGTGTTCTGCGAGCCCGCCATCGGCGCCGTGGGCCTGACCGAGGCCCAGGCGATCGCAGCCGCCGGCAGGCCCGAGCGCATCCGCACCGTGGTCAAGCGCTTTGTCTCGCTGGAAAACCGCTTTGCCGGCAACTCCCACCAGTCGATGTTCAAGCTGGTGCTGAACGCGCGCAGCGGGCGCGTGCTCGGTGCGCACCTGATGGACGACGCCGCGCCCGAGATCGTGCAGACGCTGGCGGTGGCATTGCGGCTGGGCGTGCGCGAATCGCACCTGCAGACCACGGTGCAGCTGCATCCGACGGTGGCGGAGGAGTTATATGGTTAGGGGTTATTCGCCGATGGGCAGCTTCAGCACCGCGCGCACGCCGGTGCCCTGCAAGCCGTCGCCAAGCTCCACCGTGCCGCCAAACCGCGCCGCCATCTCGCGCGAGATCGCCAGCCCCAGCCCGGAGCCCGGCTCCGCATTGCCAACGCGCCGGTAGAAGCGCGCGAAGACCTTTTCGCGCTCTTCGGCCGGAATGCCCGGCCCATCGTCTTCCACCACCAGGCAGGCGGTCTGGTCGGCGCGCGTGGCCGACAGCGTGATGCGGCTGCCGCGTGGCGAGTACTGGATCGCGTTGTGGACCAGGTTGGCCAGCGCCTCGCGCAGCAGCGCGGGGTCGGCGCGCACCGGCAGTTTCAGCCCCGGCACCGGCTCCCAGCCGAAGTCCTGCTGCTTGCCGCGCGCCAGCGGCAGGTAGTCCAGTGCCACCTGCTCGGCCACGGTGACGGCGTCGATGATGCCGATGCCATCGGCTTCCTGGGCGGCTTCGCCGTGGTGCTGGCGTACCCGCGCCAGCGCCAGCAGCTGGTTGGTCAGGCGCGCGGCCTGTTCCAGCTGGGTGACGATGCCGCCCACGGCTTCGCCGGCGGCCTGGCGCGCGGTCTCGGGGTCAGGGGCGCGCAGCTGGCGCTGGGCGTATTCGGCCTGGGTCTTCAGGATGGCCAGCGGCGTGCGCAGCTGGTGCGCGGCGTCGGCGATGAACTGGGCCTGCGACTGCGCCATTGCCGCGGAGCGCGACACGTGCAGGTTGACCGCGTCGACCAGCGGGCGCACCTCGGCGGGCACGCGCTCGAACGTTAGCGGTGTCAGGTCATCCGGCGAGCGCGCTTCCACGTCGTCGCGCACGCGCGCCAGCGGGCGCAGCACGTAGGTGACGCCGCCCACCAGGATGCCGGCGCTTAGCAGGATCAGCAGCAGGTCGCGCGCCAGCGCGCTGCGCCAGACCGTGCCGATCAGCGTGGTGCGCGGCTCGGCGGTCTCGGCCACCTGGATGATCACGCGCATGCGCGCGTCCGGGCGGTATACCGGCCGCGCCATCGCGGCGATGCGCACGGACTCGCCCAGGTATTCGGCGTCGTAGAAGCGCGGCTGGTTGTTGACGAGGGTGCCGGCAGGAAGCGGCAGGTCGTCGTAGCCGGTGACGGTCTCGACCTGGCCGGCGCGCTCGGTCGACACGCGGTAGAACACATGGGTCTGCGCCGCGGTCTCGAACATCTCCATGGCGGCATCGGGCAGGGTCAGCTGGACGTTGTCGCCAGCCATGCCGATGGCACTGTCGATGGCGCGGATCGAGCCATAGAGCGAGCGGTCATAAGCCGTGTTGGCGGCGTCGCGCAGGGTGCCGTAGGTGAGCCAGGTGTCGATCGCCATCATCGCCGCCAGCGCCGGCACCAGCAGCAACAGCAGTTGCCGGCGCAGGCTGCCGCGGCGCCAGGACGGGACGCGATGGCGCCGCGCCATCTTCAGCGTCCGGCCTCGGGCTCCAGCAGGTAGCCGAAGCCGCGCAGGGTGACGATGGTGACGCCGTGCCCGGCCAGCTTCTTGCGCAGCCGGTAGACCAGCACCTCGATCGCGTCGGGCGAGACATCGGCGTCGAGCGAGAACACCTTGTCGAGCAGCTGCGCCTTGGTCAGCGGCTGGCCGCTGCGTGCCAGCAGCGCGCCCAGCAGGGTCGATTCGCGCGGGGTCAGCGCCAGCGGGGCGCCGTCCAGCGTGAAGCTGCGGGTCTCGCCGTCGAACACCAGCGTGCCGCACTGCAGGCGCGGATGCGCGCGCCCGCGGCTGCGGCGGATCAGCGCCAGCAGCCGCGCTTCCAGCTCGGCAATGGCAAAGGGCTTGGGCAGGTAGTCGTCGGCGCCCAGGTTCAGGCCGCGCACGCGTTCGTCCAGCGTGTCCTGCGCGGTCAGGATCAGCACCGGGGTGCGGTCGTCGCGCGCGCGCATGGACTTGAGCACGGCCAGCCCGTCCTTGCCGGGCAGGCGCAGGTCGAGCAGCACCGCGTCGTATTCCTCGGCCTGCAGGCGGGCCTCGGCCTGCAGCCCGTCGGCGACATGCTCGATCACAAAGCCGCCCTGCTCCAGCGCGCGGGCGACCCAGCGTGCCAGTTCGATTTCATCCTCCACCAGCAGGATGCGCATGCCGGTCTCCTCCTCTGCCGGTTTGGTCCATGTTTCGGTTGCGGCGGCGGAAATCGTCCGGAGAACAGGGGGCTGCACCGATGGAGCGCGCCCGCCGCGGGCGCCTATAATAACCCCGCCCCGCTGGTCCCGGCGCGTGTTGTCCGTGCGCCCGCTCCCTTCCACAGGCAGTTCTTCCGTTTCCGACCACCGTGCCCACGCGTCCACCCCCGCCGTCCCTGCCGTGCGCTTGCGAGCCGCCTGCCTCGGGGCAGCGCCGCCGCTTGCTGGGCGCATCGCTGCTGGCCGGCGCCACCTTGCCGGCCGCGTGGCCCCTTCATGCCCAGTCTAGGCCCCCGGCGCCGCCGCCGGGGTATCCGTCCGGGTATGACGCCACCATCGCCGGCGCCATGCGCGAAGGCATGGTCACGGTCTACGCATCGACCGACCTGAAAGTGGCGCAGCCGCTGATCGCCGCGTTCGAGGCGCGCTACCCGGGCATCCGCGTGCACTACCAGGATCTCAACACGATCGAGCTGAACCAGCGCTTCCTGGCCGAGACCGCGGCGCTGGGCGGCAAGCGGCCCGCGCCCGATGCGGCCTTCGCCGACGTGCTGTGGAGCACGGCGATGGACCTGCAGATCAAGCTGGTCAACGACGGCCATGCGCAGCGCTACGCCTCGCCCGAGCGCGCCGGCCTGCCCGGCTGGGCGGTGTGGCGCGACGAGGCCTGGGGCACCACCTTCGAGCCCGCGGTGATCGTCTACAACCGCCACCACCTGGCCGGCATGCGCCCGCCGCGCAGCCGCAGCGGGCTGGCGCGGCTGCTGCAGGAGCACGCGCCGCGCTGGCATGGCAAGGTGGTGACGTATGACGTGGAGCGCTCGGGCGTGGGCTACCTGCTGGCGCAGCAGGACGCGCGCATGGGCAGTGAGTTCTGGTACCTGGCGCAGGCGCTGGGGCGCGCCGGGGTGCAGCTGTCGGCGTCCACCGCCGAGATGATCGAGCGCATCGCCAGCGGCGAGCTGGTGATGGGCTACAACCTGCTGGGTTCGTACGCGCTGTCGCTGATGGAGCGTGGCGCGGCCATCGACGTGATCGCCCCGCGCGACTACACGCTGGTGATGTCGCGAGTAGCCTTTATTGCCCGGCGCGCGCCGCGGCCCAATGCGGCGCGGCTGTGGCTGGACTACCTGCTCTCGCGCGAGGGCCAGGCGCTGCTGGCCAAGTCCACCTCGCAGCTCTACACCATCCGCACCGATACCGACAGCGTGCACACCGCGGCGGCATTGTCGGAGCGGCTGGGCTACGCGCTCAAGCCGATCAGCGTCGGCCCGGGCCTGCTGGCCGCGCAGGACGCGATGCGCAAGCGCGCATTCCTGGCGCGCTGGCGCGAGGCCATGCGCGGATAAGCGCGCCGCTCAGGGGACCAGGTCGCCGGTATCGAGCCCGCCCGGTTGGGCGTTGGGGCAGGCCTGCTGGCACAGCGTGGACAGTTCCCGGTCCAGCGCCGCCATCGGGCGCGGCACGTAGCCGTGGCGCAGCGCCGGCGAGAACTTCAGGGTATCGATGAAGGCGTCGGACATGCGCTCGGCGTTGGCGTCGAGGTCGAAGTCCTGGGGCGAGAACAGCCAGTGCGCCAGCACCCCGCCGATGGCGGCATGGAAGGCATTGACGGCCAGGTCCAGGTCCAGGTCGGCGGGCAGCTGGCCGCGCTCCAGGGCCAGGCGCAGGTGCTCGCGCATCTTGACCAGGCCTTCCTGGTGCGACTGGCGCTGGCGCTCGAAGATGGCGCCGTTGTCCTGCACCATCTCGCACTTGTGGAAGATGATCTCGAACACCCGGCGCCAGCGCGGGTTGACCACGGTCTGGCGCATCACATAGGCGCAGATGTCGCGGATGCCGCCCAGCGGGTCTTCCTGGCGCGCGAGCCGCTCGGGGTCGCACAGCGCTTCCACGGGCAGGTTGACGCGGTCGCACATGGCGGCGAACACATCGCTCTTGTTCTTGAAGTGCCAGTAGATCGCGCCGCGCGTGACACCCGCCGCCTCGGCGATGTCCGCCAGCGACGGGCGTGCCACGCCGCGGGCGTGGAACACGGCTTCGGCCGCGTCGAGAATCCGGTGGCGCGTTTCAAGCGCCTCTTCCTTGGTACGTCTGACCATTTTTGTCTCTGGTGCCGGCGGCATGACGCAATGGATCCGTCATGGCCAGCCTTGTTGGTTCTCCCTGGGTGCGGCCCCGCTGTGGCAGCCGCACGGCCGGCGCATGCGCCGGCGGGTCGTTGTCGTCACATGACAATGTGCTTGCAGCCTGCGAGCCGACACGACGGCGCGCATCCTAACCCGAGCCGGCGATTTGCGCCGTGATTCCGAACGGGTGGGGAGCAATTTGGACCGGCCGGTTGGGTTTGACCGGGGGCGGAATCCGTATTGCCGCGGCCCTGCGGCGCAGGTTGTGCGCCGAAAGTCCCTTCTGCAACATCAACTTAACATACATGCTTGAATGTATATATAATACGCGCTTGTCCGGCATTCGGCCAGCCGCCTTCTGTGACATACCCAGCACAGTTGGCAATCCCTGCCGCAGGCCAGCCGGTCATGAATCCAGTCGTTACATAAAAGCCGCCGTTCGTCGCATTTGACACTGCGACGCCGCGATTTGTGGCTAGCATCACGCTTTTGTCCGCCGCAAACCGTGCGGCGGGCTGTGTCGTATCCGTTTGTCGGATGACAGGTCGGGACGATGCGGCAGATCTCAAATTGCCATCATGGGGTTATCGATGAGGAAGTCCCAACGTATCCGTTGCGTTGCTGCCTATGCACTAGCGGCACTGTCTGCCGTGGCGCTTGTTGCCTGCGGCGACAAGAAGGCCGAAGGCGGCGCCCCGCCGCCGCCGGAAGTGGGTGTGGTGACCGTGACGCCGTCGCCGGTCGCCGTCGTCAATGAACTGCCGGGCCGCCTGGAAGGCATACGCACGGCCGAAGTGCGTGCTCGCGTCGAAGGCATCGTGCTGTCGCGCAACTACACCGAAGGCGGCGAAGTGAAGGCCGGCCAGGTGATGTTCCGCATCGACCCGGCACCCTACCAGGCCACGCTGGCTTCGGCCCAGGCCGCGCTGCAGCGCGCCGAGGCCAACGCCGTGTCGGCGCGCCTGAAGGCCGATCGCTACAAGCCCCTGGTGGCCGTCAACGCGGTCAGCAAGCAGGAGTACGACGACGCCGTGGCCTCCGCCGGCCAGGCCAACGCCGACGTGGCCTCGGCCAAGGCGGCGGTGCGCACCGCCCAGATCAACCTGGGCTACACCACCGTGACCGCGCCGATCAGCGGCCGCGCCGGCCGTGCGCTGGTGACCGAGGGCGCGCTGGTGGGCAAGGGCGAGGCGACCAAGCTGGCGCTGGTGGAGCAGGTCGACCCGATGTGGGTCACCTTCACCCAGCCGGCTTCGGAAGTCACGCGCCTGCGCCGCGCCATCGAGTCCGGCGTGGTCAAGGGCGTCAACGGCGGCGCCAACGTGCGCCTGTTCGTGGAAGACGGCCGCGAGTACGAGCACACCGGCAAGCTGCTGTTCTCGGACATGACGGTCGACCCGACCACCGGCGCGATCACGCTGCGCGCGCAGTTCCCGAACCCGAAGCGCGAGCTGCTCTCGGGCACCTTCGTGCGCGTGAAGATCGAGCAGGGCGTGGACGAGAACGCACTGACCGTGCCGCAGCGGGCGCTGATCCGCGGCGCGCAGGGTGCCAGCGTGATGGTGGTGGGCACGGACGGCAATGTCGCGGCGGTGCCGGTCAAGGCGCCGCAGGCCATTGGCGACCGCTGGGTCGTGACCGAAGGCCTGAAGGGCGGCGAGAAGGTGATCGTCGAAGGCCTGCAGAAGGTCAAGGTCGGTGCGCCGGCCAGGGCGGTACCGTTCAAGCCGGCCGGGGCCTCGGCACCGGCCGCGGCGACGGCCTCCGCCCCGGCGGCGCCGGCCTCGGCCCCCAAGGCCGAGGGCCCGCAGCAAGCCAAGTCTGACGCCAAGCAAGGCTGAACCCTGCCGTACCACCAATACGGCAAATACGGCTAGACCGCTAGACCAAGAGGGAGCCAGTTTATGGCCAAGTTTTTTATCGACCGGCCGGTGTTCGCGTGGGTGCTCGCGCTGATCATCGTGCTGGGCGGCATATTGTCGATCCTGCAGCTGCCGATCGCGCAATATCCGAACATCGCCCCGCCGACGATCTCGGTCACCGCCACCTACCCGGGTGCGTCGGCCAAGACGCTGGAGGATTCCGTCACCTCGGTGATCGAGCAGGAGCTCAACGGCGCCCCTAACCTGCTCTACTACAACTCCACCAGCGAGTCGTCCGGCCTGGCGAGCATCACCATCGCCTTCGCGCCGGGTTCGAACGTCGACCTGAACTCGGTCGAAGTGCAGAACCGCCTCAAGCGCGTGGAAGCGCGCCTGCCGGCTGAAGTGCGCCAGCAGGGCGTGCGCGTGGACAAGGCCGGGAACAACTACATGATGTTCCTGACCGTGTCGTCCAAGTCCGGCACGGCCGACGCGATCCAGCTCGGCAACTATGTCTCGGCGCAGGTGATCGACTCGATCCGCCGGGTGCCGGGCGTGGGCCAGGCCGACCTGTTCGGCACCGAGTACGCCATGCGGATCTGGCTGGACCCGGCCAAGCTGACCGGCTACAACCTGACCCCGACCGACGTCACCGCCGCGGTGGGCGAGCAGAACATCCAGGTCGCCGTGGGCGAACTGGGCGGCACGCCCTCGCCCAAGGGCACCGAGCTCAACGCCACCGTCACCACCGAAAGCCGCCTGACCACGCCTGAGCAGTTCGGCAACATCCTGCTGCGCACCAACCCGGACGGGTCTTCGGTGCGCATCAAGGACGTGGGCCGGGTGGAGCTGGGCGGTGCCGACTACTCGACGCTGGCCCGCACCAACGGCAAGCCGTCGGCGGCCATCGCCATCAAGCTGGCCCCGACCGGCAACGCGCTGGCCACGGCCACCGCGGTGCGCGCCAAGATGGAAGAGCTGTCCAAGAACTTCCCGGCGGACTACCAGTACTCAGTGCCTTACGACACCTCGGCCTTCGTCAAGATCTCGATCGAGGAAGTGATCAAGACCCTGCTCGAAGCCGTGGTGCTGGTGTTCCTGGTGATGTACCTGTTCCTGCAGAACTTCCGCGCCACGCTGATCCCGACGCTGGTGGTGCCGATCGCGCTGCTGGGCACCTTCGGCGCGCTGCTGGCGTTCGGCTTCTCGATCAACGTGCTGACCATGTTCGGCATGGTGCTGGCCATCGGTATCCTGGTGGACGATGCCATCGTGGTGGTCGAGAACGTCGAGCGGATCATGAGCGAGGAAGGACTCTCGCCACGTGAAGCCACGCGCAAGGCCATGGGCCAGATCACCGGTGCCATCGTCGGCATCACGCTGGTGCTGACCGCGGTGTTCATCCCGATGGCATTCTTCTCGGGCTCGGTGGGCAACATCTATCGCCAGTTCTCGCTGTCGCTGATCTCGTCGATGGCGTTCTCGGCGCTGCTGGCGCTGACGCTGACCCCGGCGCTGTGCGCGACGCTGCTCAAGCCCGTGGAAGCCGGCCATCACCATGAGAAGAAGGGCTTCTTCGGCTGGTTCAACCGCACCTTCGCGCGCGCGTCGACCAGCTACCAGGGCGTGGTCGCGCGCATCCTCAAGCGCACCGGCCGCTACCTGATCATCTACGCGGTCATCATCGTCGGCGTGGTGGTGCTGTTCAAGCGCCTGCCGTCGTCGTTCCTGCCCGATGAGGACCAGGGCTACATGATCACCGTGGTGCAGCTGCCCAACGGCGCCACCCAGGACCGTACCATCGGCGTGCTCAAGCAGATCGAGGACTACTACCTGCAGAAGGAAAGCAAGGTGGTTGACCAGATGATCACGGTGGCGGGCTTCTCCTTCTTCGGCCGCGGCCAGAACGGCGGTATCGCGTTCGTGCGCCTGAAGGACTGGAAGGAGCGCACCGGCGACGGCGAGACCGCGCAGGCGCTGGTGGGCCGTGCCTTCGGCGCGCTGTCGTTCATCAAGGACGCGATCATCTTCCCGCTCAACCCGCCGGCGATTTCCGAGCTGGGCAACTCCTCGGGCTTTGACTTCCGCCTGCAGGACCGCACCGGCCAGGGCCACGCCAAGCTGATGGAAGCGCGCAACATGATGCTCGGCATGGCCGCGCAGAGCCCGGTGCTGATGGGCGTGCGCCCGGAAGGCCAGGAAGATGCGCCGCAGCTGCAGATCGACATCGACCGCGAGAAGGCCAAGGCGCTCGGCGTCACGGTGGCGAGCATCAACTCGACGCTGTCGATTGCGTTCGGCTCCAACTACGTCAACGACTTCATCTATGAAGGCCGCGTGCGCAAGGTGATCGTGCAGGCAGAAGGCTCGGACCGCCGCCTGCCGGACGACCTGACCAAGCTGCGCGTGCGCAACAGCAACGGCGACATGGTGGCGTTTGCCGCGTTCGCGACCTCCAAGTGGGTAATGGGCTCGCCGCGCCTGGAGCGCTACAACGGCATGCCGGCGGTGAAGCTGGCAGGCCAGGCCGCGCCGGGCCGCAGTACCGGTGAAGCCATGCGCGTGATGGAAGAGAACTTCGCCAAGCTGCCGCCGGGCTTCGGCTTCGAGTGGTCCGGCCAGTCTTATGAAGAACGCCTGGCCGGCTCGCAGGAACCGATCCTGTACACGCTGTCGCTGATCATCGTGTTCCTGTGCCTGGCCGCGCTGTATGAAAGCTGGTCGATCCCGTTCTCGGTGCTGCTGGTGGTGCCGCTGGGCGTGCTCGGCGCGCTGCTCGGCGTGACGCTGCGCGGCATGCCCAACGACGTGTACTTCAAGGTGGGCCTGATCGCCACGATCGGCTTGTCGGCGAAGAACGCCATCCTGATCGTGGAATTCGCCAAGGACCTGCAGGCGCAGGGCAAGGGCCTGATCGAAGCCACGCTGGAAGCAGTGCACCTGCGCTTCCGACCGATCCTGATGACGTCGATGGCGTTCATCCTGGGCGTGCTGCCGCTGGCGATCGCCACCGGCGCGGGCTCGGGCAGCCAGCGCGCCATCGGTACCGGCGTGATGGGCGGGATGATCACGGCCACGGTGCTGGCGATCTTCCTGGTGCCGGTCTTCTTCGTGGTGGTGCGCAAGCGCTTCAAGGGCAGTGCGCGCCAGCGCATGCTGGACCAGAAGTGGCACGAGCCGAAAGAGGAAATCTGAACATGACCAAGACTCTGACCACACTGCTGCTGGTGGCCGGCGTTCTGACGGGGTGCACGCTCGCGCCCCACTATGACCGCCCTGCCCCGCCGGTGGCAGACAGCTTCCCGGTGGCGCCCGAGGGCTACGCCACCGCCGAGGCGAAGAGCGGCGAGACCCGCCGCGCTGTCGACATCGGCTGGCGCGAGTTCTTCCGCGACCCGCGCCTGCAGTCGCTGATCGCGACCTCGCTGGACAACAACCGCGACCTGCGCACCGCCGCGCTGCGCATCGAAGAAGCGCGTGCGCTGTACCAGGTGCAGCGCGCCGACCTGCTGCCCACGGTGAACGCGAACGCTGCTTACACCCGTGCCAGCACCAATGCCGCCGGGACCTCGACCGTGCTCGGCCAGCCCGGGGTGACGCAGGTCTACCAGGCCAACCTGGGCATCTCGTCCTACGAGCTCGACTTCTTCGGCCGCGTGCGCAGCCTGTCGAACGCGGCGCTGGCGCAGTACTTCTCCACCGAAGAGGCGCATCGTTCGGCGTATATCTCGCTGGTGTCGGAAGTGGCCAAGGCCTATCTGTCCGAGCGTTCCTTCGCCGAGCAGTACGAGATTGCGCGGGACACGCTCAAGGCGCGCGAGAGCACCTATGGGCTCGCCAAGCAGCGCTTCGACGTCGGCGCCACATCCGCGCTGGACCTGCGCGACAACGAGTCGCTGGTGGCCCAGGCGCGTGTCGCCGCCGCGCAGCTAGCACGCCAGCGCGCGCAGGCGCAGAACGCGCTTGAAGTGCTGGTGGGCAAGCCCATCGGCAGCATCGGGAACTTGCCAGAGCCGATGCGGCTGTCGGACGAACGCATCATCAGCGATATCCCCGCGGGCTTGCCGTCGGACCTGCTGGAGCAACGCCCGGACATCCGCCAGGCCGAACAGCAGTTGCTGTCGGCCAACGCGAATATCGGCGCGGCACGCGCGGCGTTCTTCCCGCGCATCACGCTGACCACCAGCGTTGGCACCATCAGCCCGACGTTCTCGAACCTGTTCGATGCCGGCACCAAGGCGTGGTCGTTCGCGCCGCAACTGACGCTGCCGATCTTCGACTATGGCCGCAACAAGTCCAACCTGGACCTGGCCAACGTGCGCAAGAACATCCAGATCGCCAACTACGAGAAGACCATCCAGACGGCCTTCGCGGAAGTGGCGGATGCGCTGGTTGCACGCGGCACGCTGGAAGACCAGGTCTCCGGCCAGGAAGAGGTGCGCAACGCCGAAGCCGCGCGCTACGAGCTGGCGCGCCTGCGGTTCCGCAGCGGCGTGGCCAGCTACCTGGACGAACTCGATGCGCAGCGCCAGCTGTTCACCGCCGAGCAGGCGCTGATCCAGGCGCGGCAGCTGCGGCTGAACAACGCGATCGACCTGTACCGGTCGCTGGGCGGTGGCTTGCAGGAGAACAGTCCGGTGGCGCAGCAGGCGACGCCTGCGCAACCGGGGACGGTGACGCAGTAAAGGTTGCCGCTTGCCGTTGCAGCAATAAAAAACGACGCGCTCAGGCGCGTCGTTTTTTTCTTTCAGCGTCAGAACTTGTACGAAGCCGCCAGGAAGAACACCAGCGGATTCGGCTCCAGCTTGGTCTTCGAGGTCGACAGCACGGTCCCGTCGGCCGCCTTGATCGTCATCGTCGACGTCGTCTTCAGCGGGATATAAGTCACCGCCGCCGTCAGCCCCCAATGCTCGTCGAAGTTGTAGGTGCCGCCGATATTGAACACGGGCGCCCATGACGACGACGCATCCGCACTCACCGAAGTCGGACCTGGGATGCCCGCCCCCGCCGCCAGGATCGCGCCGAGGTTGTTGTTGACCGAGCTCGCAAACGCCGGATTGACCTCGATGTTGGTAAAAAAGTTGTACGACACCCCCAACCCCAGGAACGGGCGGAATCGCGTGCCCGGATCCAGGAAGTGGTACTGCACCATCGCCGCCGGGCTCCACTGGCGTGCCTTGGTGACGATGGGGTTCAGCGACGGATCGCCCAGGCTCTGGCGCCCGAGCGCTCCGGCCGGGCCGGGCGGGATCAGTTCGCCGTGGCCGTAGAGCTTGAACTCCGGCGGGATGCCGCCCACCGCGGTGATCGCGATATGGTCGGAGACGAAGTGGCTGAAGGTCAGCCCCAGCGTATTGGCGTTGGATGACGAGATGCTGCTGCCCGGTGCGGTGAAGCTGGACGGCAGCCCGAGCGGGTAGTTGATCGGCACGTCGAGCAAGGTGGTAGTCAGCGGAGCGCTCTGGCCATGGGTCTGGATATGGAACCAGCCCGCGGATACCACGTTGTCGCCCTTCTTCTGGGCATGGGCAGGCAGGGCGAAGCTGGCCAGCGCGGCCAGCATCAGTGTGAGCGTGAGGCGTATGGTTTTCATCTTGTGTCCCCGGCAGTGGATGTCTCTGTATGGTCGGATCGTGGCGCAGTGGCCCGGGCTGCAATGGCCCGGGCCTGGCAGCGTGCTTACTGCACGAATGCGCCGACGGTGAAGTACGGGCCGCTGTCGCGCTGTTCCAGGAAGCCGAACACGCCGCCGGTGAACATCAGCTTGCCGGTCGGCGCCGAGCCTGCAGGCGCATCGCGCCGCGACGTGCGGACCACGCCCGGCACCTGCTGCGAGAAATCCAGCCGGTACGGGATGGCGAGCGAGGCATCATGCGGCCGGAACGGATCCATCATGGTGGCCGCGGCGCCGACCAGTGCCGTCACGCGGTAGTTGAAGTTGCTGTCCACGCCGACGTATTCGCCGTTGACCGTGCCTTCAGTAAGCGCTACCGCCGGCGCCATCATGCCGATGCCGATCTCGTCGTCGGCACCAAGCGGGCCGTTGGCGAGCGTGTCATTGGCATAGCCCACGCGGATCATGACCGGCACCAGCTGGCCGCGCAGCTTGCCCACGATCAGGTAGGCCTTGCCCAGCGTGCCGCCCAGCGTGGGCGGCTGGCTCTCGGCCTTGTAGTTGGTCGACAGCAGCGCGCCGCTCGCCTGCGGCACGAAGTTGTTGCCCTTGCGCTCGCACGTGTTGGTGGCGTTGTCGCAGACGGTGAAGGAACCATCGGCAGCCAGCGCCATGCGGTAGTCCTGCGCTACCAGCTGGAACTGCTTGGACGGCACCTCGTGGAAGCCCGTGCCGTTGTACTGGCCGGCAATCTTCGACAGGTCGGTCTCGGTCTGCGCGAAGCCGATGAACTGGAAATACGGGAAGGTGGTGTCCGGCACCGCGCCGGCGCCCAGCACGCCGTTGAACTGGATGCGCGCGCCCGGGATGGTGCCGCCCACCACGCCTTCGCCGACGAAGAGCTTGGCCGGACGGTTCGGATCGAGGCTGGCGCCGCTCAGCTCGAACGCGCACTGGTTGAGCTTCTCGGTCGGCAACCCCGTCTCCGCCTTCAGCGTGCCGCGCATCACGTTCTGCCCGTTGGTGGGATCGCTGCGCGTGGGCTGCACGGTGCCGGTCTGGCGCGGCACCGACGAGTCCATGAAGGTCACCTGCCAGGTCTTTTTGGTGGTGTCGATCTGCACCTTCACCAGCTCGCCGGAGCCGGTGCCGCCGGTAAAGGTGGTGGAGTAGTCGAGCGCTGCCGGGCACAGCCGCGTCTGCACCGCGGCCGGCGTGGACGGCGCGTCGTCGCCGCCGCCGCCACCGCAGGCGGCGAGCATGGCGGTGGCGGCCACGGCCAGCGCACGCGCCGGCACCGTGGATGGGCGCGAGGCCCGCGGCAGGATCAGTCGAAGGGGTTGCATGGCGTGGTCTCCTCGGTTTTGTGTGTTCTTGGTGGACTCAGGGTGCTGCCAGCACGCCGACGCGGAAGGTCGGGCTGGCGCTGCCGGTGCCGGACAGGTGGCTGAACACGCGCCCGCTGGCAATCAGCGCACCGGTGGTGCCGCTGTTGTCGGTGGTGGCGATCATTCCCGGCGCGTTCTGCGTGAAGTCGAGCTGGAAGGCACCGGTCTGGTTCATCGTCATCGGGTCCAGCAGCTCCACGCGCGCGCCCTTGACCAGCGAGGCGGTGTAGACAAAGTCGCTGCCCGAGCCGATATAGCCGCCGTCAAGCTGGCCGCTGGCCAGTGCCTTCGCCGGCGCCATCAGTGCCAGCCCCGATTCGTCGTCGACATTGACCGTCAGTGGCAGCAGCGAGATCTGCGCGTAGCCGGTGCGCACCAGCAGCGGCACCAGCGCGCCGTTGAGCTTGCCCACCACCATCAGCCCCTTGGCGCGGCTGGCGTTGTTGCTGGTGATGGCTGCACTCTGGAACGACGGGTAACGGCGGCTGCCATCGGCATTGCTGCTTTCGAAGGCACCGTCGGCGCTGCGCAGCTTCCAGCTGTTGCCGGTGCTGAGGCAGCTGCCGGCCGCGGCCGTGCAGCTGCCGTCGGCGTTCAGCGTCTCGGTGGTCTGCGCGGTCGCGGGCGTGAAGTGGCTCGACGAAGTCAGCGAGCCGCCGGACGGCACCTGGTGGTAGCCCAGCAGGTTGTAGCTGCCGGCCACCCTGGTGAAGTCGGTCTCGGTCTGTGCGAATGCCAGCACCGGGTAGAACGGGAACGTGGTGGCCGGGATCGCACCCAGCCCGAGCACGCCCGGATAGGAGATGGTGGCACCGGGGATGCCGCCGCCGGCAACGCCATTGCCCAGGAAGATCACCGGCGGCCTGGCGCTGTCGATATTGGCCTGCGAGGTGCCGTCGGATGCGGTGGCCGTCTGCAGCGCGACTGCGCAGCGGTTCTGCTCGGCGGTCGGCAGCGAGGTCAGGTTGGCGAAGGTGCCGGTGAAAGTCACGCCCGCGCGCGTCGGGCTGACGCTGCCGGGTTGCTTGGGCACCGGCGACTCGATGATCTCAAGCTGGTAGGTGCGGGCCGCGGTGTCGAAGCGCAGCTTCACCAGTTCGCCCGCGCCGGAGCCGCCGGTGAAGGTGGTGCTGTAGTCCAGTGCCGCCGGGCACAACGACCCCGGCGGGCCGCCGATGGTGACCGGCCCCTGCGCGGGGCACGTGCCCGTGTCAGCGCATTGCGGTGCCTGCGTGCCGGAGCGCGGCGCCTCTTCATCGCCGCCGCCGCCACCGCAGCCGGCCAGCGCCGCGGCAAGGCTCACCCCTGTCAAAACCAAAGTGCTGCGTCGAAGCATCGACATGGTCATTGCCTGTCTCCTGATTTTTTCTTGGCGACCCCTGGCTCTGGATCTGGTGTCCGGCTCTGCGGCCGGATCCCTCCCGGGTGCGGCGACTCTCGCCGCTCGCGTGTTTTTGCGTCAATAGAGCGGCCGTTCCAAACAGGCGCGCCTGGCGTGCATGCCGCACGTGGCGGTGGATTGCGGGTGTTGCACGGACTGCGCGGCAAAGCGGCGCGGCCACCGATTCAAACGCACGGTGCGCGCCGCTTTGCCGCATCTCAGAAGCGATAGTCAGGATTGGCCGGATCGAACGCCGAGGCCTCGAAGGTCTTGCGCACCAGCTTGTCGAACACGATCTTCTCGACCATGTTGCCGTCGGCATCCCAGGCGGTTTCCACGCGGATATACGGATGCTTCAGGTCCAGCATCAGCTGCACCTTCTTGGCGTAGTACTGCGGCGCGCCGGCCGGCAGGTCCCAGGTCAGCGCCACCATGCGCACGCCCTGCTCCTGCACGATCTCGGCCTTGCTGTACTTCTCGGACAGGCCGGCGGCACGCAGGGACCTGGCGTCGCGCTCCAGCATCGACAGCACGAACTGGAAGCCCAGGTCGCGCACGGTGTGGTTGGACTGCGAGCGCGCCAGCGTGCCGTCCAGCGCAATCCACATCGAGGTGAAGCCCAGCACGCCGCCCAGGTGGCCGTACATCTCGTCCTTGCGGCGGGTCTCGTCGTAGATGATTTCCTGTCCCGACTGCGCGCCGCCGGGCAGCCACTTGGCATAGAGCTGGCGCGGCTGGTGGCGGTAGCGGATCTGCATCCTGGCGGGCTGGTCCTGCCACTGGTTGTTGAGCCGTTCCTGGCGCGACATCCAGTACTCGTACTCGGGATAGCGGTTCATCTCGGCGCGCGCCCATTTCAGCAGTGCATCCGGCTGCAGCGCGTGGAACACGGCCAGCACCTGCTCATCGGACAGCCGCGCGAGTTCGCCGCTGGCGACCTGGCGCGAGAACAGTGCGGCTTGCTGTGCGGATGTCTGGCCGTCATAGCCCGTGCCCGCGGCGGCGGTGGTTGTGGCCGTCTGGGCCATGGCCACCGGGGGCATGGCCAGTGGCGCAGCCAGCAGTCCGATGACGGCACCGGCGACGGCGGCAAGGTAAAGCGGTTGGATCGACATGGCAGCTTCCTCCTCAAGATGTCCGCCAGGAGGCGGAGCGCGGGCAGCGCAGGGCGAACGGGGCCACCGCCGCGCCCTTGGGAAATCCGATAAGGCGCACGGGGTCCGCGGGGCCTGTGCGTGGCCTCGCTGGATGGATCGACGGTTCAGTTTTTGCGTGAGGGCGGTGGCGCCGGCCCGGAGGTAACCGGGTGCGGCGCGCGCCGCTATGTCCTGGTGCGCATTCGCATCCAGTCATCCAGCGGGTTGCTGGGGAAGCTCACGGTTTGCTCGCGCGCGCGGACCGGCATGCTGGTCACGGCTGAGCGTTTGGTGCCCTCATTGCGCACGGTGCGTGCGCTGATGCGGGCCTTGCCGAGGGCGGCGGCGGTCTGGCTGGCCGCATCGCCCATGGTTGCCGCCATCGCGGCGCAACTGGCACTCAGTTCATCGGCAGACTGCGCCGCGGCCAGCCTGCTGGCGCGCTCCCTGGCCTGCTGCTGCTCGCCAAGCTCGAACACCGACTGCAGGGCCGAGAAGTCGTCCGCACTGGGTTGCGCCACGTTCAGCACGGCTTCCACCATGGCGGTGAGCTGGGCCAGCACGTGCGCATCGCTCATCTGCCGGCCCTGCGTGAACACCGGCAGCAGGCTGGTGAGCTCTTCGCCGGCCAGCACGCCGGCCAGTGCCTTGAGCGCAAACTGCAGGCGCCAGCCGAGCTCATGCCGCGGCAGCGCCGGAATGGCGCGCGAGAAGGCGTCGAAGAAGCGCCCGTACACCGGGGCGTAGTGCTCCAGCAGGTATTGCTGGATAAAGGGCGAGGTATCCGAATACACGCGCCCGAGCAGCCGCAGGAACGACGGCCCGCCCACCGACGGGTCGCGTGCCATTTGCAGCGCGGGCACGAACAGCGCACCCATCACGTGCTCGCAGCGGATGCTGTTGCCGGGCCAGCGCGCTTCGCACGCATCGAGCAGCGCCAGGCGCCGCGCGTTGAGCGGATCCAGCCGCCGGCTCAGCACGGCGTGCATCATGATGTCTTTGCTGCGGAAGTGGTAGTTCACGGCGGCCAGGTTGACGATGGCGCGCGACGTGACCTGCCTGAGCGAGGTGGCTTCATAGCCGACCTCGGTAAACAACTTTTCCGTGGCGTCGAGAATCCGGGCCTTGGTGTCTCCTGCCGAGCTTTTGCCGGTCTTCATGGGGGCGTCTCTCTTCGTTGCTGCCTTAAACCCCTTAGCAATTTGCTACGCTGTTCCGCTCCCTGCTCTGACGGCATACGGATGCTTGAAACAGCTGTACGAAGCCTATCCACCGCTTCGAGCGTTTCACAAGACCTGAATTGGAGTGGACATTCTAATTGCGCCACTGGTGTGGGGAATCGCACAACAATGTCGCCGGCAACCTGCATGAAGCAGGCATGCCGGATGCCTGCAATGCAGGACATTGCAGGCTTGCGCGGCCAATACCTCATGACGTGAGGCTCCGTGCCAGCGCGTGCGCATTCTGCGCCGTCAGCGCGAACACCGACAATTGGGGATTGGCCCCCACGCTGGTCGGGAACACCGAGCCGTCGAACACCGACAGGTTGGCCAGCTGGTGGTGGTTGCCATGGCTGTCCACCACGCCGCCGCGCGCATCGTCGCTCATGCCGCAGCCGCCCATCAGGTGCGCGGTGAACAGCGCGGTGCGGAAAGGCTTGAGCGGCAGTTGCGCGATGGCGTCGCGCGCCTCGGGCCAGCTGCGATACTCGGCGGCGTCCAGGTGGGCGGGCCGCACGCGCTCCGCACCGGCCGCAAACTGCGCCTGCGCCATGCTCAGCCATGCGCGCCGCACGCCGTCCCAGGCGTAGTCGCTCATCTCATAGTCCAGCAGCGGGCTGCCGTCGGGCGCCAGCCGCACGCGCCCGCCCGCGCTCTCTGGCACGAAGCCGTCGCGCAGCAGTGCCAGCATGGCGTTGGTATGGGGCAGTTGCGCCATGTCGCGGCGCAGCGCCTCGCCCACGCCGTTGACCACGCCCGCGCTGATGCCGGGGAACAGCGGCGGCACCTCCAGCTTGTAGCCCATCGGCCCGGTCGCACCGTCCTTCCACTGGAAGTGGTCGGAAGCGATCGACTGCGGTGCGCCATAATAAGGATCAATGCGCTCCGGCATTTTTGCGATGGTGATATTCACCGGATGGATAAACGTGCGTAGTCCCAGCCGCTCATGCGGGTCCGGCACGCGCGAGCGCAGCAGCAGCGCCGGCGTGTTGATGGCGCCGCCGGCGGCGATGAAGTGCCTGGCCCGCACGATCACGCCGACGCCGGTGGGCGTGTAGCCATCGGCGCCCAGCGCCTCGCCGGTGACCGACTGCACGCGGTTGCCGTCATGGTCCAGCGTGCGCACGCGCACGCGGTGCACCAGCGTCGCGCCGCTGGCCAGTGCCGCGGGGATGGTCGACACCAGCATCGACTGCTTGGCATTGACCGGGCAGCCCAGCCCGCAATAGCCGGAGTTCCAGCAGCCCTTCACATTGCGCGGGATCACGTGCCATTCCCAGCCCAGCGTCTCGCAGCCGCGCTTGAGCACGTCGTTGTTGGGATTGGGCGCCATCGCCCAGGGCGCGATGCCCAGGCGCTCTTCCACTTTCCTGAACCACGGCGCCATGTCGGCCTCGCTGTGGCCGGTGACGGCGTGATGCGTGGCCCAGTGCGCCAGCGTCTGCGGCGGCGTGCGGAAGCTCGATGACCAGTTGACCGTGGTGCTGCCGCCGACGGAGCGGCCCTGCAGGATGGCGATGGCGCCGTCGGCCGTGGTGCGGGCCGCGGCCTCCTGGTACAGCTCGCGATAGGCGCGGTTCTCGTCCATGTCGCGGAAGTTGTCCGAGGTGCGCAGCGCCCCCTCTTCCAGCAGCACCACGCGCAGGCCCGCGCGGCTGAGCGCCTCGGCGCTGATGCCGCCGCCCGCGCCGCTGCCGACGATGACGACGTCGGCATCGAGCGTGCGCGTGGTGGTGAAGGTGGCAGCGTCCAGTACCTTCCAGCCGGCGGCGATGCCGGCGTCGTAGAGATTGTCGATGGCCATGTCGGGGATCAGGCGTGCAGCGCCTTGTAGACGGCCGCGTTCGGGCCGGGATAGCCGCTGCCTGCCCATGCGGCCGGCAACACGTAGTAGCTCACGCTGATGAGCTTGACCAGCACCACCGCGCCGGCATTGAGCGTGGCCAGGCGGCTGGCGCGCCAGCGCGCCAGGAAGGCCTGCACCTGCGCCGGCGTGGCCGCGCTCCAGTCCTGGCGGATGCCGGTCAGCGCCCAGCGCAGCGGCATGCTGGCAAGCAGTCCGAACAGCTTGCGCAGCTCGGCTTGCGCGCCCGCGCCCATGGCGGCGCAGGTCGCGTCGATATTGCGCAGCGCGTCCTGCTCCAGGGCCGCGCGCCGCGGCGGCGGCGCTTCGGCCAGCTCGGTGACGATGGCCGGCAGCAGCGCGCGCAACATCGCCACGTCTTCCGGGCGCAGCCAGGTCATGCCGGCCTGCGGCGCGGGATGGGCCGATGAGCAGCCGGCCAGCGACGGCACCAGCGCGGTACAGGCCAGCGCGGCCGAGAAGCCGAGGCCGACTTTCAGGAAGCCGCGCCGCGTCAGCGCGTGCAGCGCCTCGGCATCGGCATCCGCACGGCGGTGTGGATGATTGGGGGCCATGTTGTCTCCTTGCGTCGGTCTCTTGTATTCAGGCGGGGCAGGCCCGCATTGACGCTACCCGGAGTATGGATAAAGATCGGTGTCCGGTCTTGATCCCGCACGACAGGTGATTTGATGCCACGCGCCAACCTGCCCGACGGCGGTGCCAGTGGTATGCAAGCGGGCACCGCATTGGGCACCGTCTCGCTCGCCTACCTCCGCGCCGTGCTCGACCACGGCGCGCGCCAGGGCATTGCCCCGGCCGACCAGCTGCGCGCCGTCGGCGTGTCGCCCGAGCTGCTGCACGTCACCGGTGCGCAGACCGCCACGCGCATTCCCGGTGCCGCCTACCTGGCCCTGCTCGACTGGCTGGAGCAGGTCACCGGCGATCCCGATGTCGGCCTGCGCGCCGGCGCCGCCTTCGCGCCGCGCCACTATGCCGAGATGGGCTACGTGGTGCTGACCACGCCCACCGTGCGCGACGCCATCCTGCAAGGCATCCGCTATGAGGTGCTGGCCAACGATATCGGCGGCACCCGCCTGATCGAAACGCCGCATGCCGCCTGCATGACCTGGGAAGCCCGGCATGGCCCGCTGTCGCGCCATGCGCATGAGCTGCACATGGCAACCTGGGTGGTGTTCGCGCGCTGGCTGATCGGTGAGCAGCACGTGGCCACGCAGGTGGAATTCCCGCATCCCGCGCCGGCCGATACCCGCCTGCATGCCGAGGTGTTCGGCTGCCCCGTGGTCTTCAACGCCGCGCGCCATGCCATGCATATCGAACGGGCCTTGCTGGACCTGCCGTCGCTGCAGGCCGACGCGGGCATGCAGGCGCAGATGACGCGCATCGCCGATACCCAGCTGCAGCAGATCGCGCCGGCCGGGGCCGACGCCTTGGCGCAGGCGCGTGCCTATATCAGCGGGCGGCTGCCGCAGGGCGAACTGCCGATTGCCGACGTGGCCGCGCATCTGAGCCTGCCCGTGCGCACCCTGCAGCGGCGGCTGCAGGCGCAGGGCATCAGTTATTCACAGCTTGTGGATAACGTGCGGCGCGCGCTGGCGGAGCAGTATCTTGCCGATCCCGGCATCAGCCTGGCGCAGTGCGCGATGCGGCTCGGCTATTCCGAGCAGAGTGCCTTCACCCACGCCTTCAAGCGCTGGACCGGTGAAACGCCGCACGGCTGGCGCCGCAAGGGACAGGCCGCCTAGCGCCTGAATGTTGCGGCCACGCCTTCGTGATCCGCGAAGCCTGAAAAAAATCTCCCGGTTTCAAACACACGACCGAATCCCATGGCGCAAGCGCCTGCGGGGTGGCATCGCCTTGTTTTATGTGCGCGAAACGCCGCTGGAAATCCCCAAAAATTAGAACCATCCTTCAACTCACGGCATTGACCACCTGCCCTGCGCTTCCTACGATGACATCCATCAATGTCACAATAAACACTGTGAACGGTGAGGAGCGCCCATGAATGCACCCGCGGAGCTGCCGCAGCAGGCATCCCCTGCCCTTGAGCACACAGACATTGCCATCATCGGCAGTGGCTTTGCCGGCCTCGGCATGGCGATACGGCTGCGCGAACGCGGCGAGCGCAACTTCCTGATCTTCGAGAAAGCCGGCTCCGTCGGCGGCACCTGGCGCGACAACCACTACCCGGGCTGCGCCTGCGATGTGCAGTCGCACCTGTATTCCTTTTCATTCGCGCCGAACCCCGACTGGTCGCGCATGTTCTCGACCCAGCCGGAGATCCGCGCCTACCTGGAAGGCTGCACCGACCGCTTCGGCCTGCGCCCGCACCTGCGGCTGCACCATGAACTGCGCCACGCCGCCTGGGACGAGGCCGCGCAGGTGTGGCGCCTGGAGATGGCCGACGGCAAGGTGGTGCGCGCGCGCGTGCTGGTCTCCGGCATGGGCGGGCTGAGCCGGCCTTCCTACCCCAATATCCCGGGGCTGGACTCGTTCGAGGGCGAGTGCTTCCACTCGCAGCACTGGAACCACGCCTATGCGCTCGCCGGCAAGCGCGTGGCGGTGATCGGCACCGGCGCCAGCGCGATCCAGTTCGTGCCGCAGATCGTGCCCCAGGTGGCGCAGCTGGACCTGTACCAGCGCACCCCGCCGTGGATCATGCCCAAGCCGGACCGCGAGGTCAGCGCGACCGAGCGCTGGCTGTTCCGCCGCCTGCCGTTCACGCAGACGCTGGTGCGCACCGGCATCTACTGGATGCTGGAATCGCGCGTGCTGGGCTTCGTGCTGCATCCGAAGATCATGAAGGTGGTGGAGCGCGTCGCGCGCCGCCATCTGGCCAGGCAGGTGCGCGACCCCGCCTTGCGCGCAACGCTGACGCCGGACTACACCATCGGCTGCAAGCGCGTGCTGATCTCCAACGACTACTACCCGGCGCTGACGCGCGACAACGTGGACGTGGTCACCACCGGCATCGCCCGCGTTGAGCGCGACGCGGTCGTGCTGCGCGACGGCACGCGCCGGCCCGCCGACTGCATCATCCTGGGCACCGGCTTCCATGCCACCGACCCGCTGCCGCGCGGCGTGATCTCCGGCCTTGACGGCGTGGACCTGGTCGATGCCTGGCGCGACGGCGCGCAGGCCTACCTGGGCACCACCGTGGCGGGCTTCCCCAACCTGTTCTTCGTGGTCGGCCCCAATACCGGCCTGGGCCACAGCTCGATGGTGTTCATGATCGAGTCGCAGGTGGCCTACATCGCGGACGCCCTGCAGCAGATGCGCCGCGAAGGCGTGCAGGCGGTGGACGTGCGCGAGCCGGTGCAGCGCCGCTTCAACGAACGGCTGCAGGCGCGGCTGGGCCATGCGATCTGGTCCGCCGGCGGCTGCGCCAGCTGGTACATCGACCCGCGCAGCGGCCGCAACACCACGCTGTGGCCGGGCTTCACCTGGCAGTTCCGCCGCGCCACGGCGAGCTTTCGCATGACCGACTACGACCTGTACCCGGTGCGGCGCGCATTGCCGGACGAGACCGCAATGCAGCCCGGGCCGGCCGATATCGCCACGGTCGCTGGTGCCTGACGCACACGCATTCCCCCTGATTCACACCCAAAAGAACGACATCACCGGAAGGAGACCGGACATGAAGGACTTCCGCAACAAGGTTGCCGCCGTCACCGGCGCCGGCTCGGGCATCGGCCGCGCGCTGGCGGTGGCGCTGGCACGGCAGGGCTGCCACCTGGCGCTGTCAGACCGCAACGAGGCCGGGCTGGCGCAGACCGTGGCCCAGGCCATGGCCGCCGCACCGCAGGCCCGCATCACCCAACACACCGTGGATGTGGCCGACCGCGCCGCGGTCTACGCGTGGGCCGCCGCGGCCGCCGAGGCCCACGTCCGCATCAACCTGATCTTCAACAACGCCGGCGTGGCGCTGTCCAGCACCGTCGAGGGCATGAGCTACGACGACCTGGAATGGATCATGGGCATCAACTTCTGGGGCGTGGTCTACGGCACCAAGGCCTTCCTGCCGTACCTGAAGGCCAGCGGCGACGGCCACGTGGTCAACACGTCGAGCATCTTCGGCATCTTCGCCCAGCCCGGCATGGGCGCCTACAACGCCAGCAAGTACGCGGTGCGCGGCTTCACCGAATCGCTGCGGCAGGAGCTGGACCTGATGGACTGCGGCGTGTCGGCCACCACCGTGCACCCGGGCGGCATCAAGACCAATATCGCCCAGGCCAGCCGCGTGTCATCCAGCGTCAACGGCTTCCTGGTGCGCGACGCGCAGCACGGCAAGGATGAGTTCGAGAAATTCTTCATCACCTCGCCCGACAAGGCCGCGCGCGTGATCCTGGAAGGCGTGCGCCGCAACCGCCGGCGCGTGCTGATCGGACCCGACGCCTACGCCGCCGATGCCATGGCGCGGCTGCTGCCCGCCGCCTACCAGTCGCTGGTGGTGCGCGAGACGCGCCGCAAGCGCGATCTGGGCCCGGTTGCGGCACCGGCCTCGGTCGGCCAGGGAGAGCGCCCGTGAACCGGCTCGCGATCGAACAGGATGCTGCGCTGCTGGCGCCACCGGGGGCGCTGACGCGCTGGTTCGGGCAGGGCCGCGTAGGGCTGTTCAGCCTGTCGCGCGCCACGCTGGCGCAGCGCCATGCGCTGCCGGCCTCGCGCTGGGTGCGCGTGCTGGATGCGATGGTGCACTACACCGACGAAGGCCCCGCCGACGGCGAGACCCTGGTGCTGATCCATGGCTTCGGCGCTTCGCTGCATACGTGGCAAGGGATCGTGCCGGCGCTGGCGCAGCGCTACCGCGTGCTGCGGCTGGATCTCGCCCCGTTCGGGCTGACCGGGCCGCTGCGCGATGCGCGCGGCCGCATCGAAACCATGGACGTGTACCGCTACCGTGACTTCATCGATGCCTTCCTGGCCGCGGTGAACGTGCGCCGCGCCAGCATCATCGGCAACTCGCTGGGCGGGCTGATCGCGTGGGACCTGGCCGTGCGCCGGCCCGATGCGGTCGACAAGCTGGTGCTGATCGACGCCGCCGGCTTCCCGATGCGGCTGCCGATCTACATCGACCTGTTCCGCCATGCGCCGGTGCGCTGGTCGGCACCGTGGATGCTGCCGGAGTTCATCATCCGCGCCGCCACGCGCGACGTCTACGGCGATGCTTCACGCGTGCCGGAGTCCACCTTCCGCCGCTACGTCGATTTCTTCTACGCCGAAGGCAGCCGCGAGGCCGTCGGCAAGATGGTGCCCAGGCTCGACTTTGCCCAGCTTGATACCCACCTGCTCGGCAGCGTGCGCGCGCCCACGCTGGTGCTGTGGGGCGAGCGCGACCGCTGGATCCCGCCCGCGCACGCGCAGGCCTTCACCGAGCGCATCCCCGGCGCGCAGCTGCGCCGCTATGCGGGGCTTGGCCACGTGCCAATGGAAGAAGACCCGCAACGCGTGGCAGCAGACCTGCTGCCGTTCCTGGCCGCCCAATGAATTCCCACCGGCGCAACACGCGCCGGCCTTTACCCAAGGAGACCGCCATGATGCCAGTCCGCCGCGACGTGCATCCCCACCTGCCGCCAGAACGCATCAGCGACTGGCACGAACGGGGCCGTCACGTCACCCATTTCATCAACGCGCTGTCGATCTTCTTCCCCGCCGGGGAGCGCTTCTTCATGGACAGTGTGCGCAACTACCGCGACCAGGTGAAAGACCCCGGACTGAGCCGCGCCATCGCCGGCTTTATCGGCCAGGAAGCGATGCACACGCGCGAGCACATCCTCTACAACCGGCTGATGGAAGACGCCGGCCTGCCCGCCGCGGCGCTGGACCGCTCGGTGTGGAAGCTGCTGGACCTGCTGCGCAAGATCCTGCCCAAGTCCTGGCAGCTGGCCCACACCATCGCGCTGGAGCACTACACCGCGATGCTGGCCGGCGGCCTGCTGCAGGATCAGAGCCACATGGGCGCGGCCTCTGAGACCGGCTACCGGCAGGTGTGGACCTGGCACGCACTGGAAGAAACCGAGCACAAGGCCGTGGCCTACGATGTCTGGAACACGGTGATGAAGCCCGGCCCCTACCGCTACTTCCTGCGCACCTTCACCATGCTGACCACCACGGTGACGTTCTGGGCCATGGTGTTCGTGTTCCACATCGCGCTGGTGATGGGCGACAAGGGCTGCCGCAACAAGCTGACCGGGTTTGGCGGCGTGCTGCGCTTTTTGTGGGCCTCGCCCGGCGTGCTGCCCAAGATGATCCCGGAATGGCTCAGCTACTTCCGCCCGGGCTTCCATCCGTGGGACGACGACAACCGCGCCGAGCTGGCGCGCATCGCCCCGCTGGTCGAAGAGATCGAAAACACCGCGCGCGCCGCCGGCGTCTCCACCCGTGCGCCCTCGCTGCGGGGGGCCGCATGACCATCTGGCAGTGCCGTATCTGTGGATTCGTTTATGAAGAAGCGCTCGGCATGCCCGAGCACGGGATCGCGCCCGGCACACCGTGGGGCGCGGTCCCGCTGGAGTGGAGCTGCCCGGACTGCGGCATGGCGAAAGCGGATTTCGACATGGTTGCGCTATAGGCGGGCGGTGATCAACGAGGGATGATGGCTGTCAGCGCCCCGATCCATCAAACAAAAAGCCCGGCATCACTGCCGGGCTTTTTTGCTTACCGCAACCTGCAACAGCTTCAGCTCTTCGCCACCACTGCCGCCTTGCCCTTGCCGAGCATGCGGTTGATCTGCCATTGCTGGGCGATCGACAGGATGTTGTTCACCACCCAGTACAGCACCAGGCCCGCCGGGAAGAAGAAGAACATCACCGAGAACACCAGCGGCATGATCATCATGACCTTGGCCTGCACCGGGTCCGGCGGGGTCGGGTTCAGCTTGGTCTGCACGAACATCGACACGGCCATCACGATCGGCAGGATGTAGAACGGATCCGGCACCGACAGGTCATGGATCCAGCCCAGCCACGGCGCGCCGCGCATTTCCACCGACGACAGCAGCACCCAGTACAGCGCGATGAACACCGGGATCTGGATCACGATGGGCAGGCAGCCGCCGAGCGGGTTGACCTTCTCGGTCTTGTATAGCCCCATCATCTCCTGGTTCATCTTCTGCGGGTCGTTCTTATAACGCTCGCGGATCGATGTCATGCGCGGCTGCAGGTCCTTCATCTTGCCCATGGACTTGTAGCTTGCCGCCGACAGCGGGAAGAACACCAGCTTGATCAGCACCGTCAGCGCGATGATCGACCAGCCCCAGTTGCCCAGGAAGCCGTGCAGCTTCTCCAGCAGCCAGAACAGCGGCTTGGCCAGGATGGTCAGCCAGCCATAGTCCTTCACCAGCTCCAGGCCCGGGGCGATCTTCTCGAGCATGTGCTCTTCCTGCGGGCCGGCGAACAGGCGCGCATCGGTGGTCACCGTGGCGCCCGGGGCCAGTTCACCCAGCGGCTGCTGCACGCCCACGCGGTACAGGTTCGGGTCGATCTGCTGGACGTAGAAGCTGTGCTCCTTGCCGGTCTGCGGGATCCAGGCCGAGGCAAAGTAGTGCTGCACCATCGCCACCCAGCCATTGTTGGCGGCGGCAGGCACGGTGGCCTTGCCCTTGGCGATGTCTTCGAAGTCGATCTTGTGGTACTTGTCGGCGTCGGTGTAGACGGCCGGACCGGTGAAGGTGCTGTAGAACTGCGACTGCTCGACCTTGCTGCCGTCGCGCGCCAGTTCCAGGTACAGCGTCGGCGAGACCGGCGCGGCACCCGCGTTGGTCACCGCGAACTTGGTGTCGACCACATAGCTGCCCTTGCGGAACACATAGGTCTTGACCAGCTTCACGCCGTTCTTTTCAGCGGTCAGCGCCACTTCCAGCTGCTCGGCGCCGTCCAGCGTGCGCGGGCCCGGGGCGGCGGTGAACACCGTGGTGTGGTTGGGCAGGTCGCCGCCGATCAGGCCCGAGCGTGCCATGTAGGTGCGCACGTTGTCACGCTCGAACAGCACCACCGGCTTGCCGTCCTTCTCATGCTCCTTGAGCAGCTCCAGGCGCGATACGATGCCGCCGGCGGTGTCGATCTCGGCGCGCACCGTGTCGGTGGTCACCACGACCTTCTCGCCGGCGGGCTGGGCCGCGGCCTGCGGCGCGGCCGGGGCAGCGGTACCCGCTGCGCCTGGCGCCACGTTGGCCTTGGGCACGTCGCCCTGCGCGGCAGCGCCGCTGGCGGCGGGCGCCGAGGCGGCCTGTTGGGTCGTGCTCGGGAAGAACATCGACGCATGGCCTTGGGAGCGCTGCCAGTTGTCGTAGAGCAGCACGAGGGACATCGAGAAGATGACCCAGAGGATGGTGCGTTTGATATCCATGTCTGGCTGTGGTCGGAGAAATCAGGGTCTGGGCAGACGGATCGCAACAGGCGCATGGCCTGCGGCGGCATGGACGGAACGGCCCGCGTGGGTGTCCGGCCTGGCAGTGTCGTCAGCTTCCGTGCCCGGCACGGGATCATACCCGCCTTGGGCGAAAGGATGGCAGCGGCACAGCCGGCAGGCGGCCATCCAGCTGCCGCGCGCGGCGCCGTGATGGATGACGGCGTCGCGGGCGTAGTCGGAACAGGTCGGCAGGAAGCGGCAACGCGAGCCCAGGTAAGGACTCAGGGCGATCTTGTAGATACGCAGCAGGGCTAGCAGGATCGGCTTCATGGCGGGGTGGTCAGGCTGGAAGGCCCGGTGCCTGGCTGGGTGGCGCAGGCGGAGCGGGGTTTGCCGCCGGCGGTGGCGGCAGCGGCCTGGCGGCAATTTCCAGCAAGCTGGTGATTTCCGCCAGGCACGCCTGTCTGACCGCCGCGCGCGTTGCAAATTCCGCGCGCGGGAACTTGGCTTGCAGGCGCAGCAGTACGTCGCGCCCGGCCAGGTGCTCACGGCGCTGGCGGAACAGCTCGCGCGCCATGCGCTTCACCAGGTTGCGCTCAGCGGCGCGCGGCGCGAACTTCTTGCCCACCACCACGCCAAGGCGGCCTTCCGGCCGGTCATTGGCGCGCACATAGAGCACGAAATGCGGGCTGCGACGCCGGGGCCGCAAAGCAAAAACGGATGAAAACTCATCCGTCTTTGTCAGCCTTGCGGCTTTGGGGAAGGCATGGGCAGACACGCTGGGCAATGCTGGCGAGAGATACTGCTGACTAACTAGCTGAGCCCTGCGGCAAGCTGCCGGCCGTCCCTGAGGTGAGGCGTCAGGCCATGACGGCAACGCAGTGCGCGCCGTCATACCAGTCGCCCCGGCCTCAGATGGCCAGGCGCTTGCGGCCCTTGGCGCGGCGTGCGTTGATGACGGCACGGCCGCCGCGGGTCTTCATGCGGACACGGAAGCCGTGGGTACGCTTGCGGCGGGTAACGGAAGGTTGGTAGGTACGTTTCATGTTGCACTCTCTGGTTGATCTGGGCGCGCCTGACACCGGCCGGTGCCGGGGTGCCGTGGCCGCCGCGTATGGTTCGCATGGGGCTGCCGCTGGCAAGACACTGCAGCGGGATTGCCGACGATTCTGGTTCTGTCTTGCTGCCGGCCGTGTTTATGCATGTGCAGGTCGCTAACCTGTTAGCAAGGACGGCACGAACAGGCCAGACCCGGCGATGCGCATACGTGATCCCCTGCCGCATCGCAGAACCCGGCATTTAACCGATTTTCTGCGGCAATGTCAAGGCGCAAGACTGTGTGCACCGGCACAATTGCCACACCCGACTGTGGCCCGTGGTGCGCCATTGTCCACAAAGGCCAGTGGGTAACTGCAAGTGTCCCGAGGGCCACCTCTACCGCATCCATCCACAGGCGAAGTCCCTGTTTTGCCTGAGATTTCCCCCGTTTCCACACCCCGGAAAGCCGCATCGCACCAAGGGTTGTGCACACAAATCCACTGCATTTGCACAAGTTATCCACAGACTTATCCTTTGTGGATAACTCAGGGGCGGGGGTACAATCCGGGTCCAAACACAACACGGGCTGCGTGGCGCAGGCGCAACCCGGGCCCCCACCGCGGCAACGCATGACTGAACGCACGCCAGTGCGGCGAGCCTGAAGGCTCGCTTGCTGCTGCATTGGCATGCCGCGGAGGCCTCACCGAACGGAATTGATTCCTAATACGGTAAGGATGGCCCGGATCGCGCGGCGTAGATGCTGCTTGTGGCGTGCCGGGGGAACCGCTGATTTGCGGCCGGGTACGATTACCAAAAAACAAACAATGCAAGATTTCTGGCAGGCGGCAGCAGCGCAACTAGAGCGCGAGCTGACGCCGCAACAGTTCAAAACGTGGATCAAGCCGCTGGCGCCCGTTGCGTTCGATGAAGAAACGCACGCGCTGCGCATTGCCGCGCCCAACCGTTTCAAGCTGGACTGGGTCAAGAGCCAGTTTTCGGGGCGCATCACCGCACTGGCCTGCGAGTACTGGGAAGCGCAGGTCAGCGTCCAGTTCGTGCTGGATCCCGCCGCGTCGGGCCGTGCCGCTGCCTATATGCAGCCGGCCCAGCCCGGCATGGGCCCGGGCGGCATGGACGGCCACGCAGCACCGGGTACGAGCATGGGCGGCTATCCCGGCGCCCAGCCGATGGGCGGCCAGGCCATGGGCCAGCCGCCGTTCGCCATGCCCGGCCAGCAGCCCGGCTATGGCTATGGCGAGCCGGTCAGCGCGGCCGGCTACGGCATGGGGCAACCGCCCTATGGCAATCCGGGCAACCCGGGCAATCCGGCCGGCATGCCGTCCGCCGCACCGGTCCCGGCCGGTGCGCGCGGCCAGCCCCACCCTGGCCAGCACGGCCACCAGCCACACGGCGCCGACATGGGTGAGATCGACGTGGTCCAGATGGACCCCGCCGAAGCCAGCGCCCGCTCCTACCGCGCGCCGCCGCCGCAACCCCAGCAGCAGCCGCACCAGCAGATGGGCGGCGCCACGCCGATGCCCGGCCACCAGCCCAGCGACACGGTGCATGAGCGCTCGCGCCTGAACCCGATCCTGACCTTTGACAACTTCGTCACTGGTAAAGCCAACCAGCTGGCCCGCGCCGCGGCCATCCAGGTGGCCAACAACCCGGGCAAGTCGTACAACCCGCTGTATCTCTATGGCGGCGTGGGCCTCGGCAAGACTCACCTGATCCACGCCATCGGCAACTTCATGTTGCTGGAGAACCCGCGCGCGCGCATCCGCTACATCCACGCCGAGCAGTACGTGTCCGACGTGGTCAAGGCGTACCAGCGCAAGGCGTTCGACGAGTTCAAGCGCTACTACCACTCGCTGGACCTGCTGCTGATCGACGATATCCAGTTCTTCTCCGGCAAGAACCGCACGCAGGAAGAGTTCTTCTATGCCTTCGAGGCCCTGATTGCCAACCGGGCGCAGGTGATCATCACCAGCGATACCTACCCGAAAGAGATTTCCGGCATCGACGACCGCCTGATCTCGCGCTTCGACTCGGGCCTGACCGTGGCCATCGAGCCGCCCGAGCTGGAAATGCGCGTGGCCATCCTGATGAAGAAGGCCGCCGCGGAAAACGTCAACGTGCCCGAAGAGGTTGCCTTCTTTGTCGCCAAGCACCTGCGCTCAAACGTGCGCGAGCTGGAAGGCGCGCTGCGCAAGATCCTGGCGTTCAGCAACTTCCACGGCAAGGACATCACCATCGAGGTGACGCGCGAAGCGCTCAAGGACCTGCTGACTGTGCAGAACCGCCAGATCTCCGTGGAGAACATCCAGAAGACCTGCGCGGATTTCTACAACATCAAGGTCGCTGACATGTATTCGAAAAAGCGCCCTGCCAATATTGCACGGCCGCGCCAGATCGCGATGTACCTGGCCAAGGAGCTGACGCAGAAGAGCCTCCCCGAAATCGGCGAGCTCTTTGGCGGCCGCGACCACACCACCGTGCTGCATGCCGTGCGCAAGATCGCCGACGAACGCAGCAAGGACGCGCAGCTCAACCATGAACTGCACGTGCTGGAGCAAACGCTCAAGGGCTGATGCATGGCCGATGCCCGGGGACCCCCGGGAAGGCGTTTTGAAGGGTCGGCCCCTCGGGGCTGGCATACTGTAGGGTGCGCGCCACGGACATCCCGTGGCGCCTGGGGAATTAACGTCAGCGTCGCCGGGGCAAGTGTCCGGAAAATGGCCACTGATAAGGCTTTGCGGTGAGTCGGGACGGGATGGCAAGTACGGGCAGCGCCAGCGTGGCTTTTTGGGCACAGCTGGCCCCCCGGCCGGTCCCGCCCCGCTTCACCGCAGCGGCTTATCCTTGGTACAATGGCACATTAACTCCTTGATTCCTAAGTGAATTCGGAGTTGTTTGCGTTCTGCGGTCGCCGATTACAAACGACGAAGGATAAATTCAATGCAATTGGTCAAAACCTCGCGAGACAACCTGCTGCGTCCGCTGCAAATCGTGAGCGGCATCGTGGAGCGCCGCCACACCCTCCCGATCCTGGCCAATCTGCTGATTCGCAAGTCCGGGTCCAACGTTTCCTTCCTCTCGACCGACATCGAGATCCAGATCACCACGCACGCCGAATGCGGCGTTGGCAGCGACAGCGTTGCCACCACCGTGGCCGCGCGCAAGCTGCTGGACATCCTGCGCGCCATGCCTGACGGCGACGTGGCCCTGTCGCTCAACGACAAGCGCATGACCGTGCAATCCGGCAAGAGCCGCTTCGCACTGCAGACGCTGGCCGCCGAGGAATTCCCGACCGTTGCCGAAGCCAGCGAATTCAACGCCAGCGTCAGCCTGCCGCAGAAGACCTTCAAGCACCTGCTGGCAATGGTCCACTTCGCCATGGCGCAGCAGGACATCCGCTACTACCTGAACGGCATGCTGCTGGTGGTGGAAGGCAAGAAGGTCATGGCAGTCGCCACCGACGGCCACCGCCTGGCGTACTGCGGCGTTGAGCTGGAAACCGAAGCCGTCGGCGTGGGCGCGCGCCAGGAAGTCATCATCCCGCGCAAGACCATCCTGGAACTGCAGCGCCTGCTGGAAGACAACGACGATCCGGTGCAGGTGCAACTGGCCGCCAACCAGGTCAAGTTCACGTTCGCCAATATCGAACTGATCTCCAAGCTGGTTGAAGGCAAGTTCCCTGACTTCCAGCGCGTGATTCCCAAGGGCTACAAGAACGCCTTCGCCATCGACCGTGTGCGGCTGCAGCAGGCGCTGCAACGCACCGCGATCCTGACGACCGACAAATTCAAGGGCGTGCGCTGCATCCTCGACACGCACATGCTCAAGATCAGCTCCACCAACGCCGACCAGGAAGAGGCGCAGGAAGAGCTGGAACTCGATTACTCGGGCGACGCGCTCGATATCGGCTTCAACGTGACCTACCTGCTTGACGTGCTTGCCAACCTGAAGAGCGAGCAGGTGCAGGTCAGCCTCGGCGACTCGAATTCGAGTGCGCTGATTACCGTGCCGGAAGACGACAACTTCAAGTACGTCGTCATGCCGATGCGCATCTGATGATCCGGTAACAGGACCAGACCAGACAAGAACCGGAGCAGCAAACGGCACGCAACGACACCCGGCCCAGGCCGGGAAGTCCTGGGGATGACCATCCCGCAGCGGGGGCAGGATCGAAACGACGATCCGCCCCTTTTGCCGTTTTTAGTAACCCGCCATGCGGACCTTTTCGCGCCCCGCCGCTATGCCGGCCCGGCCCGAAATCCGCCATTGCCGTGAGTAGAAAGACATGACCGAACAGCAGAACCCGCAGCAGGAAAACACCTACGGAGCCTCTTCGATCCAGATCCTGGAAGGCCTGGAGGCGGTACGCAAGCGTCCGGGCATGTATATCGGTGATACCTCCGACGGCACCGGCCTGCACCACCTTGTCTTCGAGGTGCTGGACAACTCCATCGACGAAGCGCTGGCCGGCTACTGCACCGAGATCCAGGTCACCATCCACAGCGACAACTCGATCTCCATCGTCGACAACGGCCGCGGCATCCCGCCCCTGGTCAAGTTCGACGACAAGCACGAACCCAAGCGCAGCGCGGCGGAAATCGCCATGACCGAGCTGCACGCCGGCGGCAAGTTCAACCAGAACAGCTACAAGGTGTCTGGCGGCCTGCACGGCGTGGGCGTGTCCTGCGTGAACGCCCTGTCCAAGTGGCTGCGCCTGACCGTGCGCCGCGACGGCCAGGTCCACCTGATCGAATTCGCCAAGGGCGACGTGCAGAACCGCATCGTCGAGACCGTGACCGGCCCCGACGGCCAGCCCGTTGAAGTCTCGCCGATGAAGATCATCGGCGCCACCGACAAGCGCGGCACTGAAGTCCACTTCCTGGCCGACGAAGAGATCTTCACCAACGTCGAGTTCCACTACGAGATCCTCTCTAAGCGCATCCGCGAACTCTCGTTCCTGAACAACGGCGTGCACATCAAACTGGTCGACCAGCGCACCGGCAAGGAAGAAGACTTTGCCTTCTCCGGCGGCGTGAAGGGTTTTGTCGAGTACATCAACCGCTCCAAGAGCGTGCTGCACCCCACCATCTTCTACGCCAATACCGAAAAAGACGGTATCGCCGTGGAAGTGGCCATGCAGTGGAACGATGGCTACAACGAGCAGGTGCTCTGCTTCACCAACAACATCCCGCAGCGGGATGGCGGCACCCACCTGACCGGCCTGCGCGCCGCGATGACCCGCGTCATCAACAAGTACATCGAAGAGAACGAAGTCGCCAAGAAAGCCAAGGTGGAAACCACCGGCGACGACATGCGCGAAGGCCTGTCCTGCGTGCTCTCCGTCAAGGTGCCCGAGCCCAAGTTCAGCTCGCAGACCAAGGACAAGCTGGTCTCGTCTGAAGTGCGCCTGCCCGTGGAAGAACTCGTCGGCAAGGCCCTGAACGACTTCCTGCTGGAAACCCCGGGCGACGCCAAGATCATCTGCGGCAAGATCGTAGACGCCGCCCGCGCCCGCGAAGCCGCCCGCAAGGCCCGCGAAATGACCCGCCGCAAGGGCCTGATGGACGGCATGGGCCTGCCCGGCAAGCTGGCCGACTGCCAGGAAAAAGACCCCGCCCTGTCAGAACTCTTCCTGGTGGAGGGCGACTCCGCAGGCGGCTCCGCCAAGCAAGGCCGCGACCGTAAGTTCCAGGCCATCCTGCCGCTGAAGGGCAAGATCCTGAACGTAGAGCGCGCCCGCTTTGACAAGATGCTGTCCAGCCAGGAAGTGCTGACGCTGATCACCGCACTGGGCACCGGCATCGGCAAGGACGACTACAACCTGGAAAAGCTGCGCTACCACCGCATCATCATCATGACCGATGCTGACGTGGACGGCTCGCACATCCGCACCCTGCTGCTGACGTTCTTCTACCGCCAGATGCCCGACATCATCGAGCGCGGCTATGTCTATATCGCGCAGCCGCCACTGTACAAGATCAAGCACGGCAAGGAAGAGCGGTATATCAAGGACGATGTCGAGCTCAATGCCTACCTGCTGAAGCTGGCGATGGAGAAGGCTGTGCTGGTGCGGCCGGATGGTAGTGAGATCAATGGGGATGCGCTGACTGAGTTGGCGCGGCAGTATCAGCTGACTGAGGGGGTGATTTCTCGGCTGTCACGGGTTGTTGATACCGATGCCCTGCGCGCGATTGCTGATGGGGTGGCGCTGGATCTGGATAGCGCGGCTGCTGCTGAGGCGTCTGCTGTGGCGTTGAAGGCCAAGTTGGCTGAGATGCACGCCAAGACGTTGATTGGGGCGGCTGTTAATGATGATGGCACCGCTGACGTCTACGCGCAGTTTGATGAGAAGACGGATAAGCATCGGTTGATGATTGCGCGTCGTCATCATGGCAATGTGCGACTGTCGCATCTGGATGCTGACTTTGTTCATGGTGCGGATTACGCTGCCCTGTCCAACGCGGCCAAGACGTTCCAGGGCCTGACCCCGGAAGGCACTAAGGTGCAGCGTGGTGAAGGCGAAAAGCTGCGCGATCAGACTGTCAACGACTTCCACGGGGCTATGCAGTGGCTGCTGGCTGAGGCTGAGCGTGGCGTTTCGCGTCAGCGCTATAAGGGTCTTGGTGAGATGAACCCTGAGCAGCTGTTTGAGACGACGCTCGACGTTACGCAGCGGCGACTGCTGAAGGTGCAGATTGAGGATGCTATTGCGGCGGATCAGATCTTTACCACCCTTATGGGGGATGAGGTGGAGCCGCGGCGGAACTTTATTGAGTCCAACGCCCTTGTTGCGCGGAATATTGATGTTTAAATAGACTAAATTCCGCTTGGAATTCAATGAGGCCGACCATGGGAATGGTTGGCCTTTCTTTTGCAAAAAACCGATTTCGGTAGCGACATGAACAATCTTGAGGCGAAAATACGAGATTATTTGGCTGACAATCTGTCGATTTTGGATTCGGGGTTGCAGCTCATAAAAAAGGAATTTCCTCTCAAGAATGAGTTCGGAGCTGGTGGGTTCATCGACATTTTGGCTCGAGATGAGCATGGTCATCTGGTTGTAATTGAGATAAAGCGCAGTGATCAAGCTGCGCGCTCGGCCTTGCACGAACTTACAAAATATGTGGCTCTGCTTAAAAGCACCCAAGGCATCTCTGCGGACCGGATACGCGCCTTGCTGGTATCAACCGACTGGAGGGAGCTTGCTGTTCCATTTAGTGAATATCAAAGAGTATGTGAAGTTCCAACAGAAGGGCGGGTGATTGAAACAACTGGCGATGGAATCGTGCGTTCATCGCGAACATTTTCGGTGATTGCTCTTGAAACACCGTTGAATATTAGTCGCTGTCAAGACATTATACTTTTCGCAAATAAGATGGCGAGAGATCAATCTTTGCCTCTTGTCATAAGTGCCGCCGCCGCAGCTGGGTTAAATGATTTCTCGGTATTTAATGTCTCCTATGAGGGGCAAAAATCGCAAGTAATATATCCTTTCGGGCTATACTTGATTTTTTCGTCTCCGTTGGTATCTCCTCACGAAGTGCCGGATGCATTTAAAGAGATGGGGTGGGATGATGAGCTCGATGATCCTGACGAGAACTTCCTCTGCTTCTTCCGGAGCAAATTGGGCCCACTCGGTGAAGAGAGCGGAGTCGGATATCCTGAGAAGCTTCAGAAGATTATTCAGGACGGTTGGAAGGTGGCTGCTGTTCATCGCAATGGCAGATATGCGGAAAACTCCCTACTCCTAAGTGATGATCAGCTGCTCGCAGAGGCCACAAAGGCTGAGGGTGGAGCTGCATACTATCTCGATCGAACTGTTTCCCCAAAATATGCGCCTAGCTGGGGAGCATTTGGCAGGGATGTCGACGTGGTGCTTGTTGGAAATCGCCAGTGGCGAGAGATTTTTCAATTGTTGTTGCGCGAAGCTGAGGTCGCTGCTATCAGTACAGTTTCGGCAAGTATTTATAATCCTGCTAATATCCTTCTTTCACTTGTGGCTATGTTTCGCAAAAGCGAAGTTGGCTATCTTCCAAGGTTTCAATTGGTTTTCACTGATGAAGGCCAAGTAAAGATTTATATCGGCATTCTCGGCTGGAATGGCAAGAAGGCACCGGCGGACGGAGCTCGGTGGATTGAAGGGGCGTTCGGTTCGTTGGAAGACTTCATGTTCTTCCAACATTTTGGATGCCTTCATGACTATGACGACAAAGCCCGTGAGCTATTAGGAATTACCAGTCAAGTTTTTGAGATATGTGATCCCGGTACGCCAAGGCAGACAATCTCTGAACTTGTCGTTGAAGAGGGGGAACTTGTAAAGAAGGCCGTCGAAAACAATCAGTTCATGTCTATCGTCCAGTTCCCTAAGGGCAACCCTTCCTTCGGGAGGACATTAGTTGAAAGAATTGACTCTGTTTCAGTGGGTTTTGGCGAATAAATAGAATTATCTATAGCGTTTATAGCCAGGCGATAGGCTCGGTCTCTACGAGCCAGTCAACAAAATTTAGCACTTCCTGTCACCTATGCAGAGCGCCGCTGGCATTCCGCGTATTGCCAGCTTGTCTCTCATGAAAGCCTCAGTCATGAACCCAATCGAACAACAATTCTTCAACGACCTAGAAAAGAAGCTTTGGACCGCTGCTGACAAGCTGCGCTCCAACCTTGATGCCGCTGTCTACAAGCACGTGGTTCTCGGGCTGATCTTCTTAAAGTATGTCTCTGATGCCTTCGATGAGCGGCAAAAAGAGTTGAGTGCCCAGTTCCGCGATCCGGATCATGATTATTACATGGCACCGGGAGATTACGCCGGCGACTACGAAGGCCACATCGCCACCGAACTTGAGCGGCGCGACTACTACTTGGAGAAAAACGTGTTCTGGGTGCCGCAGGAAGCCCGATGGCAAACCCTGCGCGATTCTGCCCAACTACCTCCAGGCTCGGACTTGCCGTGGCAAGTCCAGCAGCGCAACAAACACACGGGTGAACTGGAATGGGTGCCCGAGAAGATGCGTTCTGTCGGGTGGCTCATTGACAACGCGATGGAGGCCATCGAACGCGAAAACGAAAAGAAGCTAAAAAACGTGCTGAACAGGGACTTTGCCCGCACGCAGATCGACTCGCAGAAGCTGGCCGACCTGATTGCACACTTTTCAGACACTGAATTTCACGCCAAGTATTACAAGGGCCAGCCGCTTAACCTCAAGAGCAAAGACATCCTCGGCCACGTTTACGAATACTTCCTCGGCCAGTTCGCTCTTGCTGAAGGCAAGAAGGGGGGACAGTACTACACGCCCAAGAGCATCGTCACGCTGATCGTGGAAATGCTGCAGCCCTTTAAGGGCCGGGTATATGATCCGGCCATGGGCTCCGGCGGCTTCTTCGTGCAGAGCGAAGAGTTCATCGAACAGCATGGCGGCAAAGCCGCCAACGGCAGGAGTGGTCAGATCAGCGTTTACGGTCAGGAAAGCAACCCGACCACCTGGCGTCTGGCGGCCATGAATATGGCCATTCGCGGCATCGACTTCAACTTTGGCGGGCAACCGGCCGACACGATGCTCAACGACCTACACCCGGATCTGCGTGCCGACTATGTGATGGCGAACCCGCCCTTCAACATGAAGGAGTGGTGGAACGATAAGCTCGTTAGCGACCCGCGCTGGATTGTCGGCACACCGCCACAAGGTAACGCCAACTTCGCGTGGCTGCAGCACATGCTCTACCACTTGGCTCCTACTGGCAGCATGGCGCTGCTCTTGGCAAATGGCTCGATGAGCAGCAACACCAACAATGAAGACGAGATCCGCAAGGCGCTGATCGAGCGCGATTATGTGGAATGCATGGTGGCGCTCCCCGGCCAACTGTTTACCAACACGCAGATCCCAGCCTGCATCTGGTTCCTTACCAAAGATAAGGTCAACGGCTTCAACCTGGACAAGAGGAAGCGCGACCGTCGCGGTGAGTTCCTTTTCATCGACGCCCGCCAACTGGGTTATATGAAGGACCGCGTATTGCGTGACTTCACAGTTGAAGACATCCAGAAGATCGCTAACACCTTCCACGCCTGGCAGCACGGTGAGGGTTACGAGAACGTGCCCGGCTTCAGTTATTCGGCCGAGCTGGACATTGTCCGCAAGCACGAACACGTACTGACGCCGGGCCGGTATGTGGGCTCAGCCGAACAGGACGAAGATGAAGAGCCTTTCGCCGACAAGATGGCGCGGTTGACAGCACAACTGGCTGAGCAGTTTGCCGAAAGCGCCAAATTGGAGGGAGATATCAAGAAGAACTTGGCGGGGTTTGGCTATGCCCTTGAAGACTGAGCCTCTTGCCTCCTTGTGCGAGGCTGTGGTCGATTGCCCACACTCAACACCCGTTTGGACAGAATCGGGATTTCTTGTTCTTCGAAATCAGAACATCAAAGACGGCAAGCTCGACCTATCTGATCCCAGCTTTACTGACGAAGAGCATTTCAAGCAGCGCATTCGGCGCATGGCTCCGCGCGCCGGGGACATCGTGATTACCCGCGAGGCGCCTATGGGCGAAGTCTGCAAGATTCCGGAGGGTTTGACATGCTGTCTAGGTCAGCGGCAAGTGTTGCTGCGACCAAAGCCCGACGTTGATCCTGACTACTTGCTCTATGCCCTCCAGTCCCCCTTCGTACAGAACCAGATTCGATGGAACGAGGGCACTGGCTCAACGGTTAGCAATATTCGTATCCCCGTGCTTGAGAAGATCGACATTCCTAGGCACGGCGATGCGGAGCCAGATATTGCGGCCGTACTCGGATCGCTAGATGCCAAGATCGACCTCAACCGCCGCATCAATCAAACGCTTGAAGCGATGGCGCAAGCCATATTCAAATCGTGGTTTGTCGATTTCGAGCCTGTCAAAGCCAAGGTCGCTGCTAAGGAAGGAGGCCGCGACCAGCTGCGCGTCGCCATGAGTGCTATCAGCGGCAAGCCCGATGCTACGCTAGACGCGTTGTCACGCAGACAGTTCGATCAACTCGCCGCCACGGCTATGCTGTTTCCCGATGAGATGGACGAGTCGGAGTTGGGGAAAGTCCCGAAAGGGTGGAAGGTTAAGAAAATCGACGATCTGGTTGAAACAGTCGGCGGTGCAACACCGGACACGAAGAATCCCAACTATTGGGAACCCCCGGAGTTTGCGTGGACAACGCCAAAAGACCTCTCCGGCCTTCGCTCCCCGATTCTTCTAAAAACGGAGCGGAAGCTCTCAAAAAAGGGGCTCGAGAAGATAAGTTCCGGCCTACTTCCTGAGGGCACGCTAATCATGTCGTCCCGCGCTCCGATCGGCTATCTTGCATTGACGCAAATGCCGGTCGCGATCAATCAGGGGTATATCGCTATGCTGCCAGGGGGAGAGATACCACCTCTGTATCTCCTATTCTGGTGCAAAGAGAGCATGGACGCCATCAAGGGGAATGCCAATGGATCAACATTTCTCGAAATCAGTAAAAAAGCATTTCGACCTTTGCCTCTTTTGCAGCCAATGCCTGAATTGGTTCTTGAGTTTTCACGACGCGTCAAACCACTTATTTCTCGGATGGTGGTCAGCGAGAGGGAATCAGCTGAGTTGACCGCCCTTCGCGATGCTTTGCTCCCCAAACTTCTTTCCAGCGAACTATCTCTCACCGACGGGATGACGGGAGTTGAAGCATGAGCGAGGAAGTATTGGCAGGTGAAACCTTTGCGCCGCAATCCAGTGATTACTTCGAAAGGATTCCTCGCTGGAGCGCTGGGGACTCGGTCAAGCGCTTCGAGATCATGGCTGATGGGATTAGTGGACGCATCCCGGTTACTAGGCTGGAATCGTGGCGCGAGTTCACTGATTTGTTGGAAAGCGATTTCTATAATCGCCTCGGAGTGCAGCTAGTGTTTCGTGGGCATCGCCGACACGATTGGAGCCTGATGCCAACACTCGGCCGGATTTCGAGCACTAAGGGCATTGTGTCTGAGGAGCTAGCTCTTGCTCAACTTGAACGGTTCCGGCGCGCGGTTCGAGGACGTCTCAAGGATACATCACTCGTTGATGTAGAGGAGGCGGATGAGCTGTGGGCCGTTGGCCAGCACTATGGTCTAATGACTCCGCTGCTAGACTGGACTTACTCGCCCTACGTAGCATTGTTCTTTGCATTTCAAAAGGAAGATAGTGAAGACGAAGCTGAAAACCCGTATCGTGCCTTATATGTGCTCAACAAGACGTATATCACAGAGCATCAAGACGAGACTGGTATTCGCCTGTGGGAGCCCCGCAAGGATGAGCACGGAAGACTGGTGAGCCAAGCTGGTCTTTTTACATTTTCGCCATACGGCAACACTATCGAGAATAAGCTTACAGATGCACTGACCAATGAAGACGGTTTCGATGACGAAGACCTGAAGAATGCTTCGGAAGATGAGCAGCCGGACATATTGGCGCGCTACATCTGCAAGATCTACATTCGCAACACTGGGCCTGATCGAGAGGCTTGTCTGCGCCATTTGCGGCGTATGAATGTTCACCATGCCAGCCTGTTTCCTGACCTCCTCGGAGCCTCCGAATACTGCAACATACTAACCGCTGAAGCGGAATTAGAGGCAGAGCTACAGCGATTGGCGAAGCCGACAACAGATACTGTGACAGTATTACCCATCGAGCCTGTGACCGGAGTGGTCGGCGCTCCGTCCGCGGCAGTGGGTACGTCAAATATCATCGAGGCTATCCTTCGTGCTAATGCTGAAGCCGCTCAAGTAGAACCGGGTCGTATCGCTTTGATTGCGCAGGAACTGGCCCAATCGCTGGAAAGGAATCAGGTGGTGGACTGGGAAAGCCGGGACGCGGCGCAGGCACGCCTGCGCAATGCTGCACGAGTGATTCTGCGCAAGCTTGGTTACCCTGCCTCGCTTCGGGACGAGGTGGCTGAGCGGGTGGTAGAGATGGCGAAGCCCACACGTGGCGGAGGTGAGGTCACTGAAGCCGCCTAAACCCTGGCTCTCATTTGCTGGGGCTGCAGGCATGCGCGGACTGTTGGTAGATTACCGTTCCGCTACACTCGTCAACTAGGGGGGCGTGGCATACCACTGCCGTGCCCTATGGCCGCAGCAGTGAAGCGCAAATTTGGACCAACGTGTACACGGGGGGGCGGCGGCGTCGGCCACAATTGCTTGCAATGGGTTCCTCGATCCGACCCAGGGCGGGGATGCGCTGGGTACAAGGGATTTCGTCACTATGAACGAACAACAACTCGAAGAACTGTCCCTAGGCTGGTTTCAGGAGGTCGGCTGGCAGCACCTGGCAGGTCCGCACATTGCGCCGGATAGCTCATCACCTGAGCGTACCGACTACCGCCAGGTCATTCTGCGCGAGCGGCTCCTGGCAGCGATGGCGCGCATCAACCCCCAAATTCCGCCGGCTGCACTGGAGCAGGCTGCTCACACACTGCTCACTGTGAGCGAGCCGCAGATGGTGGTGCGTAACCGTAGCGTGCACCGTCTGCTGCTGGCTGGCGTGCAGGTGGAGTTCAGTGCCGGCGAGCAGAAGAAGACCGACTTGGTCCACCTCATTGACTTTGCCGACCCCAGCAAAAACGACTTCCTGGTGGTGAACCAGTTGACAATCACTGGCACGAAGCAACCACGCCGGCCAGACATCGTTGCTTTCATTAACGGCCTGCCCCTGGCGGTGATCGAGCTGAAAAATCCCGCCAACGAACAGACGGACGTGTGGGATGCCTTCAATCAGCTGCAAACCTACAAAGACGAGATCGCAGACCTCTTTAACTGCAATGCCGCTTTGGTAGTGAGCGATGGTTGGACGGCGCGCGTGGGCTCGTTGACGGCGAACGCTGAGCGCATGCTCCCATGGCGTACCATCGCCAACGAAGACGACCGCCCGCGCTTGCAGATGGAGCTGGAAACAGTGGTGCGCGGCTTCTTCATGCCCAAGCTGTTCCTGGACTATGTGCGTTACTTTGTGTTGTTTGAGCAGGATGGCGACGGCATCATTAAGAAGATTGCCGGCTACCACCAGTTCCACGCTGTTCGTGAGGCGGTGCATGCCACGGTGATCGCAGCCAGTTCGCCGGAAAAAGGGCTGCTGGAAGTGCAGCAACCGCGCGCTACGTATGGCAAAGATGTGCAGCTCGGTTCCCGCAAGGCGGGCGTGGTGTGGCACACGCAAGGTTCTGGCAAGAGCATCACCATGGCCTGCTACGCCGGCAAGCTGCTGCAACGGCCTGAAATGAAGAACCCCACTCTGGTTGTGGTGACAGACCGCAACGATTTGGACGGTCAACTGTTCGCCACCTTTTGTGCCGCCAGCGACTTACTCAAGACGATGCCGGTGCAGGCCGGCAGCCGCGACGAGCTGCGCGACATGCTGGCCTCTCGCCAGGCCGGGGGGATCATTTTCACCACGGTGCAGAAGTTCGCGTTGCTGGAGGATGAAGACGGACACCCGCTGCTGTCGGACCGCTCGAATATCGTCGTGATTTCGGACGAAGCCCACCGCAGCCAGTACGGCATGAACGGGCGGCTGGATACCAAGACCGGCAAGTACGTGTTTGGCTATGCTAAGCATTTGCGCGATGCGCTTAGGAACGCCACCTTCATTGGATTCACCGGTACGCCGATTGCGCTGGAGGACAAGGACACCCGCACGGTGTTCGGCGATTACGTCAGCATCTACGACATCCAGGATGCAGTGGATGATGGCGCCACGGTACCCATCTTCTACGAGAGCCGGCTGGCCAAGCTCGACGTCAACCAGGCCGAGATCGATGCCCTCAACGAGCAAGTGGATGAGGTGGTCGAAGATGAAGAGGACATCGCGGCGCGGGAAAAAACCAAGAGCGAATGGGCCGCTCTGGAAAAACTGGTGGGGGCTGAACCGCGTCTGCAACAGGTGGCCCGCGACCTAGTCCAACACTTCGAGGCGC
Organism: Cupriavidus sp. GA3-3; assembly: GCF_000389805.1. Lineage (NCBI taxonomy): Bacteria > Pseudomonadati > Pseudomonadota > Betaproteobacteria > Burkholderiales > Burkholderiaceae > Cupriavidus > Cupriavidus sp. GA3-3. The sequence goes on from NZ_KB944501.1 coordinate 155,671, forward strand.
GTATCGGGGTCGTTGATGGTAAGGCAATGATCGTGTGCATGAGCCGCGACATCTGCGCGCATCTCTACAACGCCATCGTGGCGCTCCGGCCCGAGTGGCACAGCGAAGACCCCGAGAAGGGTGTGATCAAGATCGTGATGACGGGTTCTGCGGCAGACAAAACTCTGCTTCAACCGCATCTATACAGCAAGCAGGTGAAGAAGCGGCTGGAGGCGCGCTTCAAGGACGTGAAGGACCCGTTGAAATTGGTGATCGTGCGGGACATGTGGCTGACCGGTTTCGACGCCCCGTGCTGCCACACTATGTACATCGACAAGCCCATGAAGGGCCACAACCTGATGCAGGCCATTGCCCGCGTCAATCGGGTGTTTAAAAATAAGCCTGGTGGCCTGGTGGTTGATTACATCGGCATTGCCAATGAACTGAAGGCTGCGCTCAAGACCTACACCGACGCCAAGGGCAAGGGCGACCCGACCCACAATGCCGCAGAGGCACTGGCAGTGCTGATGGAGAAAATGGATATTGTGCGCGGCATGATGCACAGGTTTGACTACAGCTCTTTCGAGACGGATGCAATCAAACTGCTGGTTCCGGCCGCGAATCACATTCTGGGTTTGAAGGACGGCAAAGAGCGCTTCCTCGACACCATGGTGGCGGTAAGCAAAGCCTTCTCGCTCTGTGGCACGCTGGACGAAGCAGCGGTGCTGCGCAAAGAGATTGCATTCTTCTCCGCCATCAAGGCGGCGATTGCCAAGTTCACCACCGTAGATAAGAAGCGCAGCGACGCGGAGAAGAACAGCGCGCTTAAGCAGATTCTCGACAATGCCATCATTGCCGACGGTGTGGCAGACATTTTTGCGTTGGCTGGGTTGGACATGCCCAATATCGGCCTACTGTCGGACGAATTCTTGGACGATGTGCGGCAGATGGAAAGCCGCAACCTTGCAGTAGAACTGCTGGAAAAGTTGCTACGTGACGAAATCAAGGCCCGTGCTCGCAACAACGTGGTGCAAGAGAAGAAGTACGGTGACCGTTTGCTTGAGACGCTGCGTAACTATCACAACCGCGCCATCGAGACAGCGCAGGTCATCGAGGAATTGATCCAAATGGCCAAGGAGTTCCAGACCACGTTGGAACGTGAAGCGGCATTGGGATTGGGGCGCGACGAGATCGCCTTCTATGACGCGTTGGCTAATAACGAAAGCGCTGTTCGCGAGCTTGGCGACGAAATTCTGAAGAAGATCGCTGTTGAGATCACCGAGAAGCTGCGCGCCAGCACTACCGTGGATTGGCAGGTGCGCGAGAGCGTGCGGGCGAAGTTGCGCATTCTGGTGCGGCGTTGTCTGCAGAAGTGGAAATACCCGCCCGACCAGCAGCCGGACGCCGTGGAGCTCGTGCTCAAGCAGGCGGAAGAGCTGTCCAACAGTTGGTCCGTATGAGATCGCACCGCGTCTAAGAGGCCATCCATTAGGGGAGAGGAATGGCGATTTGGCTCACCCGGCCGGTTCGCACGGCGAATACGAACAGAAGTTCATCCAGGAAAACAGGGTCTATGTGACCTGGGCTGACCTCGATGTGGATCTATCCAAGCTGAAGCAACGAAGCGAGCTGTCAGCGGTCATGACGCAACTCTATCCGGACACCAAACCGAAGGCGATCCTGAACTGGGTTAGCCAGGTTTGGCCATTCGCCCACGATATGAAATTGGGCGATCTTGTCGTCTTGCCTCTTAAGAGCCAGCCGGTGATCTACATCGGCGAGATTACGGGCGACTATCAAGCCGCACCGGAAGGACCGAACCCGTTCTTTCACTGGCGGTCCGTCAAGTGGATCGGTGAAGGGGTGCCACGCACGCACTTTGGCAAAGATTTGCTGTTTTCCTTTGGGGCGTTTCTGACGATCTGCCGTATTCAGCGTAATAACGCGGAGCAGCGCATTGCGGCGATGCGGGCCAATGGCTGGAAAGCGGAAACGCTGACAGCAACGACGAAGGTTGCTGCCCAAGCGGACGACCTGGCCGCTGCTGACGCGGATCTAGAAGAGTTGGCACGTGATCAGATCGCCGCCTTAATTTCCGCTCGCTTCAAGGGACACGGACTGACGCGTCTTGTTGAAGGTATCTTGAAGGCGCAGGGCTATACAACCTACCGCAGCCCCGAGGGGGCAGACGGAGGCGCGGACATCCTTGCCGGATCGGGACCGTTGGGCTTTGCGGCGCCGCGCCTATGTGTGGAAGTGAAGTCAGAAGACTCGCTGATCGGCCGCGAACCTATGGACAAGCTGCTGGGCGCGATGACCAAATTCAACGCCGACCAGGGCCTCTTTGTGGCCTGGGGTGGCTTCAAGGGCAATGTGCAGAAGGAACTAGCTACCCAGTTTTTTCGCCTGCGCCTCTGGACCCAGAAGGAATTGCTCGAACAGCTGTTTGAGTTTTACGAGCGACTGGAAGAAGATCTTAAGGCAGAATTGCCGTTCAAGCGGGTGTGGATGGTTGCTGCACAGGATGACGCGCTCTGATGCTCACCCTGCATGACAGGTGGCGAACAAGTGTGAACTTCATCACTGAACGGCGTTTACTGGCTCTGTACGTGTGCGCATCGTAGCCGGAGCGGCTCACCTGCAATACCCGTCCGAGGAAATTAGACCACCACACTGCCGAACGTAGGAAAGAACGAGCATTTTGACCGCAACCGTTGACGCCTCACCCACTGGACCAGAGGTCGGGCGTTGGCCATAGCCTGATGCTAATATTGCGGTGAATCTACTAGTTGCCCAAATGGCTCCCGCGCCTATTTGCTCTCGGGCGGGTGGCCCTCTCGATAAGATGGTGCATCCGATATGAGATTGTTCAGAGGCACCCGCCGTCCGCTCGGCACCTGATGTCGGTCCAACTGGCATATCAGGAGCAGAAAGTTCGTCAACAATGCGAGAGCCCGATATCGGCACGGCGTGCCTTTGGGCCGGACGTTGCACGAACTCTCCATACTCGCCTTGCTGACCTGCGCGCAGCCGATTCGGTGTCCGACGTTTTCAGCTTGCGGCTCGCCAAGCCGAGCACCAGCCATCTCAACCGGATTCTCGTTGACCTGGGAAGCGGATACGTTCTGCATGCACAGGTCAGTAATCGACCGGAGCCCCTTCTTCCGTCTGGCGAGCTAGACTGGGAGCAGGTATCACGCCTAAAGGTACTGTTTATCGAGCGCGCCAATGAGAACTGAATCCGTCGTTTCTTCGGCATGGGCGGTTCCCCCGGGACAAACTATTCGCGACCTGATGGTTGCGAGTCATTTGTCGACAGACGAGTTGGCTCAAAGTATTGACCTCTCACCAGATGGACTCGATTGCCTTCTTGAGGGTACCTTGCCCCTGACCGAGCCGGTCGCGGAGCGACTTGCCTCAGTCTTTGGCGCAACTGCATCATTTTGGCTCTGCCGAGAAGCTCAGTACAGGGCCAAGCTGCAAGTAGATAATGTCGCCCCCGACCACACGGACGAACACCATCTTCAGTGGATGAAGGGGCTGCCCGTCAAAGACATGATGCGGTTTGGATGGCTAGAAGAATCCGCCTCCCCAGGAGAGCAACTGCAGAAATGCCTTGAATTCTTCGGAGTTCCTAGCCTTGAGGCATGGAACGTGAGCTACGGAGAAGTGAATGAAGGGGTCGCTTTTCGCACTTCCGAAACCTATCCCGCAAGCGCGTTGGCAACTGCTGCGTGGCTGCGACAAGGCGAGCTTCTAAGCAGCAAGCAGCTCCACAGTTCAGAATGGAACCCCCAACTGTTCAGGAAGGCTCTGTCGGAGGCCCGCACGCTGACGCTGATACCAGACCCGAGCGAATTCGTTCCGAAGCTGCAAACGTTATGTGCGGCTGCGGGAGTTTCCGTCGTAGTTGTCAGAGCGCCGACCGGATGTCGCGCAAGCGGGGCAACTTACTTCATGGAGCCAAGCAAGGCCGTCTTGATGTTGTCCGGCAGATACCTGACCGACGACCACTTCTGGTTCTCATTCTTCCATGAAGCAGGCCATCTACTACTCCACTGGGACGCGGGGTCACCCATACTCGAGACCGCTGAAGACCGACACTCTGAGCGCGAAGCTGAAGCAAACCAATTCGCCGCCGACATGCTGCTGCCGAACGAATACCAGGATAGGTTGCCGGAGGTCAGGAGCAATTTGCGAGGCATCATACGACTCGCTCGCGACGCGGGCGTCTCCCGTGGAATCGTTGTTGGACAGTTGCAGCACCGGGGCCTGGTGAAACAAGGGCACTTCAATGATTTGAAGGCCCGCTACAAGTGGCATTGAGGTTCTCTAGCCGCGGAAAGCGATGAACTTCCCCGGGCTCTTCTGCCAGTTGCAAAGAGCGTCCTCAATAATCTGCATACCGACCTCGAGCGCCCCGCCGAGTTCGATTGCAAGTCCGTCAAGGTTCCGGGCGGGGATGTTGTAGGTTGGGTCGCCGCCGAACAATAACCTAACCCCCCGGGCGGGTCCCGTGGCCTTTGCCATGTACGCCGACGGCGCTTCGATGCGCGCCAAACCGGTCTTTCCAAGCATCGTCAGATAGTCGAAGGCACCAGTACGGCCGAAGCGAAAGACGTCTGCGTACATGCTGCCGAACAGATGGTCGAAGAGCCGTTTCGGGTCATCGCCAACCTCAGCCGTGACCCTACCCAGCATTGCCGCATGGGAGCAATCAGGCCCAACCCAGCTCAAATAGCTCTCGAATACTTGCTCGGTCTGGTTAATGCTTTCGTACTTTCTGTGATTGCCGAACTTGAGCTTTGCACGGACCCTCTCCATCTGCGGAAGCCTGTCGTGGAACCAAAGCGAGAAGTCCGAGGGCTTTTGAGAATACTTCTCCCACGTCCAGGTAAACTGGTCCTCGAACGCTCCATAGATAGCTCGCAAGAGGCCATACCCATACTTTAGGTCCTTGCCAAAGTGCACAAACAAGAAGACCAGCCAGAAGCCTTCGTCCTCATTCCCAGCGCGCATATGGGCGATGGCGGCTCTCAACGGGTCGAAAAGCTCGTCCTTGGGGTCAAGGCGTCTAGGAGATATTGGGCGCTCAGCGATGCGCGATACGTATCGAATGCGGTGTTCGCTTTCGATGAGCTGTGCGACCAGAGCCGCGATGTTCTCGGGCGTCGCGATACCTGGCAGCGGCTTGCCATTAAATCTGAAGTCCGTTAGCGCTTGCTCGAATTTGCCAGCGAGCTCTTTTTCTTTCATGACCAGTTCCGTCCGAATCGTCGTTTGTCGTGAGGGGCAACAGGCTCAGCGAGTGGGGCCGCTTTTTTCCCGCTTCCGCGCGCCTGCTCCTTGTCCAGCGCAGCCAAGTCAAAGAGCGTCGGCTCCTGTTCTGTGGCACGCGCTAATCGGCGCTCGCGCTTGTCGATGTAGTTGTCGTAGACGGAAGAATTCATTTCCTTCTTTATGGCTTTGAGGTGCTCCTGACTACTCCGCCCTGGTTGGTTCGAATACTTGAATACTTGGAGTAGCCGCACAACGTCGGCCCAGTAAGGCTCAAGCTCGGCCTTGGGCAATCGCTTGCCAAGACGAATGGCTGCCTCAGCAGCCAAGAGCTTCTCAATCGATAACCAAGGGTCGCCGACGGGCATCGGCGGCATCGAGATGCGCTCCTGAAATCCTTCGTCGATGTATGTTTGGGCTTGGTCGGTGTTCACCGAGTAGAGATGCAAACTTCCGACAGCGTGCTTATACCACCCTACTTCCACCTTTAAGGAGCGAGCGATAATTTCCTGCAGCATTGTGAAGGCAAAGATATCGTGTGGAAGCCCCATGTATGCGTCGTTTGAGCGCATCATTGCAAGCATGTGCAGCCGGTGCTTGCGTACGGTGAACTGCAAGGTACATGTGCAAGGAAGGTCCTCGCGACGGTTTCTTAGGTTTTCAGCTAGGTCTTCCGCACGGAACAACTGAATGACCGCCCGCCTGGAGTCGGGATGTCCTTGCAGCAACTGAATGACGTTTTGGACTTGGTTGATTCCACTCGGCCCGAACAAGCGTGGGCCGTAAGCACCAAAAATCGTCTCACCGTCGTCTGAGGACTTGTCGTAGCGAGATATGTAGTAGCGGATGAACTCGAGTCTGTCACTGCCGGAGAGATACCAAAGCAGTTCGCCAAGGCAACTGAATATCGTACCTTTTTGCTCTGTTCGACTGAGCCGCGAGCGAGGGTCTCTTAACTGAAGAAGAACCCCATTGAGCTCCGTTGCGGCACCCTTCGTAGGGTTAGTTTCTACGGACCCATTCTTGCGAAGTAGGCGACGAAAGACTTTGACCAGCAAATCATCCAGCGTTTCTGCACTGATATACATTTGACCCGTCCCGCTCCCGCTTCTAACGACTCCCGTGCTCGTTCTTGGCTCGCCACCGGTGCTTCTAGTCGAACAGTCGCATCTGCTGCTCGACTTGGCCAGCTAGCTCTTGCTTGAGCTGACGCCCCACATGCACCAACGTGCGCCGGTCAACAACGTGTGCACCACGGCTGAGGGCGACCGTACGGGTTTCGACCGTAACATCGTAGTGAGGCAGGGACGCTTGAGCCTGGAACCAGGCCCGTCGAAGCCCGAGCACGCGCGCGAACGAATGAAGTTCCTCCAGCGTGTCTGCGACCAAATGACACCAGTGACGGCCGCGCCAAGGAATTTTTGCGTTGTCTACGTAGACCGCCACTTTTGAAGACTCTCGCGAAAAGGTAGTTTTTTGTATTTGACACGCACGATATCACAGCAGCACACGCCGATTGCGTAGCTATTTCAGGGAGGGATGCCCTACGGAAGTAGGGCCTCAGATACTCATTCAGGGCGCGAAAGCTCCATAGGCATCCAACGCTCAAAATCTTGCTGGACTTGCTCCTCATACTGCCGCCTTCCGGAGCCCTGAAAAATGATGGAAACATGCGCCGCACGCCGCACGCCGCACGCCGCACGCCGCACGCCGCCGTGCCTGGTCGCTGTTAGGCTTCGGGTTCCTTGGCAGCGATTGCCGAAATCAGCTCAAGATTCTTCTCATCTCCACCAACGCCGTGATGGATATGACGATGGCAGGCAGGACATATGGCCGCAACATAGCGCGGGTGATCAAGTCCTCCATCTGACACGCGTGTAGTGTGATGTGGTTCAAGATAAGCAGAGCCGTCTTTCCGCTTGAACGGTGCAGGCTGCTGACATGACTCGCAAATGCCTTCAGCCCGCAGTAGTACATAGTCCTTTACTCGCTTGCTGCGCCGATAGAGCTTTCGTAGTGCCCCCTTGCCCATGTCGCTGCCAGAATCGTAAATGGCCTCAATGGCGCGCTTGCGAGCCTCTTCTAAGTTGGTAGGCGCCGGATCATCCGTCGCGTCGTCGTCGGACAGCGCAGTACTCTCCTCGTCCAATAGCGCTATCGGAACAAGCTGGAATACGATAATGTCTCTCTGGGTCCCTTCCCTGTCGGGGCCACGGCGAATTGTATGACCGCCGTAAGCATGCTCGCCTAGATATTCCTGTCCCCTTCCCTTCCCCTGCGATTTGAAGAGGTGTAGCGCCTGTCCGTAGGCGGCGTGCTCTCGGATGGCAAGGTTGCCGCGTTTGAACTCCATATCGCCGACTTGCCCTTCCCCTGTGTACGAGAACATGCCGAGCTCATCGCGGCCGTCAAAGTACCCATATTGCTCGCCGCTTTCGCCGGTGAAGATGAAGATGGCTGGTACTTTGCTGGACGGTGCTATGCCGCTTTGACGGCTGCCGCCAAAACGATCGTGAATTTCCGTTTGCCGATGGTAGACGCGTCCTAGTGCGAACTTTGGAGGTTCGAATCCCGCGAACGGGGGGCTCCCGTTTGGGAGCCGGACAATGCTGAAGCCCAGATTTTGAAGGTAAGCGTTTGTTTGCTCGCCGCCGCTAAAGCGTGAAACGGGCACGCCTGTCGCCATCGATAGAATTTGCTTAGGCGGATACAGCATTCCTTGATTAGAGATCGCATAAAGCTGCGACTTCTTGGTTTCCCAATCTTCCCATTTCTGGGTGCCACGCAGCACCCGATCGAACTCGTCCAACGCCGACCTGATGGTCGCCTGCGTGACATGTGGAACGCGCAATTTTTCCCCCGCGACTGCGATGTCTAGCGATGACTGCAATCAGAAATTTCTGATATTTTTGGTCATTATCTAGCGCGCGACGCCTGCAAGCAATGGCTTGGAGGGTTCTCGAATTAGAGGAGTCGGAGGCATGTCTGCTGGGCGACTGAACGGACCAGGGGTTCTTCAGTGCTTGCCTGGCAGTGGAGTTCATGGACGATCTCTATGCCGCAGATTAGGAAAATGCTGGTGTGGACACCGTTCCGCTTACCCGGTACGGGAGACGCCGGCGCGTCGTGACATCAAATCCAGCCCTATCCCGTTCTCCACGTAAGGAATCCGGCAGTTGGGTTCGTTCTGGCACAGCATGTGCAGGCACGTACTTGGGCTTTGCCAATTGCGGACGGAAGGGAGCTTTGAGAATTGCCGTATTGGTCCGGAACCTCTGTCGGCGGAGACTGGTCGCGTCACCAACACAATGGTCGACCAGGTTTGACAGCCTGAATCCATGCAAGCCGGACGAGCCACGAGGCGGTATCCTCTCGTCTATCGCCTATGCACACCCTTACGGGCGGGCAGTGGCGGGGGAGCCTCCGGGCTCGCCGGCCCTTGCATCCGGTCTGTCAACCCTGCTTCGTGCTCGCCCACCCGATTGACAGCGGACGGCGGGCCTCTATCACCGATGCAAGGAGGTTCGTTATGCAACCCACCACCCCAGCTCCCCAAGAGCCCACCCTAGCCCAAAAACAAGCCCAACTAGCCGAAAACCTGGCCAAAATCGACCGCGCCCAGGCCCGCCGCCAGGCCAAAGCCGCCCCACCCCCGCCCAGCAAAGCCGTCACCCTCGAGGACCACATCCTCGAAGCCACTGACGACATCCTGCGCGTCAGCGCCGGCCTTCAGTCCTTCCTGACCTTGCTGGAGCTGCAGAGCGACACCATCCCCCAAAGCATCGGCCTCCACGCCCTGCTTTTGCCGCTCAAGCAACAGCTGGTCGGCACCGCCGACCGCCTGCAGGCACTGGTCTGACGAGGGAGAGCCTGCTTACCCGCCTAACGGATGAGCAGCGCTGAAAAGCAAACGGCGCGAGCCAACTGGTCTCGCGCCGTTTGCATCCTGGTGCGGTGGCATTCAAGTCACAGCGCTCGCAAACGCCTCGAACGCGCTGGCCTCCACCGGCGGACAGAAGAAGTGGCCTTGCCCGTAGTCGCAGCCGGCAGCCAGCAGGATGTCGCGCTGCGACTCGGTCTCGATGCCCTCGGCAATCACGCGGATGCGCAGTGCATGCGCCATGCTGATGATGGCGTGGCACAAGGCCACGTCGTCCGGGCCCCGCGTCAGAGAGCGGATGAAGGACTGGTCGATCTTAATGTAGTCGATGTCCAGGCGCCGCAAGTACGACAAGGACGAGTAGCCGGTGCCGAAGTCGTCGAGCGCGATCTCGATGCCGGCCGCCTGGAAGCGGGAGAGCTGGTCCATGACATCGGCGTTCTGCTCCATCAGCGAGCCTTCGGTGATCTCGATGACGAGGCTGCCCACCGGCACGTTCCTGCGCTCGATCATGCTGGACCATGACTCGGGCCCGCTCGCAGGCGCGCAGAACTCCACTGGTGATTTGTTGACCGAGATCTGGAAGCCCTTGCCCAGCAGCACCTGCCAGCGCGCAAGCTGGTCCAGCGCTTCGGTCAGCACCCAGCGGCCGATGTCGATGATGAGGCCGGATTCCTCCGCAACGGCAATGAAATCGGCCGGGTGGATCGGCCCGCGCACCGGATGGTCCCAGCGGATCAGGGCCTCGGCCTTGCAGACCTTGCCCGTGCGCAGATCGACAATGGGCTGGTAGTGCAGCGCGAACTGCCCGGACGCCAGCGCCGTGCGCAGGTCCTGCGTGATGCGCAGGCGCTCCCTCTCCGCCTGCAGCAGCGCCTGGGTGAAGACCTTCCAGCGATTGCGGCCCTCCTCCTTGGCGGCAAACATCGCCTGGTCGGCGCACACCAGCAGGGCCTCGGCGTTGTCGGCGTCCTTGGGGTAGGTCGCCACGCCGATGCTGGCCGACACCACCACCAGCTCGCCGGCCAGGCGGTAAGGCGCGGCAATCCGCTCCAGGATGGCCTCGGCAATGCCCCCGGCAACGCCGGCATCGCCCACCGCGGGCAGGATCACGGTGAACTCGTCGCCGGCCAGCCGCGCCACGGTATCCCGCGCGCGCACCGATGCCGCAATGCGCTGCGCCGCCTCCAGCAGCAACAGGTCGCCCTGGTCGTGGCCGAGGGTATCGTTCACCTCCTTGAAGCGATCCAGGTCGATGAACAGCAGCGCCAGCACATCCTGCGTGCCGCGCGAACGCTCGATCTCCTGCCTCAGCCGGTCGAAGAACAGGCGGCGGTTGGGCAGATCCGTGAGCGCATCAAAATTCGCCTGATGCCGGATGACTTCCTCCGCCTGGCGCTTCTCGGTCATGTCATGGATCAGCGCAACGCGGCGGCGCTCGCCATATGCGTGGGCCAGGTAGGTATCTACGGTCAGGTAGGCGGGAAACTCGCTGCCGTCCATGCGGCGAATCGAGAATTCGCCGCTCCATCTGCCCTTGGCTGCCACGGTGGCCCGCAGGCGCTCAACCAGCCCTGCCGCATTGCCTGCCCCGCTGACGATATAGCCCGGGCGGCCCTTGACCTCCTTGGTTGTATAGCCGGTGGCGGCGGCAAAGGCCGGATTCACATCGATGATGGTGCCATCGAGCGACGTGACCACCATGGCCTCGCTGCTGGATGAATAGACCAGCGAAGCCAGCCGCATCTCTTCCATATGGCGCCGTCGCTCCGCCATGGAGCGGCGCAGGCTGTAGTACAGCAGGCCAAGCAGCAGCGTGGAAGCAATGGCACCGGCCAGGGCAACGCGGCGATAGACCTCGTAGGGCGCCAGCACCAGGCCGACGGACTCGCCCACCACGAAATTGAGCCCGAACTCCGGCACACGGTAATAGCCAAAGACCCGCTCCACGCCTTCGGAGCCCGACACCGCCCGATAACTACCAGACTGGGGCGACCCGCTGGCGAGGTACGGCCTGTTGCTGACCGCCCTGGCCAGCGTGCCCTCCATGGCCGGCACGCGCGCAATGACCTGGCCGGAAGTCTTGATGACCGACGCCACTTCGCCATCGCGGTTGGTGAACGACTGCGCAAAGCTGGCGAACTGCTCCGGACTGACCGAGACCACGATGACCCCGTCGAAGCTGCCCGCGCGCAGGATGGGGCGCGTGAACTGGATCGACCATTTGCGCGAGACCTTGCCCTTCACCGGGTCGCTGATGAACAGCATGTCGCGCCCGCCCGCGTTCTGATGGACCCGGAAATGCTCGCGCCCGCTCAGGTCGACCTTCTGGCCGGGCACGGGCGGGGCGATGGACGAGTAGATGAGCAGGCCATGCTTGTCGATCACCGACACCTGGAACGACAGGTCCACCACCAGGTTTTCCCGCTCACGCACCATGTCGATGAATCCCGGCTGGCCGACCAGCCAACTGGCCCGCAGATCAAGGAGGAACTCAGACAGCCGCAGGATGCTGGATTTCGAGTACGCGCCGAACGCCTGGGCCTGCGCCTGGGTACGCTCCGCGGCGTCGTGCAGCAAGCGGTCCCGCTCGCTCACGAGCTGAAACGCCGCGAACGCCCATGTTGCAATCAGCCACGCCGCCGCCGCCAGGTTCAACGGGGAAAAGACCTGGTGCAGGCGCTGCAGCGCCTTGCCATATCGGGTGGTCGAGCGTTCTGGCATCAATGAATATCGCAGCGCAGCGAAGAATCGACATCGATAGCAGGCTAGTCGAGGTCAGCGAACCAGACAAGCTGCACGCACTCTAGTCCCGTGCTGACCGCGCGGAGCCGGGCCGGCGTGCGCCGAAAGCGTCATGTCGTGATCATGCCCTGCTCGACTCGTGGGTACGTTGGCTACTATGTGCCATTCCGGCCTGATTGACGTCCCCCAAAAGGGGGCTAAGGCATTTTCGCCACGGACATTTCGGCGCCGCTCTCGGAGCCAGGCGTTATTACCGAAGGTAGAGCGGCGTTCCAGCCCCGACTCCGGCGACCTCCCCGAATCCTGCCTTCCGGGCAATCCGCACCGCCTGTCGTACATGGAAATCGCTGGCTACCACCACAATGGATTGTCGGCAGCATTGCTACCTGGACCTCAAGCCACCTACAGTTCAGCCCTTATAGTGCTATCCGGGATTTTGAGTAAGGTAGCGAGTTTCGTATCCCTCTGGCCTAGCGCAACGTCACGACTTCACCGCACCAACCAGTTTCCAACCGGCTCACCATCACCAACGCCGCGCCCGTGCCCTCCGCGGCGACGACACACCGCCCGTCCTCGTCCCAGAACGCGCTTTTCCCGATCGGTGACCATCCGCCCGTGTCCCCGCCGTGGTTCGCCATCAGCACGGCAAATCGGTGCTGCGCCGCATATCCTTGAAGCAATGCTGTATCCGCGTCGTAGCCGCTCGCGGTGATCAGCACGCCAGCGGCGTACAGGCTCGCGCCGGTGGAAGCAGCGTGCGCCGCATGCTCGGGATACCCGGTATCTGCGCAGATCGCCAGGGCGACGGTCGTCCCGTTGACGGATATCGGCCTGCCTCCTGATCCCGGGACGAAGACTGAGTCCTCTCCCGGATGCAAATATTGCTTCGTATAACAGGAAACTGTCCCGTCCGGACCCAATGCCAGGGCGCCGATCCGGACGACATCATTGAACCGCAACGGCGCGCCGACGACAGCGGTCACCCCTCGTCGAACGCACTCGTCCCTGAGCGGAGCCAGACGCGCATCGTCATCACGGAACGCCAATTCGTTCGCGACAGTCCATTCGTACCCGGTCAATGAAAGCTCTGGAAAGACGACCATGCGTGAACCTCTCACGGCGGCTTCGCGCAGAAACACCAGATGCCGATCAACGTTCTCCTGCACGTCGCCGGCAACGGATACGGATTGGGCTGCTGCTACGATGAAAGGCACTGACATTGTGAGATTCCGGCAAATGGTATTGGATGCAACGCTAGAGGAGTTTAGCTTTGCCGAGGTTTCGCGACGGCGATTTGATCGAGATGCGCGGCATTCTCCGCCCTTCAGGGCGGGGAAGGATAGCGCGACGGTGAGGCGGCTCAATGCCTCCGTAACCGTCTAATGTGGCATCCTCTTCTGCTCGATGGCATATCCGCCAGAAACTGTGCGGTGGTGCGCTATGGTTGCCATCCCACTTCGCCGGAAGTTGTGTCGGAGCGCTCATCGAGAGCGTGCGTCAGTACAGACACAGTGGCAACCTTACAGAGTTTCACGTTTGGGCTCTTCGGCTACCTGTACATTAGCCAGATGCAACGACTCCAGGCCTTCAAGTTCGAACTGATGCCGCGCGGTGAGCAGCAGCGCGACATGCGCCGATTCGCCGGATCGTGCCGGTCCGTCTACAACAAGGCGCTGGCGCTACAGATCGAAAACTATAGGGCTGGCGGCAAGTTCATCAACTATGTGGCGATGGCAAAGCGTCTCACCGAGTGGCGCAATGGACCTGGAACACCTTGGCTCAAGGACTCCCCGGTGCACCCGCTGCAACATGCGCTCAAGGATCTGGAGCGAGCCTACAAGAACTTTTTCGCTAGACGGGCCGCACATCCTCGCTTCAAGAAGAAGGGGCAGCGCGACAGCTTTCGCTACCCCGACCGGAAGCAGATCAAGCTGGATCAGGCCAACAGTCGCATCTTCCTGCCCAAGCTCGGATGGATTCGTTACCGCAGCAGCCGGGATGTGCCTGGCGAGGTGCGCAACGCCACGGTATCTCTGCATGCGGGCAAGTGGTTTGTCTCGATCCAGACCGCGCGTGAGGTGGAAAAGCCGGTGCCGCAAGCAACCAGCGCAGTCGGCATCGATGTTGGCATCACCCGATTCGCTACGTTCAGCGATGGTACGTTCCTCGCTCCGCTCCACAGTTTCAAACGGCACGAAGCCAGACTGCGCCGCGCTCAGCGAGCGATGAGCCGCAAGACGAAGTTCAGCGCCAACTGGAGGAAGGCGAAAGCCAGAGTCCAGCGCATCCACGCCCGCATCGGCAACGCCCGCCGCGACTACCTGCACAAGGCCACGGCCACGATCAGCAAAAACCACGCGATGGTCTGTATCGAGGACTTGCAGGTACGGAACATGTCCAGGTCGGCGGCGGGAACAGGCAAAAGCCCAGGCGCGAATGTTCGGGCTAAGTCCGGCCTGAACAAGTCCATTCTCGACCAGGGCTGGTTCGAGTTCCGCCGGCAGTTGGAATATAAACTGGCGTGGAACGGGGGCTGGCTTATCGCTGTGCCACCGCAGAACACGAGCCGGACGTGTCCGTGCTGCGGTCAGGTGTCGGCGCAAAACCGTACGACGCAGGCAAGATTCCGCTGCGTCGAGTGCGGATTCGAGGAAAACGCAGATGTGGTCGGAGCGATCAACATTCTGGCGCGGGGACACCGCGTTGCAGCCTGTGGAGAGTCGGTGCAGTCGGGCCGCTCGGTGAAGCAGGAACCCACCGCAGCGACTGCGCAGCTCATCGCGTAGCGCCGAAGGAATCCCCGCCCTTTCCGCCATAAGGCGGCGGTCGGAGGCCGAGGGAGGGGAGGATGTCAATCGCATGGCAACGCGGACGACCACGCCCGTGCCGGCGGACGAACCAAAGCCTATTCAAGTCGAGCGAGAGTTCATCGAGGTCGTGATCTTCGATGGCCGTCTGCTTAGTCGTGGTTCGCAGTTCGGCCACGTGGCCATAGAGATCGATGGCACCGTTTACAGTCGCGCACCTTCGATCTATTTCAAGGGATCCTATACAGCAATACGGCACAAACCTTGTCGGACGAAACCGGAGACCATTCCGGCATGTATTGGGATGGCATCGGCATGTACCTATGGGTGTCACAGCGTGAAAAGAAGCTGATCCGTGATGAACTGGAAATGCGGGTCGCAGAGAACTCAAAGTACAGATTGTTCGGCAATTCGTTCAGCACCAATGTCGCTGATGTACTAGAACTAGCGGGGATTCTTGCGCACGACCCACGCGGTTTCGATCTGGTATCGCCGGCTGACGTGCTAATGGGGCTGAGAAGATCGAATCGGCTGGTTGAGGAACGACACTACAAGAAGGGCTATGAAGGTGGCGCGTCGGGAAACTGGTAAGGGCAGGTCCTATGTTATATGGCTAGGTCTCGCAGCGGTTGCCGTTGGCCTATTTGGCCTGGTCAACGGCTATCGCCTCGATTTCGAAGGCCGGGTCGTTGCGAAACGTGTTGCGCTATACCAGGAGTTGGAAGGCATGCTAGACCCTGCGGCGAAGGTGGTCGGCTATGCTGAGCCCGGCACCGAATGCAGGTTGTTTCAGGTCGGCGCGAAATCGATACTGAACTTCCGGGTCAAGTGTGGCAATCTGATCGGCTGGACGACGGAAGGCCATTCGTTCGACCCGCCCATTACTACGCGCTGACGGAAGAATGAAGTTTCGCCAAATTGCTCCTTCCCATGTCCGAATCTTCAAAGCTTGCTGAAACCCTTACACTTGCCGTTGCGAGCCTGATTGCGCATTGAGCCGGGCTGGCTGTCTGCGGACGACGCTCGGGCTCAATACTCCTTCAACACCCATCCACTGATCGCTGCGAAGTACTCACGGAGCCAGGCGTTATACCGAAGGTAGAGTGGCGTTCCAGCCCCGACTCCGGCGACCTCCCCGAATCCTGCCTTCCGGGCAATCCGCACCGCCCGCCGTACATGGAAATCGCTGGTCACCACCACAATGGGATCGGTGGCGGCGACGCCCTGCTCTTCAAGCAACCGCCGGCTGAACACCAGGTTCTCCTCCGTGCTGGTACTACGCCCTTCTCGGACCACCCTGTCTGCTGCGACTCCACGGGCGATCAGATACTCCGCCATGATGTCCGCCTCTCGGCAGCGCAGCCCGAAATCCTGCCCGCCACTGACCGCGACCTTCGCATGCGGCCACAGCTGAGCCTGCTTCAAGCCCTGATCAAGCCGCGCAACCAACGTTGGCGAAGCGACGCAGTTCGGCGTGCCGGAGCCGAGGATGACGATGGCCTTCACGGGCGAGCTTCCCGGAATGGCGGCTTCGGTGCCGCGGTGGATGTCGTAGAAGAAGATGGCCACTGTCGCCAGCCATAGTGCGAATGCGATCCATGCTGCTTGCCATAGTTGCTGGCGCCTATGGCTGGCTGCTCGCCAGTGGGCTACGCGGGGCCACTGCCATGCAAGGAGCAGGAACGACGCGCCGATGCAGCCTGGCAGGACGATGCCGAAGTTGAACAGGCCCATGGTCATCAAGGCGATGGCGTCGGAGAGAAGCACGGCGCCGCATAGCGCAAGGCCCATGCGGCGCCTGAACGCCTTCGTTTTCATTCCCTGCATTGCGGTTGCTCGATTCAGTGTAAGAAAGGTTCGACAGCGAGCGGCATTGGACACTACCTCACCACATATGTCACCAGGTAAAGCGATGCCGTGCCCACAACGAGTAAGCCTAGCAGTTGGACGAGGCGCCTCGGCGTAGCCTCGCAAGCCCTCCAGCCCACCACCGCGAACACAATCGATGGCCCCAGAAAGTAGAGGTAGAGCAAGAGTGTGTACCAGGCAGGCACAGTACAAACGCCCACGTTCCAGCAACCCTCCAGGTTTTGAAAATCCCAGCCGAGGCCGAGTCGAAAGCTCATTCGATCTCCGATCCAGCAAGCGGCCCAAGTAGTCGCTGCCCCCGCTAGCCAGAATGCAGCGACAGTGTAGGTTCGTCTCATTTGATAACCCCAAACAGGGGATTCGCCATCCCGCCTGCCGGCACTGATGCCAATTCGTGCCCGTCGTGTTCTCCGATGTACATCCTTTCAAGCAAAATTCAGGATCGGCCTATTGTCACTCAACGCGGCCTACTCCCCAATGGAGGTGCGTAGTGAGCGCATCAGTGGTTCAACCCATACGATGGAGAGGAAAACGTGCGAATGAGTGCGGAGCAAATATGCAATGTGATTGATCGCAATCCAGACTTGAAATCGGAACTAAGATCCGTTGCGCAATGGCGAGGAGGCTGGACTTACGAACTGTCTACCCACAATCTGGTCCGACTGCTGAACCTGGAAGAGACGGCTCGCCGTATTGACATGCGTCAGGCATCCCTGCTCTTCAACGGGGTAACGCTGGTATGGTTGGAAAACGGGAGAACTTATCGACAATGGCCAGCCACTTCCGGCAAGCGCGGATATTCCGGCCCCGAGCATCAGGCAGAACGGAATTTGGGCCCGATTCCGGCTGGTCGCTACAAGGCGCGCCAGGGAAGAATGGAAAGATGGGACGACACCAGCTTCGTAGCGAAACTCCTGGCGATAGTCAAGCGAGGGCCATTCCCCTCTGGTCCTATCGCCTGGGGGCATCACCGCGTCTGGCTAGAGCCCCTTCCAGGGACGCAAACCTACGGTCGGTCCAACTTCTCCATCCACGGCGGTTGGGTGCCCGGATCCATCGGTTGCATCGACATGACGAGTTCGATGGACAGCTTCATCGGTGAGTTTATCTACTATGCAAAGGACATGGACCTTGTGGTCATGTATTAGGTGGGTGGCGTCCGGCGTGCTTCTCGCGATGATGGCAATCATCGCGATTGACGCCTGGCAGGCATGGCATTCACCCCAGCACTATCCATTTGGCGCAGAGGGGCCCGTGGCAAATCTCTGGGCGTACCAATCGCAGCGACACTACCTGATTGCAGCAGGACTTGCGCTCGCCGCCTGCTGCCTCGCGATGATGGGAGTCTGGTTGCGCCACTTGCCGAGATGGCTTCGCTGGCTATGTGTTGCACCACTTCTCGCCATGGTGATGACTACGGTCTATGAGTGGCTGATCGCGTTCGAATGAAACCGCAGCCTATGGCGTGACAGGCAGCGGGTCAGCCCAGATCGCGCCAGTGCTACTGCGTTCACGGCGGCGCCAGCCGTTGCCAGCCGAGCGCCGCACTTGGAGTCCAGCCAGCACTACTTCTTGCCTGGCGGTGTTCTCACTTCACAGCCCTTCAGCGTTCCTGCCCCTGCCGCAGAAACGGTGCCACGGCGCAGGCGATCAGCAACAGGCCCGCCATAATGACCAGCCCGTTGCGCGTACTGCCAGTCGCCTGTTCGATGATCCCCATCACCGACGGCCCGATGAACCCGCCCACCAGCCCGCAGGTATTGATGAGGGCCAGTCCACCCGCCAGCGCCACGCCCTTCAGGCGAGACGACGGGAACAGGAAGACGATCGACTGCACCACGAAAAACATCAGCGCGGTCAGCGAGAAGCCGACCAGCGCCATCACCGGGCCTGCAAAGGCGGCAATCAGCAGGCCGCCTGCCATCACGACCAGCCCCAGGCAGAGCAGACGGCGGCCGCGCCTTGGGGTGTTGGCATGTCGGGGCAGCCATGCGGCCCCGATGGCGGCGGCAATCCAGGGCAGGGAATTGAGCAGCCCGATTTCCACGGGCGTGAGCTTGCCGTACGTGCCGATGATGCCCGGCAGGAAGAAGATCACCGTGTAGATCGAGATCTGGTGGCAGAAGTAGATGAAGATCGCCAGCCAGACCTGCGGATCACGCATGGCGCCCAGGAACGAGTGGCCACCGTTGCCGGCGCTGGCATCGGCGGCTTCGGCGGCCAGCCGGCTGCGGACTTCCTGCGCCTGGGCTGGCGTCAGCCATGGCGCGCTGTCCGGACCGTCGGGCAGCTTCTTCCAGACCACCGCGGCAAGGAACACCGCAGGCAGGCCTTCCAGCACGAACATCCATTGCCAGCCCTTGTAGCCCCACATGCCATCCATGCCCAGCAGGGCGCCGCCCAGCGGGCCGCTGACGATGTTGGCGATGCAGACGCCGAGCAGGAAGTAGCCCACCGCCCGCGCGCGATCCTCGCGGCCGAACCAGTATGTGAGATAGAGCATCACACCGGGAAACAGCCCCGCCTCGGCCGCGCCGAGCAGCACGCGCATGATGTAGAAGGAGGTCTCGCCCTGGACAAAGGCCATCGCCGCGGACAGCAGGCCCCACGTCACCATGATGCGTGTGATCCAGAAGCGCGCCCCGACCCGATGCATGATCAGGTTGCTCGGGATTTCCAGCAAGGCATAGCTGAGGAAGAACAGACCCGCGCCCAGGCCGTAGGCCGCGGCCGAGATGTTCAGGTCGACAGCGATGTGGGTCTTTGCGAGGGCAATGTTGGTGCGATCGAGAAAGCTGATCACATAGGACAGCACCAGCAAGGGCATGAGCTTGCGGAACAGTAGTGCGGTCAGCGGGCGGTCTGTCGGCGCGGCCAGCGGCGGCGCGCCTGAGGCGGGTACGGTCTGCATGTGCGTAGTCTCCATCGGCGGATATGGCGCCACGCCCTGGGGCCGCGCGTCAGCCGTTCTGCCTGGTTGATGTCTTCAGTGTTCGATGGTTGGGCGGGGCCGGGCCGTGGCGGCCCCGCCGGTTCAGAACGCGGTGCCTGCCGCGCCCTTGAGGTCCAGGATGTCGCGGGCTTCGTCAGGCGTGGCCACGTCGATGTTCAGGGCTTCGAGCACGGTCCGGATGCGCGTGACCTGCTCGGCGCTCGATGCCGCCAGCTGGCCCGGACCGATCCAGAGTGAGTCCTCCAGGCCAACGCGCACGCTGGCGCCCATGGCCGCGCCGATGGTCGCCAGCGGCATCTGGCTTCGGCCGGCGCCCAGGATCGACCAGCGGAACTGATCGCCGAACAGGCGCCGGGCGGTGCGGTGCATGTGCATCAGGTCCTCGGGATCGGGGCCAATGCCGCCCAGGATGCCGAAGACGGATTGGATGAACACCGGGCCACTGACCAGGCCACGGTCAAGGAAGTGCCGCAGGTTGTACAGATGGCTGATGTCATAGCACTCGAACTCGAATCGCGTGCCGTTGGCATTGCCGATGCGCAGGATGTTCTCGATGTCCTGGTAGGTGTTCTTGAAGATCAGGTTGCGGCTGTTCTCCAGGTGTTCGCGCTCCCAGTCGTGCTGGAATTCCTTGAAGCGGTCGAGCATCGGGAACAGGCCGAAGTTCATCGAGCCCATGTTCAGGGACGCCAGCTCCGGCTTGAAGGTCGTGGCCGGCAACATGCGCTCTTCCACTGTCATGTGCGGGCTGCCGCCGGTGGTGATATTGATCACGGCGTCGGTCTCGGCGCTGATCCTGGCGAGGAACGGCCGGAACAGCTCCGGGTCCTGCGACGGGCGTCCGTCTTTCGGGTCGCGGGCGTGCAGGTGCAGGATGGCGGCCCCTGCGCGCGCCGCGTCGATGGCGGCTGTTGCGATCTCGTCGGCGGTCACCGGCAGGTGGGGCGACATGCTGGGCGTGTGGATGGCGCCGGTCGGGGCGCAGGTGATGATGGCTTTGGCTCGCTTGGCCATGGTGATTCCTTTGTCGGGTGTTGTCGCGTTTTGTCGGATAGCGGGCCGCGGATATCCGGCGGCCCCCGGAATGCGCTGGTCGCGCTAGCTGAGCGCCTGGGTCAGGCCGTCGACGACCATTTCCTGGCCGTGCACATTGGCCGCCTGGTCGCTGCAGAGAAAGCGCACCATGTTGGCGATGTCGCGCATCGTCACCATGCGGCACAGTGCCGCCTGCGACGTGTAGTCGCGCGTGACTTCCTCTAGCGGCTTGCCGAGCGACTCGGCCTTCGCGGCAATGACGGCGCGGATACGCGGGCCGTCGACCGCACCGGGCAGCACTGTGTTGACACGGATGCCATCCGCGCCCAGTTCAAGCGCCAGCGATTTGGTAAAGCCCACCACGGCCCATTTCGATGCGGAGTAGGCGGAACGGCCCGGCATGCCGAGATGCCCGGCTGCGGAAGACAGGTTGACGATCGACGGCGCGCGCCCCTGCCGCAGGCGCGGCACCGCGGCGCGGGTGCACAGAAACTGGCCGGTGATGTTGACGGCAAGCGTGCGCTCCCAGTCGGCCAGCGAGAGTGTTTCGACACCGCCAGTCGGGCCGGCAACCCCGGCATTGTTGACCAGTACATCCAGGCCGCCAAAGGCATCATCCACCGCCTGGAACAGCGCCTCGACGTCGCTTTCCTTCGACACATCGGCCCTGACTGCCACTACGCCGGGCAACTCGGCACAGACACGTTCGAGGCTGCCGCCAGCCACGTCGCAAACCGCAACGCGGGCGCCCGCCTCCACAAATGCCCGTGTGATCTCCAGGCCAATTCCGTCCGCGCCGGCGGTCACCAGTACGCGCTTGCCGGCGAGCGATTCATCCTTCCACATGATTCCAATCCTCTTGGGAACAGGCGGCTGCCTGCCTTCCGGACGAAGATTAAAACTGTGATCACAGATCAAATATAGAGAATAACCCTATGTGCTATGCTTCGCGGCATGACCCTGAATGACCTTGTCACGCCCCTTGTCCGCCAGACGCTCAGCCGCGACGTCTACACGCAGCTGCGAGACCTGCTGATCAGCGGCCAGATGATGCCGGGAGAGCAGATTTCCCTGCGCAACATTGCCGCCGCACTGGGCGTCAGCGTCATGCCGGTGCGGGAAGCGGTGCATCGCCTGGTTGCCGAGCAGGCACTTGAGCTCACGCCAAACCGCGCACTGCGGGTGCCGAGGATGAGCGTCAGCCAGTTCGAGGAGATCACCAAGATCCGGATCGAACTGGAGGGACTCGCCACTGCGACCGCGGCGGAGCGCATCACCGATGAGGAACTGAAGCAGGTACAGGCACTGCACCGCCGGTTTGCCGACGAGATGTCGAAGCGCAGTCCCGACGGCGCGGATGTCATCGCCGCGAACCAGGCCTTTCACTTTGCCGTGTATGCGGCGGCGCGCATGCCGATCCTGTTGCAGATGATTGAGTCGCAGTGGTTGCGCATCGGCCCGATCCTTAACCATGACCTCCGCTCCGGATCGCGCCGCGTGGAAGAGCGCGTCGCGGTCAAGCATCACGACAATCTGATCGAAGCGCTGCGCAGGCATGACAGCGCGGCGGCATGCGCGGCGCTGCGCGGGGATATCGAGAGCGCGGCGGCCTATATTGTCTCGGCGGGGGTACTGGTCAATACGGACAGGACCGAGGATGCGGCGGTCACGCTGGTGCCCTTGAAGCGGGCGGCGAAGGCGGGGCGTGCGGGGATGAAGGGCTGATCAGCGCGGCAGGCTTGAAGAAGTTCAAGGCATTCAATGAGGGGCTGACATCGATACCGTTTTGAAGCGAGCCATCACCTCCAATGCCTGCATTCCCGCCCCCCTCAAGCCGGCGCCAACCCAATCATCCGACTAACAGTCCCCGCAGCCCGCTGCAGCGCAGGCACCATCTCCTCCCTGATCCGCGCAGGCGTAGCCTCGCCCATTGACGTAGAGATCCCAAGCGACAGCTGCCTGGACCCCACTGCAGGCAGCGGCACGGCAATCGACATCTGATTGCTTTCCGGATATTCCAGCTCGCTCCATTCGCCGACCGGCAGCGCAAGCGCCATGGCCAGGGCACTGCCCGGCGGCAGCACGCTGCCTACCCGCAAGTTCATGACCACCAGCCGGCGCCGCTCGGCCGGCGCCATTGCGCGTCCGACGATGATGACGCCTTCCGGGTTGATCTCCCCCAGGTTCGCCGTGCCGGAATACACGTCAGCCAGTTGCTGCAGGTGCTCCTGCACCGCCTCGGTCACGCCCAGGCTTTCCATCGCGGCAAATCCGATCTCGAACACGCGCGTGGTGAGCCGCCACTGGTTTGCCTCGCGAGCCACGTAGCCCTCTTCCTCCAGCGTCAGCAGGAATCGCAGCACCGTGGGGTGGGGCAAGTCCACTGCGCGTGACAACTCGGCCAGGGTCGGACGGCCGTTCTGGCGGAACGCTTGCAGGATGGCTAGACACCTGAGGATTGATCTATTACTCTTCATTCGTTCACTACGTGTAATTTACGTTCACTAGATGAACAATATAAACAAAGAAAGCGTGGGCGGCAAGCATTCTCGCTGCCCCACCACAGGAGACAACATGAAGCGCCCCATTCTCAGTGCCGCGCTGGCCTGCGCGGCTGCAATCATGCCCGGGCCTGCCGCCTGGGCCAGCGATGCCTGGCCGAGCAAGCCGATCAGATGGGTTGTCCCTTACCCGCCCGGCGGATCCACCGACATGCTGGCGCGCATCGTCGGCCAGAAGCTGGGGGAACGGCTCGGGCAACCCGTGGTGGTGGAGAACAAGGCAGGCGCCGGCGGCAATGTCGGCACTGACTACGTGACCAAGCAGCCGGCCGATGGCTACACCATCGTGATGGGCAATATCGGCCCCATCGCGATCAATCCCTCGCTCTATCCCGACCTGCCGTACAAGCCGGGCAAGGATCTCGCGCCGGTGACCATGCTGATGGCGGTGCCCAACCTGCTGGTCGTGAATACGGCACTGCCGGTGCAATCCGTGAAGGACCTGATCCAGTACGGCAAGCGCCAGGCTACGCCGCTGACCTATGCAACGCCGGGCGCCGGCACCTCGCTGCACCTGGCGGGCGAGCTGTTTGCCAGCACCGCCGGCGTGCGCATGACCCACGTTCCCTACAAAGGCAGCGCGCCGGGGCTGAACGACACCGTGGCGGGCCATGTTCCGGTGATGTTCGACAACATGCCGTCGGCGCTGCAGCTGGTGAAGTCCGGCAAGCTGCGCGCGCTGGCGATCACCGGGGCCCAGCGTTCGCCGCTGCTGCCCGATGTGCCCACCATGGCGGAAGCCGGCCTGCGCGGCTATGAGATTGCAGGCTGGTTCGGCGTGCTGGTGCCCGCAGCAACGCCCAAGCCCATCGTTGCCCGGCTGGATTCAGAGCTGGAAGCCGTGCTGAAGATGCCCGACGTCCGCAAGAAGATCGATGAGATGGGCGGCGTCATCTCCGGAGCCGGGCCGGAGGCGTTCGGCGTCTTTATCGATGCGGAAACGCAGAAGTGGCGCGCGCTGGTGCGCAGCGCCCACATCACCGTCCAGTAACCCTCGCAGTCGCTAACACTTTTTAAGCAAGGAGAACGCAAGCCATGTCGCAATACCGTTTCATCGATGTCCAGCCCATCGCGGGCGCCCTCGGTGCGGAGATCAGTGGGGTAGACCTGTCCCAGCCGGTGCCGGACGAGACGTTCGCAGAGATCCGCTCGGCGCTGCACAACCATCAGGTGATCTTCTTTCGCGACCAGCAGTTGACGCCGGACCAGCACAAGGCGTTCAGCGCCCGCTTTGGCGATCTGCTGGAAGTGCCGTTCGTCCGCGCGCTGGAAGGCCACGCTGAAATCCTGCCGGTGATGAAGGGCAAGGCGGAGCAGACCAAACGCAACTTCGGCGGTGCCTGGCACACGGACATGAGCTATGCAGAAATCCCGCCGCTGGGGTCTGCCTTGTATGCGCGCGTGATTCCGCCCTACGGTGGCGACACCATGTGGGCCAGCATGTATCACGCTTACGACGCTCTTTCCGATGGGCTAAAGCTGGTGCTCGACAAGTTGCGCGCGGTACATAGCCCCGTGCGTTCCTATGGCGCCAGGGGCGCCGTGGTCAACAACGGCGACCCCGCCCACAAGATGGACGTGCGTACCGATGACCGCGCCAACAGCGAGGTCCTCCATCCGGTGGTGCGGGTGCATCCCGCCACGGGCAGGAAGGCGCTGTACGTCAACAGCACCTACACCATGCGCTTCGAGGGCATGACCGAAGAAGAAAGCGCGCCGCTGCTGCAATACCTCTACGCCCACGCCGCCCGCCCCGAATTCACCTGCCGCTTCCGCTGGACCCGCGGCGCGCTGGCCGTGTGGGACAACCGCTGCACGCAGCATCTGGCGATGAACGACTATGACGGTTTTGACCGCGAGCTGCATCGCACAACCATCGCCGGCGACCGCCCGGTCGGCGTGGCAGCCTGAGCGCGCCGCTGTGCGCCTGGTGCGCCCCACTCGCTCCCTTACGCTCATCAAGGAGACGCGCAATGGCAATGCAAGTTCTGCCGCAGGACGCCCCCTGCGGCGCGCTGGTCAGGGGCCTGGACCTGAAGCAGGCACTGACCGATGCGCAAGTCGCCGAGATTCGCCGGCACTGGCTTGAGCACCAGGTCCTTGCCTTCACCGACCAGGACCTGGCCATCGAGGACATCGAACGCTTCGCGTCAACGATCGGCCCGCTCGGCAGCGATCCGTATTTCACCGCCATCCCTGGCCATCCCCATGTCGCGCAAGTGCGGCGCGATGCCAACGAACGCACGCCGATCTTTGCCGAGTCCTGGCACTCGGACTGGAGCTTCCTGGCGCAGCCACCGGCGGCTACGGTGCTATACGGCAATGTCATTCCGCCAGTGGGCGGTGACACGCTGTTCGCCGACCAGTACGCCGCCTGGGACGCGCTGCCGGCGGAACTCAAATCACTGGTGGACGGCAGGCAAGGCGTCCATTCCGCGCGGCGCGGCTATTCGCGACAGGGCGCATATGGTGAGAAGGACAAGGGACGCTCGATGGCTATCCGCTATTCGGACAGTGCGATGGCAACGCAGCTACACCCCATTGCGCGCAAGCATCCCGAAACCGGGCGCACAGCCTTGTTTGTCAGCGTGGGCTATACGATCGGCATCGATGGCATGAGCGACGAGGAGGCGGCGCCGATCCTGCGTGCGCTGTTTGAGCACCAGGCCAGGCCGGAGTTTGTGTATCGCCATCGGTGGTCGCGGGGGATGCTTGTTGTTTGGGATAACCGATGTGTGAATCATGCGGCGACTGGTGGCTATGATGGGTATGATCGCCTGTTGCACCGGATTACTGTGGAGGGGCGCGGCGATCGCGTTGGTTGACGCTCCGGGCCGACGTTGGGGGCCGACGGGATGACGGCGACTGTATGACTTGCCTCAGTCCGGATGCGGCGGCAAGGGGCGCCGCGCCGTGGCCGCGGCGCACAAGCCCGTGTATGCGGCCCCCAGTGCGGAGGCTGCGCTGGCCGAGCTGGAGGCCTTCGACCAAGACAAATGGGTAAGGACTACTCCCCGATCGCCGCGTCCTGACGTCGTGTCTGGGATCAGGTGATCCCGCTCTTTGCCTTTCCGCCGGCGATCCGCAAGATCATTCACACAACAAATGCCACTTGAGCGCTGCGAGCCGCTTCATGCCAATGAGGTCCCAGTGATATTCCACTTCAGTTAGTACCACTGAGCCCCGGGTCGAGACGCGCCGGTCTAGCAGTCGTCCGCCGGCACGTTCGTAGAACCTGCGCGCCCGTGCATTTTCCTCGAGTGACCACAGGCGCATCGAACTGGAACCTCGCCTCAACAAGGCTGACGCGCAGCACGACAGAAGCCTCAGGCCGACACGCTTGTCATGAAACGCCTGCAGTACGTAGAGGGCGTAGACCTCTCCCCGACATTCCTGCTCTGCTTCGCGACATGGTCCGCAATCGGAAAAGCCGACGACTTCAGCCTCACTGGTCGCGACGAAACAGGCTACCGATGGGTCCGCGAGAATGCGATACCTGGCTGGCAGCCGGCTTTCCGCTGTCACGTTCGCAAGCATATCTTTGGGAAGCAGCTCGCCATATGCTTGATGCCAGCAAAGCGCATGTACCGCCGAAATCGCAGCCGCATCGGCTTGGGTGGCAAGTCGGATGGTCAGGTCTTCCTGATGCGGGCGATCGGGCATTGGTCTGGTCATGTGGTTGCTAATGGAACCTCGCGATCCTCGGCCCAAGATCACCTCAAGTCAAACAAGCCGCATTAACCACCCCCACCGCCAACGAAATCACCCCCATCACCGCCCCAACCCCCCGGTTATCGCTGGAAATAGCCTCACCAACACCCCCCAACGCCCTCGCCACCACCAGATAAGCCAACACCTGCACCGCAAACGCCCCAAACGCCCACAACAAAAACATCCCAAACGTAGCGTTGTGCTGAATGCTCGACGACAACGTCAGCGAGAACCCCAGCACCGCCCCGCCCAGCGACAACGCCGCTGCAACATTGCCCTCGCGGATCAGCTGGAACTCGCGATGCGGCGTCACCCGCGTATAGACCAGCAGGAACAGCCCCAGCATGGCAAAGCTGGTGACGATATAGATCAGGTAGGCAAGCGCCGGGTGCATGGCATTGACCATAGGTTGGACTCGTTGTCAGTTGTCAGGGATGTGAATACGACATGGCGATCGGCAGGCGGCACTCAGCCGCCGCCGGAGCGTCCGGAGCTGCCGAAGCGGCTGGTGAAGCCGCCGCGCGATACCACCGGTGCGCGCGATACGGCCGCGGCGCGCATGGACAGGCCCATGGAGCGTCCGCCGCTGAGGGAGCTGCGGCGGACGGTGGCTTCTTCCACCATCGCGGCGTGCGGGGTGGCGTTGGTGAAGGATTGCATGCGCGTGCCGGTGCTGTCGTAGACGTTCATCGGGCGCAGCGGGCCGGCGGACATGTCGCGCCGGGTCTGGGTGCCGTTGGGGTGGTAGACGGTGCCGCTGGAGGTGTAGTACGGGCCGTACCAGCGCGCGTAGTACATGCTGCTGCCGTGGCTGGTGCCGGAGCCGCCGGTGGCGGCGTCGCTCGCGGATGCGTTCAGGCTGGAGCTGTAGATGGTGCTGGGGTCGTCGACCGGCACGCTTTCGCAGTCGTTGGGGGTGTTCCAGTCGGCTTCGCAGTCTTCCAGCGTGGCGTAGCTGGCGCGGCGTACGGTCACGCCGGGATCGTCGTCGGCGTCGTCGCTGCAGGAGCCGAGTGCCGCCACGCCGGCCACCACGGCGCAGGCGCCGATGATCCACAGCGCGGGCGAGCTGCGTTTCTGCTCGCCCGCATAGGGCTGCGGCTGCCACGCGGACCGGGGCGATCCTTTCGACTTGGGCTGGTACGGGCTGTCGTACTTTGACGGCTTGCGGCCGTTGTTGTTCTTCTTTGCCATCGGTCCTTACTCGTTCATGAAGTAGTGTGGAACGAAGAAACTGGTGTTCTTGGCGATGGGCCCGGATTCCTCGCGCACGCACAGGCCGCTGGGCACGTCGTCGACAATCCATACGCCCAGCGTGGTGTAGCGGCCGTCAAAGCGACGCGCCGGCGAATAGGCCTGGTAGATGAAGCCTTCGGCGCCGTATTCGCCGGGGTTGTGGACGTGGCCGCCTTCCGGGGTGGCCAGGGTCACGCTCTCGCCCTCGCGTGACAGGAAGGGTTTTTTGGCGTGCGGCTGACCGGCGAAATGGCTGGGGTCGAAGCTGGCTTCCAGCAGGTTCGGGTGGCCGGGAAAGAGCTCCCACAGGATCGGCAGGATGGCCTTGTTGGACAGCACGGCCTTCCACGGCGGCTCGACCCAGCGCACGGGGCTGTGTGCCAGCTGGTCGCGGTAGTCGGAGGTGGCCATCCATTCCCACGGGTAGAGCTTGAAGACGACTTCCATCGGCACGTTGTCGGCGTCATAGAAGTTGCCGCGGCCGTCGGTGCCGATGTCTTGCAGGTCGACCAGCTTGACGGACCAGCCGGCCTGCAGCGCGGTGTCCATCAGGTACTCGGTGTTGCAGATGTCTTCCTGGCTGTCGAACATGCACGCAAGGTGCAGCATGCTGGCGTTGCGGTAGTGCTTGCGCAGCCATTGCCAGCGCGCCACCAGCGCGTCGTGCAGGCTGTTGAACTGGTCGGCCTGCGGCTGCACGGTGTCTTTCCAGTACCACTGTGCGACGGCGGATTCGATCAGCGAGGTCGGGGTGTCGGCGTTGAACTCGTACATCCTGGGCACGCCGTGCTGGTCCAGCGTCATGTCGAAGCGGCCGAACAGCGTGGGCTCGTCGCGGTCCCAGGAGGTGCGGATCAGCTGCGCGAAGTCCTTGTCGATCGCCAGGCGCGCGAACAGGTCGTGGTCGATCACGTGCTGCACGGCTTCCAGGCAGCGCTGGTTCAGGTCGTACGCGGCGGCGTAGAGCGTTTCCACCTCCTGCTTGCTGAAGGCGTAGGCGGCGTCTTCGCGCCAGTAGAAGAAGGTGTTGTCATCGACTTCGCGCGGGACGTTGAATTCGTCGAGCGAATGGAAGTGGAAGCCGACATTCTCGAGTTCGCGCGGCCAGTTGCGGCGCGGGGTCTGGGGGATGCGTTGCATCAGCAGGCCATGGTCAGGGGCGATGGATCGGGCTGGGTCATGGCATCGTCCAGCAGGAAGTCGGTGAAGGCGAGCGATGTGGCGCCGGGCCGCGGCAGCCAGTCGGGGAACTGCACGCTGAGCGGTGCCCACCAGTGCGCGGCATCGGCCAGCACGGGGCGAAAGTCGAGCGCATCCGATTCCACCACGCCGCGCGCCGGGTTGGCCAGCATCCACTGCATGCCGGCGATCAGGCTCGATGCCACCTGCAGGCTGGTGGCGGTGTTGTACGGCGCCAGCGAACGCGCGCGTTGGGTGGAGAGGCGCGATCCGTACCAGACCGCGCCATGGCGGCCGCTCATCAGCAGCACGCCGAGTTCGTCCTCGCCGCACTGGATCTCGTCGCGCAGGATGCGTTCGCCGCGCACGCGCGGGGCGGCGCGTTCGTCGAGCCATTGCATCGAGGTCTGCGTGGCGGATGTCGGGCGATAGGCATAGTAGACGGTGGGGCGGTGCAGCGGCTGGCCGGCAGACTGGTCGGTCAGGTATTCGGCGATCGAGATCGATTCGTTGTGCGTGATCAGGTACGCATCGAACGGGCCATGCACCGGCGACCACGACCGCACGCGCGTGCGATGCCCTGGCCGGTCCAGCGCGATTGCCGCGCCGCTGCCGTAGCCGTGACGATAGCCATCGGGCGGCAGCGCGGGCTCATGGCTGCCCCAGCCGAGTTCGGCGTCCTGCAGGCATTCTGTGATAAAGCCTTCGGCCGACCAGGTGTTGGCGAACTCGCCGTCGCGCGGATAGCCGGGGGCTTGCTGGCTGTCGTACTCGGCGATCTGGATCACGCGCAAGTCCAGTGCGCGCGCCAGGGCAGCCCAGCCGGCGCGGTCGTGGGGCTCGGGCTGATTCAAGCCGATATTGCCGGCCAGTTCCATCAGCGCGGCCTTGACCAGCACCGAGACAAGCCCAGGGTTGGCGCCGTGCGCCACCAGCGCGGTCGGCTGCGTCTCACGGCCGCGGGCGAAGGCCAGCATCTCGTGGCGCAGCGCGTAGTTGCTCAGGTGCGAGGCCTGCGGGTCGGCTTCATAGTCCCACGGTTCGATGCCGGCATCGACATAGAACGCGCCGTGCGCTTGCGCCAGCGCGATCAGGTCGCGGCTGCAGACGGACGGTGCCAGGTTCAGCAGGAAAGTGCCAGGCCGCAGCAGCGGGCCCAGCATCGCTTCAAAGTTGCCGGCCGTGATGGTGGCGTCGATGGCATCCAGCCCGTGGCGGGCGGCCAGTTGCCGGCGCGTGCCGTCGAGCACGCGGTCCACCACGGTAATCGCTGCCCGCGGCCAGGTTCGCTCCAGCAGCGGCAGCACGGCCTGGCCGATGCAGCCAAAGCCGACGATGACGATTTGTTCGATCACGCAGACCCTTCCGCCCGTAACCGGCGATGGGCGGCCCGGGGGCGCGGCAGGACGGCCGCGCCGGCGCAGGACTGCCCTCGCCTCGCTTTATCAATTCTGATCGGAATCGCTAAATATAGCGAAGGGCAATACTATAGCCGGGCGCGGCTGGTGCCAACCGCCGGGCGGCTGGGGGTGACTTGCCTGTCAGCCGAACAGGCGCCAGGCCAACCGCGCCGCCACGCGCGCGCCCTGGTGGTCGCGGTCGTAGTGCGGGTTGTATTCCGCCAGGTCGGCCACGCGCAGCTTGCCGCTGTGGCGGGCAAGCATGGCGATTTCCTCCACCACCGTCAACGGCACGCCACAGGCCGCGGGCGCAGACACGGCCGGCATCACGGCCGCCGGCAGCGCGTCGAGGTCGATGGTCAGGTACAGGTGGTCGGTGGCATCGATGCGCGCCGCCAGTTCGGCCAGGCGCGATTCCAGGTGCCGCTCCTGCATGTCCACGTCTTCCACGTAGCAGACGCCCAGCGCATCCGCGCGGCTGAACAGCGCCGGCGTGTTGCTGAGGCGGCTGACGCCCAGGCAGACATAGTCGAACGGCTGCCCGCGCTCGGCGCAGGCGTTGGCGATCTGGTCGAACGGCGTGCCGGAGCTTGCGGGCCGGCTGGTGCGCAGGTCGAAGTGGGCGTCGATATTGATGATGAGCACGCGCCCGCCATCGTCCTGCGCATCCAGGTGCGCGCGCAGGCCTTGCCACGTGCCCCAGGCCACTTCATGGCCGCCGCCCAGCACCAGCGGCAGCCCGCCGCGCGCCAGCACGTCGCGCACGGTGCCAGCCAGCGCCAGCTGGGCTGATTCCAGCTCGCCGTCGTCACAGCTGACATTGCCGGCGTCATATAGCGCGGGCAGTCCGTGCGCCGGCACGTTGGCCAGCGCCTGGCGGATGGCGTCGGGGCCGTGCGCGGCACCGGGACGGCCCTGATTGCGCAGCACGCCCGCGTCGCAATTGAAGCCGAGCAACACCGGTGCGCCGTCGAGCGGTGTCACGTCCGCTGCTTCCAGCGCATGCACGATGCGGAACAGGCGCGTGGTGTCGCCACGCTCGCCGTCGTCGACACGGCCCTGCCAGAGGTTCTGGGTCAGAGCCATCGTCACGCCCGCGTCAGCACGGCCTGCAGGAAGCCGCGCGTGCGTTCCTGCGTCGGCGCCGAGAAGATGACCGACGGCGGCCCGGCCTCGATGATGCCGCCGCCATCCATGACCACCACCACATCGGCCACTTCGCGGGCGAAGCCCATTTCATGGGTGACCACGACCATGGTCATGCCTTCGGCGGCCAGCACCTTCATCACCTGCAGCACTTCGCCCACCAGCTCGGGGTCCAGCGCGGAGGTCGGCTCGTCGAACAGCATCACGCGCGGTTCCATGGCCAGTGCGCGGGCAATGGCCACACGCTGCTTCTGGCCGCCCGACAGGCTGGCGGGCATGGCGTGGGCCTTGTGCGCAAGGCCGACTTTCTCAAGCAGGCCCATCGCCTTGCGCTCGGCTTCCTCGCGCGAGGCGCCGCGCAGCATGCGGGGACCGACCGTGACGTTGTGCAGCACCGACAGGTGCGGGAACAGGTTGAACGACTGGAACACCATGCCCACTTCGGTGCGCAGCTGGTTCAGCTCGTGCTCGCCGATCAGCTGGCCGTCGGTCACCAGGCGCTTGCCGACGATGTCGATGGTGCCGGCCTCGGGTTGTTCCAGGCCGTTGCAGCAGCGCAGGAAGGTGCTCTTGCCCGAGCCACTGGGGCCGATCACGACCACGACCTGCGACGGCTCCACATCGAAGTCGATGCCGCGCAGGACGGTATGGCTGCCGAACGATTTGCCCAGGTTCCGGATCCGGATGATTGCGGAATCGCTCATTGCACCATGCCTCCCATGCGCAGCCGTTGTTCGGCGCGCCGCAGGATCAGCCCGGCCGCGCTCGTCAGGATCAGATAGACCAGCGCGATCGCCAGATAGACTTCCAGCGACCGGTACGACACGCTGATGATCTTCTGGCCCTCATGCATCAGGTCGGCAATGGTCAGCAGCGACACCAGCGCCGAGTTCTTGATGAGGGCGATGAACTCGTTGCCCAGCGGCGGAATCATGCGCACGATGGCCTGCGGCAGGATCACCGCGCGCATGGCCTGGCCGGACGACATGCCGATCGAGCGCGCGGCTTCCATCTGGCCCTTGTCCACGGACTGGATCGCGCCGCGCACGATTTCCGAGACATAGGCGCCGGAATAGATGCCCAGCCCGATCACGCCGCACACAAAGGCCGGCAGCAGGATGTTGAACTGCGGCAGCCCGAAGAACAGCAGGAACAGCTGCACCAGCAGCGGCGTGCCGCGGATGAAGGTCACGTAGGCGGTGCAGATGCTGTAGATGACGCGGCGCTTCGGGTCCAGCCGGCCGATGCCGACCAAGAGGCCCATGACGCAGCCCAGCACCAGCGCGCAGGCCGTCACCTCCACGGTGATGACGGCGCCGTGGACGATGTCATGCCAGCCGGCAAAGACAGGAGAAAAATCCAATTCCATGATGATGATCCGCGCAGCTTACTTGGCGGCCGTGCCGAACCATTTCTGGGTCAGCCTGGCGTAGGTGCCATCGGCCTTCACCTTGGCGAGTGCCGCATTGAGGGCGCGGGTCAGCTCGGGCGTGTCCTTGCGCACGGCCATGCCGTATTCCTCGGTGGTCAGCTGCTGCTCCACCATGCGCAGGCCGCCGCGGGTCTTGACGTACTGCATCGCGGCCGGCTTGCCGGTCACGGCGGCATCGGCGCGGCCGATCTCGACCAGGTTGAACATTTCCTGGTTCTTCTCGACTTCCACACGCTGCACCTGCGGGTACGTGTCGCGCAGGAAGCTGACCGACTTGGTGCCCACCTGCACGCTGACCTTCTTGCCGTTCAGGTCGGCCGGGGCGTGGACGGTGGTGTTGCCGCTCTTGACCAGTGCCACCAGGCCGCCGACGTAGTACGGCTCGGTGAAGTCCACCACCTTGCGGCGCTCGGGTGTGATGTAGATGCCGGAAACTGCCATGTCAAAGCGGCGCGAGACCAGCCCGGGGATCAGGCCCTTGAAGTCAATGTCGGTCCACTCAACCCGCTTGCCCATCGTCTTGGCCATGGCCTCAACCAGCTCCACGTCAAAGCCGGTGCGCTTGCCGTTCTCGATAAATTCCATCGGCGGGAAGGTGGCGTCGGTGGCCACGCGCAGCACGGCATTGTCCTGCGCTTGCGCGGCGGTGCCGAGGGTCAGGGCGGTCAGGGTTGCCAGGCCGGCCATCAGGCATTTGCGACGAAGGTTCATGGAGGTCTCCTATTCTCGGGAACGAGGGATCTGCCGTCGCATGGGTTTGCCGACGGCGGCGGTAACGAATTGCTTGGTATTCAGTAAGACTGCAGCCGCGCGGAAATCCGCATCGCCGCTGCCACGGTCATGTCGATCAGCGCGGACTCGCGCCCTTGCCGCCGCGTGGCCGGCACCATCAGCGTGATCGAGCCCAGCGCATCGGCCTTGCTGCGCCGCGAGAACAGCGGCGCGCTCACGCCCCATACGCCCGGATCCACCTCGCCCTCGCTGACGGCGTAGCCGGTCTCGCGAATGACGGCCAGCTCGGCCAGCAGCCGTTCGGCTTCGCCTGGCTCGCACTGGGCCCGGACCAGGCGCTCGCGCGCTTCGTCGCGCATGAACGCCAGCAGCGACTTGGCCGACGCACCGGCGCGCAGCGGTACGCCGCGGCCCTTCTCGAACGAGCAGCGCAGCGACTGGCGGCTCTCCACCATCTCCAGGCACACCACGTGATCCTTGACGGCGACGACCAGGCCTACGCTTTCATCGGACTGCTGCGCCAGCAGCTGCATGTCGGGCAAGGCTTCGCGCGCCAGGTGCGAGGCCATGTCAAAGCCGAGCGCCAGTTGCAGGCTGATCGGGCCCGGCGCGTATTCGCCGTCGGACTCCAGCACGAAGCCCCAGCGCTTGAGCATCATCAGTTGCCGGTAGAGCGTGCTCTTGGGCAGGCCGGTTTTGGCAACCAGCTCGCGTACCGTGATCGGCGCGCCGTGTTGCGCCAGTGCCGCCAGCACGAACAGCACGCGATCGGCACCGCCCGCGGGCTGGGCGGGTTCGGCAGGCGTGGGTGTCGTGGGCTTCACGGCAGTGGGGTTGTCGACGGCATTCAACATAGGGCCCAAGAATAGGACCTGATTCCCATAAATCAAAACCTGGAGTCCCGGAAAATGGGAATGAATGACTAGGGATAACCCTTGGTGGCTGGCGATTTGATCCGCCAAGTGCGCGGGGCGCCGCTGCCCCGTGCTCAGTAGATGCCCGGCAGCATGCGCCAGGTCCGGTCGCAGTACGACGCGTACTCGTCGCCAAACTGGTCGCGCAACAGCGCTTCTTCCGCCCGGATGCGCGCCACCAGCACCGGCACCATCAGCAGCGTCAGCACCACGCCCACGCCGGAGCGGAATGCCAGTACCCATCCCAGCGAACTGACCAGGAAGCCGAGGTAGCTCGGATGCCGGATCACGCCATAGATGCCGGTGGTCACCAGCGTGTGCCCCGGCTGGATCGCCACCAGCCCGCTGAAGCGCCGCCCCAGCACAAACACCGGCCACAGCCGCAGCACGCCGCCGCCGGCAAACAGCGCCACGCCGGTCCAGCGCATGGTGTCGCCATCGAGCGTCCAGAAGCCGATGCGGTCGGTAAAGGGCGGCAGGTACGCCGCCAGCAGCCCGAGCACGCCAAACACTGCCAGCACCCACCGGTTGCCGCGGTCCTCGCGCATGCCGCTGCTGATATTGCCGCCGGAGAAGAGCGCGGCGATGGACAGGGCGAACAGGACCAGGGTCAGGGCCACGCGCGCCGGGTGCGCGAAGAAGGGGGCGATGCCACCCCAGCCTGCAATCGCGATGGCCAGGTAGGCGAGCGTGCCGGCGAGAGTGGCAATTGCCAGGCCGGGAGTCGGGCGCATGGGGAACCTCCGTTGAGACGGTGGATGCACAAGCGAAGGGTAAGCCTCAGTCGGCCCGGGTGTCGAGGGCGGCCGGGTCGTGATTAAATCTGCGTCTTGCGCCGGCGCATGCCGGGGCGCAGTGAAACGCTTTCGTCACACCATCATGCCCCTGATCGACATCAAGAACCTCCAGCAAGCCGCCCAAGACTTCGGCAAGGCCCGTAACTGGGGCAAGTACCACAGCCCCAAGAACCTCGCGATGGCGCTGAGCGTGGAGGTGTCCGAGCTGGTCGAGATCTTCCAGTGGCAGACCGACGCGGAATCGCGCGCCATCATGTCCACCGACGAGCGCGAGCATGTGGAGCAGGAGCTTGCCGATATCACTATCTACCTGGCGCAGCTGGTGACGGCGCTGGGCGTGGACCTGGACGCGGCGATCCGCGCCAAGATGGAGATGAACGCCAGGAAGTACCCGCTGCCGGAATGAGCCGCCCGGCGCAGGTTTGTCGCCGCCGTCGCGATGCCTTGCCGGCGGCTTGATGCTTTGATCCAATTGATTGTGGCGGTCCTCGGAATTTGATCATTTGATCAAACCGGCCGAGCCCTGTTTCTGCGATGCGCGGCCGCTCTGCATCGGGCCGTGTCTCGCATCCTTCTCTTCGCACCCCTTCACGCAACGCCCGCACCACCAGGCGCCGATCTCATCCGTCACTGGCACGCCCTATGCAGTCATAGGGCATGGCCCGGCAGAGGCCTGCAATGGAGACGGTGATGGCATCCCTCGGTGAAACGACGAAGACAACGGCGCAGGCCACCCGCAGCCCGCACGTACTGGCATCGCGCCTCGCCGCCGATGCAGAGCCGCACCTCGGCGCACACCTGGTCACGCCGCGTCATGGCTATGCACACCACGGCATCTACGTCGGGCGTGGCATGGTGGTGCACTACGCTGGCTATTGCCACCGGCAGCAGCGCGGCCCGGTGGAAGAACTGAGCCTGGCCGCCTTTGCTGCCGGCCATGGCATCACGGTGTTGAGCACGCCCATGGCGCGGTACAGTGCCGCTGAATCCGTCGGCCGCGCCCGCTCACGGTTGGGCGAGGACTGCTACCGCCTGCTGACCAACAACTGCGAGCACTTCTGCATGTGGTGCCTGTACGGCGAAAGCCGCAGCGAGCAGGTGCGGCATTGCCTGATGCATCCATTCAGCGGCCTGCGCCTGGCGGCGAGCATCCTGCTTTGCTGGTGCAAGACTGCGCCCGCGCCTGCATGGGACGGCGCGACGGCATGAGCTCACGACAATGGCCGGCTCGCCGTCAGGACGCACAACAGCAGTACCCCGTTCAAAGCGAGCAGTCCGCTCACCAACAGCACGATGGGCGGCGCATCCCGAGTCCGCTCGCGCAGGCGGGTGACCCCCGGCAGCCACTCGCCGCGCGTACGCCGGGACCAGCAGGCGACGCCCGCGCCGCACATGCCCAGCCACGCCAGCGTTCCCAGCGATGCCCAGCCGCGTGGTTGCGGCGCCGGCGCCGGCGCCGGACGAACTGAAGCTTGCTGGAGCGTCGGGCCGGAGGCTCTTTGGATCACCACAGGGGGCGCATGAATCCCCGCTTCTGCCAATGGCTCCGACGGTGGTGGAGCTGGAAGCTGCTCCGCTGCTGGTTGAGTCGCTGGCGTCGCTGAAGGTGGCGCGACCGCTGGCCGCGAGGCCTCGACCCTGACCGCAGCCTGCTTGTTCCTCGACACCTCCCGCGCCCGCGCCGCCGGCGGCGTTGGTTGCGGCGCGGCAGCCCGCGGTGGTTTCTTGCCTGGCTGCCGCCGCCAGCTGGCAAAGACCCGGTCCAGGCATGCCACCGACGTGCAGGCGTCCCGGCGCTCCCGCCAGGCGGCGATGTCGCTTCCTTGAATCGCGCCGGCGCGTAGCCGGCGCTGCTGGTCCGCGTGGATGCGCTCATGTTCGCGATGGAGCATCGCGTGATCGCAGATCAGGTCGGCGGCGTGTGGCACTGAATGCAGGCAGGACGTGCCGGCGGCGAGCGGATCGTCGCAGCGGGAAGGACGCAGCGTGGTCTTGCAGGCTATATCCGACGCCTGCGCACTGGCAGCCAGCAGAAGGCCGAACGCGATGCACGCAGCCAGCCGGCCCGAAAGCCTTGTCATCCTGTCGCCCGTGATGGTGGGGATCGTCCGGCGCTGAAGCGGGCGCCGATGGACTTCTATTCTGGAGCGGCGCCAGCAATCTACGGTTCGATAGCCCACAGAAGCGGGCGGCAAACTTTGGACGCGGTCTCCGATGCCTGGCTGAGGCCATAAATCCGGAAAGACGCGGATATACCTTTTTGCCTACCCCATCGTCCCCCGCGTGCGCAGGGGCGACATGCCAGCCCCCGTACGGCATCCTTCTGTCTGACAAAAACAAAAAGCGAAGGGGTCACCATGGGTCGCAGGAAGCAATCGAGCGTCTTCGAGGATCTGTATGGCATCGCCGCAGCACTGCCATGGTGGGCAGGCGTTGCGTTGGCCATCATTGCCTACGCGGTGCTGCACCGTTATGCGATTGCCGAAGTGCCGGTCAGTGCCGCGCCGGGGCAAATCGGCCAAATGGTCGTGACGCAGATGGTCAAGGCGCTATCGACGTACGGGCAGTACATCGTGCCGCTGTTGCTGCTGGCCGGCGCGCTGGCTTCGTGGCTGGGCCGCCGCAAGCGGCAAGGACTGGTGCGCAGCGCGGCGGCGAGCCAGTCTGGCGACGCCCTGCGCCAGATGAGCTGGCGCGATTTCGAGCGGCTGGTGGGAGAGGTGTTCCGGATGCGCGGTTACGCCGTGGCGGAAACCGGTGGCGGCGGTGCGGATGGGGGCATCGACCTGCGGCTCAGAAAAGGCAATGAGCTGGCGCTCGTGCAGTGCAAGCAATGGCGCGCCTACAAGGTGCCGGTCACGGTGGTACGGGAACTGTATGGCGTGATGGCTGCGCAGGGTGCGGCGCAAGGATTCGTTGTGACATCGGGGCAGTTCACCGCCGATGCGCGGGCCTTCGCGTCCGCGCGGAACATTGAGCTGATCGATGGCCAGGCACTCTCCGTGCTGGTCAGGCGCGCCCGCGCCGCAGCGCCGACGGGATCGGCCGCACAGCCTGCAGCCGCGAACGCGCCGACACGTGCCGCGGAGCCGCCAAAGCCAACTGAGATGTCGCCAGCCGCCGTGCCAGGTTGCCCGCGCTGCGGCAGTGCCATGATCCAACGCATCGCCAAACAAGGCGCGAACGCTGGCAATCCGTTTTGGGGCTGCGCCACGTTCCCCAAATGCCGCGGCGTGCGTGGCCTCTGACTCTCCCTGGTTCGTACCGCGGCAGCCTGCCGCTGTGCCCGCTTGTCAGTTCGCTACCAGGCTCACGACCCAACCCGCCACATAGAGCCCCAGCCCGAACACCGCATGCGTCACCAGGCTATGCACCCGTGCCACGTTTGGCCGCGGCGTGCGGCTCGCGGCGATGCCGGCACCCATCGCCGGCTGCATCAGCAGGAACGGTGCCGCCACACTGCCGATGCCGACGATCAACGCGGGTGCCAGCGTCGGATGACGTGCCCAGTCGAGTCCCCATAGCCCCAGCAGGATGGCCGCGAACACGATGCCGGTCAGGTAATGCGCGATCCAGCCGATCCCGCGCTCGCCGCGCACCGGCGGCGATGCGGCGATGGGATGGTGGCAAAGGCGTCCTCGCGGCAGCCATGCGAGCCAACGGCCTACGAGTCCATAGTCCAGCGCAGGGACGCCCAGCAGCCGCTTGCGCAGGATGGCCCAGGCGTCCATCACCAGCGTTGCGCCGGTGCCGATCACGACTGCATTGAGCAGGAGGGCCACCGCTGTATCAGGCATGGGCAGTCTCGCCGGCGGTCAGTGATGAAGCCGCAGCGCGGGCGGTGATCATCCAGCAGGCAGCGGTGTAGCGCACAGTTGCGCCATGAACGTAAGGCTCGAATGCCGCGCGGACGGTTTCGATGACGCTGGCGCGTGTGCTTGCATCGGCCTCGCGCAGGGCCAGTCCGACGGGACCCAGGCGGGACAGGTAGTCCACCAGCGCAGGCTCCGGCAGCGTGCAGGCGAAGTCGATCGGCTCGACATCGATCCCGCCCCAGCCGCCCTCTTCCAGGATGGCCTGCACGCGCTGGCGGTCGCCGAAGGCGAACTGCCCCGGCGCCCCCGGCTGCCGCGGCGGCAGGTTGGACAGCAGCGGTGCGGCCGCTCGCTCGGCGGTGGTCATGAACGGATTCTCTGAGGCGCTGCGCCAGGCGATGCAGTGGAGCGTGGCATCCGGTGTTGCGGCCCGGCGCAGGTTGGCAAAGGCCCGCACCGGATCGCTGAAGAACATCACGCCCAGGCGCGACACGATGCTGTCGAAGCTTGCTGGCGCGAAGGCGTAGTCCTGCGCGTCGGCGCGAATAAAGCTGGCGGTCGAGCCGTTGTGTTGCGCGCGTGCCCGTGCAGCGGCGAGCATCGGCTCGGAAATATCGATGCCGGTGCATCTGCCTTGCGCGCCGAGCTTGCGCGCCAGCGCGATCGTAGTGCTGCCGGTGCCGCAGCCGACATCGAGCACATGCTGCGCGGAAGTCTTGCCCACCGTATCGACAAGCAGGCCTTCCAGCGGCCGGAACATGTCGTCGAGCACCGCCTGCTCCGCGACCCAGGCATGGCCGGACGGGCCGTTCCACAGTGCGGCCTGGTCGCCGCCGTTGCTGCTGGTCTGCTGTTGCTCACCCATGGTCGTATCTCCTTGCACGCCGCCCTGGCATGGAAGCTACACTGTGCCAGTTCAAGTCGACTTGAGGTCAAGCGGTGACAAGCCTGGATATTGCGGAAGTGGCCCGGCAGGCTGGCGTGCCGGCCTCGACGCTGCGGTACTACGAGGAAAAGGGGCTGATCGCGTCCATCGGCCGGCGCGGGATGCGGCGCGTGTTCGATGCCGGCGTGCTTGAGCGGCTGGCGCTGATCGCGCTGGGGCGTGCCGCCGGTTTCTCGCTGGATGACATCGCGCAGATGTTCTCGCCACAGGGACAGCCGAACATCGACCGGCAGGTGCTGGCGGCTAAGGCGGATGAGCTGGACCGGACCATCCGCAAGCTGACGGCGATGCGCGACGGACTGCGGCATGCGGCGGTTTGTCCGGCGCCAAGGCATATGGAGTGCCCGACGTTCCAGCGGATCCTGCGGGCGGCGGCGTCGGGGGCGATTGGTGGAAGGAAGCATGCCCACGGGCTTCCAATGGACTGACGTTCCGCCCTGAACAAGCGTTTCGAATGACTCCTTTTTTGGTCTCTGCGGAGTCTGGCGGGGCCATTCTCCGCAGAATTTGCGGGGATTAGCTTAAGGATGGAGCCAATCTCACCCCAACCTGAACTGCCCCACCGCCCCCGCCAGGCTCCCGGCCTGCGTCTGCAGCGCCGCGGCAGCCGCCGTGGATTGCTCAACCAGCGCCGCATTCTGCTGCACCATCTGATCCAGCTGGCTCACCGCCATATTCACCTCTTGAATACCACGGGTCTGTTCCATGGCTGCTTGAGTGATCTCGGAAATAATGCCGGTCACCCTGGAGACGTTGCTGACGATCTCGCTCATGGTGTCGCCGGCGCGGCGGACCTGGCCGGAGCCGGAGCTGACGCTGCCTACGGTGGATTCGATCAGGGTCTTGATCTCCTTGGCGGCCTGGGCGCTGCGCTGGGCCAGGGCGCGCACTTCGCCCGCCACCACGGCGAAGCCGCGGCCCTGGTCGCCGGCGCGGGCGGCTTCGACCGCGGCGTTGAGCGCCAGGATGTTGGTCTGGAAGGCGATGCCTTCGATCACGCCGATGATGTCGGAGACCCTG
Organism: Cupriavidus sp. GA3-3; assembly: GCF_000389805.1. Lineage (NCBI taxonomy): Bacteria > Pseudomonadati > Pseudomonadota > Betaproteobacteria > Burkholderiales > Burkholderiaceae > Cupriavidus > Cupriavidus sp. GA3-3. The sequence continues at coordinate 197,105 of NZ_KB944501.1, forward strand.
ACCGAGGCGTTCTCGATCTGGCCCATGGTGGTGATGACTTCGCCGATCACGACGCCGCCGTCGGCGGCCACGCGCGAGGCCGCGGTGACGGATTCGTTGGCGTGCTGGGCCGAGCTGGCCGACTGGCTGACGGTGGCGGTGATTTCTTCCATCGAGGCCGCGGTCTGCTGCAGGCTGGTGGCGGCGGATTCGGTGCGGCGCGACAGGTCCGTGTTGCCGGCGGCGATCTCGTCGGAGGCGGCGCGCACCGATTCGCTGGCGTCGCGGATCTGGCGCATGATGGTGCAGAGCTTGTCGGCAAAGGTGTTGAAGGCGCGCGCGATCTGCGCGACTTCGTCGTTGCCGTCGGCGGGCAGGCGCTGGGTCAGGTCGCCGTCGCCGGAGCCGATGGCGTCCATGGCATCGCGCACGGTGGACAGGCCGCGCAACGACATCGTTGCCACGCCCCACACTACGGCGGCGGCCATGCCTGCGATCAGTACCATTGCGATCACCGATGCGACCAGCACTGAGCGCATGCCGGCGGTGGCCTCGGCCTTGTCCAGGGCGACGATGACCATCCAGTCGGTGCCGGGGATGGCGCGCGCGCCGAGCAGTTTGGCGCTGCCGCCGACTTCGACTTCCAGCGGCGTCTTTGCGCCGGCCAGTGCGGCGAGCTTGTCGGCGTTCAGCGCAGGCGCGAGTTCCGTCACCGGCTTGAGCGTGAGCTTGTCGTCGGTGTGGGCGACGATGTCGCCGTTCCTGGCCACCAGCATGCCGAAGCTTGCCGGCGTGGGGTGGATCGCCTTGACGTTGGCGATCACGCTGTCCATCGCCACATCGCCGGACACCACGGCCTTGACTCCGCCGTCGCGCACCACTGGCGCGGCAAATGCCACCACCAGCTTGCCGGTGCCGGCATCGACATAGGGCGGCGTGACCACGGGTTTGCCGGCCGTGGCGGCCTGCTGGTACCAGGGGCGGCCTGTCGGGTCGTAGCCGGGCGGGATGCCTTGCGGGTTGGAGAACTTCGCGGTCTTGTCGGCGTAGCCGACGTAGACGTTGGTGAAGCCGCCGGCGTCGGCAATCTGCCTGAGCGCAGCATCGGGTTCGGGCTGCAGCACGGCGTCCTGCAGCGACTGGATCATCTGGCTGTGCGAGGCCACCCAGTCGGCGATGGCGCTGGCGTGGCCGCTCTGCACTGCCGCGAGGCTACTGTCGATGGTGTCTTCGTTATAGCGGTTGGCGACGAACTGGTTCAGCGCCGTATTGATGGCGAGCGCGGCGATGACGATGGCCACGCACAGGGCCACGATCCGCGCACGGATGGTAGTGAACATCAGGGGAGATCCTTCGTAGGGAATCGTTTGGGGGCGTTTGTGTGTGGGATTTCCACCCCGCTGTATACGGAGCGGGTGCGCCCGACTTGAGGCCGACAGGAGAAACCCTGTCGAATGTGATCAGGTTGACGACACAACACGCCAAGTTGGCGCACGATAGTGCGCTTGCGCGGTTCGGGAATGCGCGCTGGTGGATCTGCATTCGTAACGCGAACACACGCAGGAGCGGGTGGGAGCGGGTTTCGGCCTGATCAAACGCCAAATCGGATGCGTTGCAATACAAGCGGCGTTGCAATGCAGCGATGATGTTGATACGGCGTTCATGGGCATGACGGCAGCCGCAGCAGAACGCTTGCCGCAGCGCATCCGACGGCGGCTTGGGCGGGATCACATATGTCGTCAAGCCTTTCTGATCAGTCATCAGACAAGCTAACGACTTTTTCACAACGTATTACAAAGACTTACAGCCGTTATGCGATTGGCAACATATCCTCCGATCAACTCACAAATAACCCAAACGGAGAGCCTACCGTGTCAGTCCTTTCCTTGACTTCCGCGCCGATGCGCGTGCTTGCTTTGAGCGGTGCCCTGGCGCTGGCCGCCTGCGGTGGTGGCGGCGGCGATGATGGCGGCGGGCAGGGCACGCTCAAGGTCTCGATGACCGATGCGCCGGCCTGTGGCTTCAACAATGTCTTCGTGACCGTCAACAAGGTGCGCGTGCACAGCAGCGCCAGCGCCGAGACGAGCGCCGGGGGCTGGGTCGATATCGACGTCGTGCCCGCGCGCAAGATCGACCTGCTGTCGCTGACCAACGGCGTGATGACGGTGCTGGGCCAGGCCGCGCTGCCTGCCGGCAACTACCAGCAGGTGCGCCTGGTGCTCGATGCCAACCGTGGCGGCGGCGCCGGTGCGCTGGCCAACTCGGTGGTGCCCATCGGCGGCACTGAGCAGACGCTGGATACGCCTAGCGCGGTGCAGTCGGGCATCAAGATCAACCGGCCGTTCACCGTGGCAGCGGGTACGCTGACCGACCTGGTGCTGGACTTTGACGCGTGCAAGTCGGTGGTCACGCGCGGCAATGGCACCTTTGGCCTGAAGCCGGTGGTGACGGCGATCCCGATGACCGTCAGCGGTGAAGTGAACGGCGTGGTCAGCGGGGCACCGGGTGCGCGCGTCTATGCCGAGCGCAACGGCGTGGTGGTGAAGTCGACGGTGGCGGACGCCAACGGCAACTTCAAGCTGTCACCGATCGAGCAGAGCAGCACGGCCGGTCCAGTTGACGTGGTGGTGGTGCCGGGTTCTGCCAATGGCAAGGCGGCGGGCATCGTGCGCGCCGTGCCGGTGGTGGTGGGCACGCCCACGGCGATCTCAACCGCGGCGGCACCGATGTCGCTGCCGGCGTCGACCTATCGCCGGGTTTCGGGTTCGGTCACGCCGGTTTCGGCGGAAGCGACCCTGCGCGCGCTGCAACTGGTCAATGGCGGCAATTTCGAGATTGCGGCGACGGCTGCCGCCAGCGATACCGGCGCCTACAGCATGTTTGCCACCGAACCGGCGCTGCCGGTGGCCGCTCCGGTGATCGGCACCTACCAGGCCGCGCTGCCGATTCCGCTGCAGCCGGATGGCGCTGCCGCGGGCAAGTACAGCGTGCAGGCCACCAGCGCCACGGGTGCGGTGCAGACCCAGCCGGCGGACGTGAGCGCTGCCGACGCCCTGGTGAATTTCTCGTTCTGATTCCGGGGGACCGGGAACGGAGCCGGAAGGGGGCCTGGCCCTCTTCCGGCTTTTTTTGTTGGCCAGGGGCGTGTTTGCGCCGCCACCGCCTGGCGCAGTTTCCCGCTAGACTGCCAGTCTCGCGTTTCGGGAGATCGCGCCATGGCAGCACGCACCGCGGCGAAGGCCGCATCCAGGACTGCAGCAACCTCAGAGGCCACACCCAAGGCCAGGTCACGCAAAGCCGCCACGTCCACCGAGCCGGTGCGCGTTGGCATCGGTGGCTGGAATTTCGCCCCGTGGCGCGACAACTTCTATCCCGCCGGCCTGGCACAGGCGCGTGAGCTGGCCTATGCCAGCCGCCACCTCAGCGCGATCGAAATCAACAGCACGTACCACGGCACGCAGAAGCGCACCTCGTTCGCCAAATGGCGCGACGACACGCCGGATGATTTTGTGTTCGCGGTGAAGGCCTCGCGCTTTGCCACCAACCGGCGCGTGCTGGCCGAGTCCGGCGAATCGATCGAACGCTTCATCGACAGCGGCATTGCCGAGCTCGGCCGCAAGCTGGGGCCGGTGGTGTGGCAGTTCGGGCCCACCAAGCAGTTCGATGCGGAGGACTTCGAGGCCTTCCTGCAGCTGCTGCCGGATTCGGTGGAAGGCGTGAAGCTGCGCCACGTGCTGGAGGTGCGGCACGACAGCTTCCAGTCGCCGGACTACCTCAAGCTCGCGCGCAAGTACAAGGCCGCCACGGTCTTTACCGATTCGCCCAAGTTTCCGTCGATGGCGGATCTCACGGCAGACTTTGTCTATGCACGGCTGATGGCCAGCAGCGCGAAGCTGAAGGCCGGCTATGCGCCCAGGGACCTGGATGCGTGGGCTGCGCGGGTGCGCACGTGGGCGCAGGGCCACCAGCCGGACGACCTGCCGACGGTGGAAGACCGCAAGACCGCCGCGCGCAAGCGCGAAGTCTTTGTCTTCTTTATCAACGGCGCCAAGGAACGCGCGCCGGCCGCGGCGCAGGCGCTGCTGGAGCGGCTGGACTGGACGCCGCCGGCCGATGACTGACGGATCGACATCCCTGGATCGCTATAATCGCGCATGAACTCGACCCCCGCCCAGCCGCAAGCCGGCACCGCTTTTTCCAACCTGCCGCTGTCGCCCACCATGCTCGCCACGCTGGCGCAGCTTGGCTATGACGAAATGACGCCGATCCAGGCGGCCAGCCTGCCGATCACATTGGCAGGCCAGGACCTGGTGGCGCAGGCCAAGACCGGCAGCGGCAAGACCGCCGCCTTCGGGCTGGCGCTGCTGCACCGGCTCGATCCGCGCCGCTTCGATGTGCAGGCGATGGTGCTGTGCCCCACGCGCGAGCTGGCCGACCAGGTCACGCAGGAAATCCGCCGCCTGGCGCGCGCCGAAGAGAACATCAAGGTGCTGACACTGTGCGGCGGCTCGCCGATGCGGCCGCAGGTCGACAGCCTGATCCATGGCGCACATATCGTGGTGGGCACGCCCGGCCGCATCCTGGATCACATCGACCGCGGCAGCCTGGATCTGTCCGGCATCAACACGCTGGTGCTGGACGAGGCCGACCGCATGCTCGACATGGGCTTCTTCGACGACATCGCCTATGTGGCCAGCCGCTGCCCGAAGGACCGGCAGACGCTGCTGTTCTCGGCCACGTATCCGCCCGGCATCGACAAGCTCAGCCACCGTTTCCTGCGCAACCCGCAGTCGGTCAAGCTGGAGGCTACGCACGACAACACCACCATCCGCCAGCGCTTCTATGAGGTCGAGGAAGGCGAGCGCCTGAACACGGTGGGGCGCCTGCTGGACCACTTCCGCCCGGTCAGCACGCTGGCCTTCTGCAATACCAAGGCGCGCTGCCGCGAGCTGGTGGAACTGCTGCGCGCGCAGGGCTACCAGGCGCTGGCGCTGCACGGCGAACTGGAGCAGCGCGAGCGCGACCAGGTGCTGGTGCAGTTTGCCAACCGCAGCTGCTCGGTGCTGGTGGCAACCGACGTGGCCGCGCGCGGGCTGGATATCGCGCAGCTCGAGGCCGTGATCAATGTCGAGATCACGCCCGATCCTGAGGTGCACGTGCACCGCATCGGCCGCACCGGCCGCGCCGACCAGGAAGGCTGGGCCTTCAGCCTGGTCAGCATGGACGAGATGGGCCGCGTGGGCAACCTGGAACAGCACCACGGCGGCGAATTCGAATGGCAGCCGCTGGCCGACCTGAGGCCCGCCAGCAATGAACGCCTGCTGCCGCCGATGGTGACCTTGCAGATGCTGGGTGGCCGCAAGGAGAAGATCCGCCCCGGCGACATCCTGGGCGCACTGACCGGCGAGGCGGGCTTCACCAAGGAGCAGATCGGCAAGATCAATGTGCTGGAGATGTCGACCTATATCGCGGTGGAGCGCAGCATCGGGCGCGAGGCGGTGAAGCGGCTCAATGCCGGCAAGGTCAAGGGCAAGAAGGTGAAGGTGCGGATGCTGACGGAGTGAAAGACGGGCCCCATGCGGGGCCCGTTCTGCTTTTACCCCACGACCACCACGTACCCCTCCTGCGGCGCCCCGCTCCCCGCCGCCAGCCGCGCGATCCGTGCCTGCGCGGCTTCGAATCCCCGTTCCTCCACCAGCGCCAGCCAGCGCTTGGCCGGATCGCGCGCATGGTCGATAAAGCGGCGCTGCGCCGCGTTGAAGCGCCGGTTCACTTCCTGCGGTCCCCAGTCGGCATTGCGCTTGCGGATCTGCACCGGCGCGAAATAGAACTCGGGCCTGGGCCCGGGCAGGTGCAGGTCGCGCAGGAAGCCGGTGTTCTGCGTTGAGCCGACAAAGCAGTCGTACACCAGGCTGTCGCCAAAATGCGCATGCACGCGCGCGCGCAGCGACTCATCGCCGGAGAAGTCGACATAGAGCGTGGGCTCGTCCACCGGCACCGATGCCAGTTCGTCATAGGTGACGGTGCTGCCGTAGCAGCCGAGGTCTTCGACAAAGGCGCGGTTGCGGGCCGAGGTCAGCCCGGTCAGCGCGATGCCGTCGAGGTCGCGCAGGCAGAAGGCGGTGCCATAGGCCGTCTTGCTGGAGGCGCTGGACACCACCAGCCGCCGTGCGCCGAAGAAGCGGTTGTCTTCCAGGAAGTCGGCCAGCATGAACGAGGTGATGAACAGCGGCCGGTACAGCATCTGGTAGTGCTCCAGTTCCGGCGCGTAGGCGGCGTCGTTCTGCACGCGGGTGTACTGGTTGTAGGCCGAGGTCAGCTTTGCGCGGTGCGCCGCGGCATCGTAGAAGCCGCGCGCGGTGACGCGCCCGGGCTGCATGCGGAAATGGCTGGCGATGGGGAAGTAGCCGTAGAAGCGTTCGCCGGGGGCGATGCCGTCGACGCCGGAGGCCACCACATCGGCAAAGCCCCACACCGGCATATGGCCCCACTGCGGCTGGCCGGTGGGAAAGAAGTCCCAGTACTGCATGGCCTCGCCAAAGGCGGCATAGGTGATGTTGTTGGTGGTCAGGGCAAAGCGGTCCAGGCGCAGCAGCACTTCGCCGGGCGCGGCGCTGGCGGGTTCGTGCGCGGCTTCCAGCCGGCTTTCGTTTAGGGCATCCTTGCGGCTGAACAGCCGCGTGATGGCAAGGGTCGGTTCAGTTGCTGCCATGTCTTCTCCTGGTTCGCGGCCCGTCCGTCCGGCGTGCAATGTTCGCCATGACTTCCGTGAGGCCGATGCCAAGAATCTATCGCCGCGCCAACGCCGCCGGGTTCGGAAACGAAGCGCCCGCCGCCGGCGACCTGAAACGGCCCGCCACGCCACGCAGCAAGCCGCTCAAGCGCCCTTCGCAGCAGCGCGCGCACTTCACCGTCAACGCCATCTACGACGCCTTTGTTCGGATCTGGTGCCGCGATGGCTGGGACGGCGTGACCACGCGCGCGGTGGCGCTGGAGGCAGGGTTCTCGGTGGGTACGCTGTACGAGTACTTTCCCAGCAAGGAAGCGCTGGCGTCGGGCTACGTGCGCCACACGGTCGAGACCATGCTGGCGCGCATCGACGCCGAGGTCACGCAACGGGCTGACGCCGACTGGCGCACGCGCGTGCGGCGGCTAGTGGCCATCGCTTGCGGTGCGGACGACGAGGCCACGGGCATCGTCTTCGATGCCGACATCATCGGGCTGGAGCCGCGCATCGCCGAGCCCAAGCACCACCGGCGCGTGTTCGAAGAGTTCTGCGAGGCCTGGCGCCGGGCGCTGTGCGCTTGCCCCGACTTGCCCACGGCCCCGGATGCCGCGAAGGTGCAGGCACTGGTGCTGGCGGTCTGGGGGGCGCGCCGCTATCGGCTGCTGCTGCAGGGCGCGGCGCTGCAGCCGGCGCAATGGGTGTCCGAAATGCAGGCGCTGTGCCTGGCGGCACTGGACGAAAAAGCGACCGATGCGCAACCTTGACCCGGCGGCTGCCATGCGGGCGTCACAACATTGCTTACAAAGATTCGCGTAAGTCACCCTGTAACGGCGCGCGTTACTTTGCTACTCTGATTGCATTGGCACCGCCAGCCGCATTGCATTGTCGACGGAAAAGGAGTTGGTGATGAAAACCGCACGCCAGGTTCTGGAGTCCAAGCCGAGTCAGGCCATTTACAGCGTCCCGCCCACGGCGACCGTCTATACCGCGCTGCAACTGATGGCGGAGAAAGGCATCGGCGCGCTGCTGGTGATCGAGCATGGCGAGATCCTGGGGATCCTGAGCGAGCGCGACTATGCGCGCAAGGTGATCCTGATGCAGCGCACCTCGCGCGAGACGCTGGTTCGCGACATCATGACCAATGCAGTGATCTACGTCGGCGCCAGCCAGACCACCGACGAATGCATGGCATTGATGACCCGACACCGGCTGCGCCACCTGCCAGTGATGGAAGGCGACGAGCTGATCGGCATGCTGTCGATCGGCGACCTGGTCAAGGACATCATCTCCGAGCAGCAGTTCATCATCGAGCAGCTCGAGCATTACATCACCGGGGGCGGGCGCTAGGCCTGTCGTGTTCGGGGGCTGGTCGCATTGCACGCACCCGCCCCGTCCACTCTCCCGCGCGCGGCCGCCGGCTAGCCCAGCGTGCCGAACCTCACCCCATGCGCCGCCAGGTAGCGGCGGTACGCGCCTGCCAGCTTGTCCGCCGGCTGGGGCACCTCCACGCCGGTGCGCAACGGCAGGCGGCGCGGCTGCTGCGATTCCACGATCGGCTTGTCCTGCAGGAAGATGGTGTCCTGGAATTCGCGCAGGCTGGCGTCGTCATCGTCTGTCACCAGTGACATCACGAACCACACGCGGCTCGATTCCTCGTCCCGCGGGCCGATAAACAGCGCGATGGCGCCGCGATGGTTGTCGCCAAGGTCGGGCACCTTGGTCAGGATCGCGGCGTAGGGCGCAACCACGCGGTATTCATACTCGACCATGGCTCCGCCGGCGGCGCTGGCGTGCGCGCGCGGCTGCCAGGCGCGGCAGCCGATGGTGCGCAGCGCGTCGGGCTTGCGCGCATCGCCGATGGCTTCCACTTCATAGGGCGGCACTTCGGTGTGCGCCGGGTCACCCAGGTAGCCGTCATGGACATAGCCGAAGTGCGCCATGTCGAGGAAGTTCTCCACCAGCCGTGGCGCCGAGGTGGCAACGTCGTAGGGGCCGCAGACCACGCGGCGGCATTCGGCGTCGTGGTACTCGGGGAAGGACGGCAGTTCGGGCACGGCCTCGGTGCCGTCGCCGCCAAGGCGTACCCATAACAGCCCGTAGCCCTCGCGCACCGCGTGCGTGGTGGCGCAGGCGCGCGGCGCAGGCACCAGTTCCGGGTGGGCGGGATAGCGCGTGCAGCGGCCGCCCGAGGCAAAGCGCCAGCCGTGATAGCCGCAATGCAGCAGGCCATCGTGCACGGCGCCCAGCGTGAAAGCGGCGCCGCGGTGCGGACAGCGGTCGTCCCAGGCGTGCCAGCCGTCGGCATTGCGCCACAGCACCAGCGCGCGGCCAAAGAGCCGGGCGGCGAAGGGGCCGTCGCCGTCGGCCTGTTCGATGGCCAGCACGGGGTGCCACTGGCCCAGTTCGGGCCCGGCCGCATCGGCGGCCTGACCTGCTTCGTGTCGTGGGGTCTCGGTCATGACGAAATCTTACCTTCGGTAGTGGCGATGTGATCTTGCATCGACCATCGTGCCTGATCCTTGTCACGCAAGTGACGTGCCAGACATCTGGGTCACGAGCGCGATATTTGCTGGCCGCATATAATTATGCGTTCGCTGAATTAGGCCACCCGCGACGGCGTCACGCCCCCCATTGCGCGGTTCCCGGCCGATATTCCCTGCATTTGACGTAGCTTTCACCGCACATCGCTGCGGTCTCGTGCCTGTCCATGTCTTCACCCTCTTCTGCCGCATCCGCCCGGGACACCACGCCGGCCCTGCCCGCCCACGACCATCGCGCCGTGATGCGGGTGATCGGCGGCATCGTGCTGTGCATCCTGCTGGCCGCGCTCGACCAGACCGTGGTGATCCCGGCGGTGCCGGCGATCGCCAATGACCTGAACGGCTTCAGCCACCTGTCATGGATCGTGACGGCGTACCTGATCGTGTCGACGGTGACCACGCCGCTGTACGGCAAGCTGTCGGACAGCTTTGGCCGGCGGCGCCTGCTGATGGTGGCGATCACGCTGTTTATCGGAGCCTCGGTGGCATGCGCGCTAGCGCAGACGCTGGGTCAGCTGATCCTGTTCCGCGCGCTGCAGGGCGTGGGCGGCGGCGGGCTGATGTCGCTGGCGCAGGCAGCCATTGCCGATGTGGTGGCGCCGCGCCAGCGCGGGCGCTACCAGGGCTACCTGGCCACGGTGTGGGCGGTGGCGTCGATCGCCGGGCCGCTGGTGGGCGGCTGGGTCTCTGACCATATGTCGTGGCGCTGGCTGTTCTGGGTCAACGTACCGCTGGGCCTGCTGGCGATGTTCATGTGCTACCGCGGGCTGGCCATGCTGCCGCCGCGTGGCGGGCGTGCGCGCGTGGACTGGCTGGGGGCGCTGCTGCTGGCGGTGGCCATCGTCGCCTTCCTGCTGGCGATGAGCTGGGGCGGCGACGTCTACGACTGGCTCTCGCCAGAGCTGGGCGCCCTGCTCCTGGCCGCGGTGGCGGCCCTGGTCCTGCTGATCTGGCAGGAGCGCCGCGCCGCGGACCCGATGCTGCCGCCGCGCCTGTTTGCCAACCGGGCCTATGTGATGGGCGTGGCCGCCTCGGCGCTGGCCGCGCTCGATATCTTCCTGTGCATCTTCGCCCTGCCCCTGCACTTCCAGCTGGTCCGCGGCGCGGATGCATCGACCTCCGGCCTGCTGGTGATGCCGTTCCTGCTGGCCACCGTGGCGGGCAACTTTATCGTCGCGTGGCTGGCGCCGCGCGTGGGCCGCATGCGCGGCATCCTGAGCGCCGGCTATATCGCCGGCGCGCTGGGGCTGATCGCACTGGCGCTGGTGACGCCGGCGGTGCCGCTGGCGGTGGTGCTGGCGGCGATGACGCTGGCCGGCGTGGGCCTGGGCATGACCATGGTGGCCACGCTGATGAGCGTGCAGAACGCGCTGGAGCGCCGCGACACCGGCGCCGGCACGGGCGCGCTGCTGGTGCTGCGCTCGCTCGGCAGCGCGCTGGGCGGGGCGCTCGCCGGCACGCTGCTGACGCTGGAATTCCGCCATGCGCTGGCGGCGTCGGGGGTCACGCAGGCGCTGGACCTCGGTGCGCTGCGCCACGGCAGCGAGGCCTTTGCGCAGCTGTCGCCGTCTGTGCGCGCGGTGCTGGCGGGCGGCGTGGAGTCGGGCTTCCACCTGCTCTTTGCCGCGGGCGCGGCGGCGGCGGTGCTGGCGCTGCTGATCGTGCGCCGCATGCCGGACCTGGAGCTGCGCGGCAGCGTCACCGAACACGCGGCCACGCTGGCGATGGACTGACCGGCACGGCATCCGTCAGGCCGCCATCGGCGTAAACTACGCGTACCCGATACAGCGAGCCGACCACCGGAGCCCCGTCGCCATGATCCGTCGTCCCCTGCTTTCCAGCCTGGCTGCCGCCCTGACCCTGGCGGCGGCCAGCACCGTCCTGCTGCCGGCGCCCGTGCGCGCCGCCGACAAGCCCGCCGCGGCGCCTGCCGCGGGCGCCTGCCCCGCCTCGCTCAACTTCACCTTCCCGCGCCTGCAGGACGATGTGCCGCAGAACCTGTGCCAGTACGCCGGCAAGGTGGTGCTGGTGGTCAATACCGCCAGCTATTGCGGCTTCACGCCGCAGTACGAGGGCCTGGAGGCGCTGTACGCCAAGTACGGCGCGCGCGGGCTGGTGGTGCTGGGCTTCCCGTCCAATGACTTTTCGCAGGAGCCCGGCTCGCAGAAAGAGATCGCGGACTTCTGCTACAACACCTACGGCGTCAAGTTCCCGATGCTCGGCAAGTCGCATGTGCGCGGCAGCGATGCCAACCCGATGTACGCGCTGCTGGCAAAGCAAACCGGCACCACGCCCAAGTGGAATTTCTACAAGTACCTGATCGGCCGCGATGGCCAGGTGGTGGCCAGCTATGGCAGCCGCACCAGGCCGGACGACAAGGAACTGGTGGCGAAGATCGAATCGCTGCTCGGCGCGCAGCGCTGAGCGAGCGATTCCGCGCGCGGCCGGATTCAGTCGCGCACCAGCCCTTCGGCCCGCATCGCTTCCTGCACCGCCGGCCGCGCCGCAACGCGCGACAGGTACTGCTGCAGCGCCGGGTAGTCGTTGAGCGGCAGCTTCAGGATGCGGGCCCAGCCGACGATGGTGAAGCAGTAAGCATCCGCCACCGTGAACGTGTCGCCCATCAGGTAATGGCGGGTTTGCAGGTGCTGGTCGAGTTCGGCAAAGCGCCGGTGCAGCCTGGCCTTGCACTCGTCCTGCGTGCTCTGCGCGGTTTCCTTGTGCCACAGCCACGGGCTGAAGACCTTGTGCAGTTCCGTTGAAACCAGCGTGATCCAGCCGGTGGCTTCCAGCCGCTCGCGCGTGCCGGCGGCGGGCAGCAGCGCGCGTTCGGGCACCAGGTCGGCGATGTATTGCAGCAGCGATGCCGCCTCGGTATGGCGCGAGCCGTCGTCGAGCTGCAGCAGCGGCACGTAGCCGCGCGGGTTGATGGTGTAGTAGTCGTCGGTGCCGTTTTCAGGCTCGGCCAGCTTGTGGCGGAGCAGGTCGACCTTGGCCAGCGTGACCGGCAGGCCGGCTTCGCGCAGGGCGATATGGACGGCCATCGAGCAGACGCCCGGAGTGTAGTAGAGCTTCATTGCGATCCTGTGGTGGTTGCCTGGCCGCCACGCCATGCGGCGGCCGTGCAGGCAGTCTAGGATCGCCCCCCTTATGCAGCAATGCGCGTCCTTGCGGACGCGCATTGCAGATTTGCACACGGCTAGATTGCGCTCAGTCGAGCAGCTTTGCCAGCGCCGGCGGCAGGCCGGCATTGGGCTTGCGCGGCGGCCGCGCGAAGCTGCCCTGCGTGGCGCTGCCGGCGCGCAGGGCCACCAGCGATTCGCAATGCCGCACCGCGCTCGACACGCCATCCACCACCGGCACCGGGATGCGCCCTTGCAGTGAGCGCGCCAGTCCCGCCAGCGGCGCGCCGGCGACGATGATCACGTCGGCACCGTCCTGCTCGATGGCCTGCAGGGCCAGTTGCTCCAGCCGCGCGGCATGGTCTTCCTGCACGCTGCCGATATCGCGCAGCGGCTCCTGCAGCGAGCGCACGCTGGCCAGCCGCGACGACAGGCCGTTGGCCGCCACGCATTCGCGGTACCACGCCTGGATGCGGTGCGAGATCGCGATGATGGAGAAGCGCTGCCCCAGCAGGCAGGCGCTGGCCAGCGCGGCCTCGGTCATGCCGACGACCGGGACGTCGAACAGCTCTTTCAGGCCGGCCAGGCCGGGGTCGCCGAACGCGGCGACCACCAGGCCGTCGAACTGGCCGGCGTGTTCCGCGGCGGCGCAGGCGGTGGCATAGCCGCCGACCAATGCTTCGAAGCGAGTTTCGATGTAGGCCACGCCGAACTGGGCGGTGGCCATCTTCAGCGTGGTGGTGGAGGCGGCAGTGCGGCGCGCCTCGGCTTCGATCAGCGCGGTGACGGATTCGCTGATATTGGGATTGACGATCAGGAGTTGCATGGGGAGATAGTGTTTGTCGAACAGCGAGAACAGCAAACCTGCACAGCTCTTCAGTCTTCAGGTCCGCAGGTCATCAACCAAGCATCGGCGCGCCCGCCGGCAGGAACTGCCCGCGTCCGGCCTGGGGTTCCTGGTACTGGCCATCGCGCACCAGCATCTCGCCGCGCGAGAAGCAATGCACTGGCCAGCCGGTCACTTCGATGCCTTCGTACGGCGTGTAGTCCACCGCGTGGTGCAGCGCGCTGTTGCGGATCTGCACGCGCTGGTTCGGGTCCCACAGCACGATGTCCGCATCCGCGCCGATGGCGATGGTGCCCTTGCGCGGATACAGGCCATACAGCCGTGCCGGCCGCCATGAGGTCAGCTCGACGAACTGGTGCAGCGACAGCTTGCCGCGCGCCACGCCGTCGAACAGCAGCGGCAGGCGCGTCTCGATGCCCGGCACGCCGTTGGGGATGTGCTCGAACGAAGGCCGCTCGCCGCCCGGCTGCTTGCCTTGCGGGTCGTCATAGCGGAACGGTGCATGGTCTGACGAGAACACGCTGAACACGCCATTGGTCAGCGCGCGCCAGACCGCGGCCTGGTTCTCGGGGTCGCGCGGCGGCGGGCTGCACACGCACTTGGCGCCTTCGTAGCCGTCGTCGCCGGGCAAGGCCATGTCGTCGGCGGTCAGGTACAGGTACTGCGGGCAGGTCTCGGCCAGGATCTGCAGCCCCCTGCCCTGTGCCCAGCGGATCTGCTCGATCGCTTCCTTGCCCGAGACATGCACGATCAGGATCGGCACGTTGACCAGTTCGGCAAAGGTGATGGCGCGGTGCGTGGCCTCGCGCTCCACTGCGGCGGGACGTGCCAGGCCGTGGAAGCGCGGTGCGATGCGCCCTTCCCCGACCAGCTTGTCGGTCAGCCACGAGATGCAGTCGGCGTTCTCGGCATGCACCATTACCAGCGCGCCGTTCTGCTTGGCGACGTCCAGCACCGACAGCATTTCGCGGTCGGACAGCTTCAGGTCGTCATAGGTCATGTAGACCTTGAACGAGCTGTAGCCCTTGCGGATCAGCGCCGGCAGTTCATCGGCCAGCACTGCCGGCGTGGGGTCTGCCACGATCAGGTGGAAGGCGTAGTCGATCACCGCGCGGCCTTCCGCGCGGCGATGGTAGTCCGCCACGGCAGCCTTGAGCGAAGCGCCCTTCTCCTGCGCGGCAAACGGGATCACGGTGGTGGTGCCGCCGCACACCGCGGCGCGCGTGCCGGTGAAGAAGTCGTCGGCCATGCGCAGGCCGTCGGGCATGGGCTGGTCGAGGTGGCAATGGCCATCGACGCCGCCGGGCAGCGCCAGCAGGCCATCGGCATCGATCTCGCGCGCGCCTTGCGGCAGCGCGTGGCCGAGCGCGACGATCTGCCCGTTGCGCACGCCGATATCGCAGCGGAAGCGGTCGGACGCAGTGACCACGTCCGCGCGCCGGATCACCAGGTCAAGGCTGTCGTGAGCGGACATCGGCTTACTCCACTTCGCGGAACAGGCGGCCCCAGCCGCGCAGCTCGCGCGTGTCCACGCCGCACAGGCGCAGCGACTTCCACACCACGGTGGAGATGGTGTCGTACAGCGGAATGCCGGTTTCGGCTTCAAGTTCTTCGGCCAGGTGCGCGGCGCGCAGGTTGGTGCAGAAGGTGGTGATGGCCTGCGGCTGGTGCTGGGCCAGGCCGCGCACCATCTCGCGGATGGTGTCTTCCTCGACCTCGGCGAAGCTGTAGTTCACATGCAGGTCCAGGTGGCTCTCCGCCACGCAGTGAAAGCCGCTGCGCTCGTAGTTGGCGATGATGCGCTGCTGCACGTCGTCCAGGTACGGCGTGGCCAGGCCGAAGTTGCGCGCGCCGGTCTTTTCCAGGATCTCGTTGAGCGCAAGCACCGAGGTGGTGGCCGGGATGCCGGTGGCTTCGGTGATCTGCCGGCACAGCGCCTCATCCTTGTCGAAGCCGAGCCAGCCGGAAGACGTGCCGTTCCAGGCGATGACATCGACGCGGGCATCGGCCAGCAGGCTGGCGGCGGCCAGGATCTTGTCCAGGTTGAACTGGCCCAGGGCCTGGTCGCGCAGCGAGATCTCGGTCACGGTGAAGCGCGAGAAATGCGCGCTGACGTTGGGCAGGCCGGCAACCATCGCGCTGGTGATGGGTTCGAGCGCAGTGTTGGAAGACGGCGTCAGCATGCCGAGGCGGATTTGCTTGGTCATTTTGCTTTTTGTCTCAGGAGTGGTTGCGAGGGCCGGGACATTGCCGGCCCTTTCGCGCGTTTTTCGGAGTTCGGTGATCCGACGGGTCTTCAGACCGGGATCTTGGTCTCGTAGTCGATGGCGGTGGAAGCCAGCAGCAGGCCGACGCCAGCCGCGGCGAAGAACATCAGCGCCAGGAAGTACGAGCCGGTGAACTGCACGATCATGCCGACGATGATGGGCACCGTGATGCCGCCGATATTGCCGCCCAGGTTCATCACGCCGCCCAGGAAGCCGATCTTGTTGCGGGTGCCGAGCATCGACGGAACGCACCAGAACAGGCCGCACCAGCGCAGGAAGAACAGCGTCGACGACAGCAGCACGACCACCACGATCGGGTCGGTGACGTAGGCCACCGAGAAGATCGAGACCGTGGCCACCACCGCGGCAATGCCGAACAGCGTGCGCATCACCACATTGGGCCGGCCGCCGGCTTCCTTCCACTTGTCGGCGATCCAGCCGCCGATCAGTTCGCCCACGAAGCCGCTGAAGAAGATGATGAAGCTGGCGCCGCCCATCTGCTTGATGTCGAAGCCGTGCACCTTGTTCAGGTAGTTGGGCATCCAGGTCAGCAGGCCGTAGAACACGGTGTTGAAGCACATCCAGCCGATCGCCATGCACCACACCGAGCGGTACTTGAAGAAGTCCAGCGAACGGCCCGACAGGTTGGCCGGCTCGGCGCGGTGTTCATTGGCCTGGGCTTCCTCGATGTAGCGGGCTTCCAGTTCGTTCACGCCGCGGTGCTCGCGCGGGGAGTTGCGCACGTAGTACCAGGCCAGCACGCCGGCCAGCACGGTGCCGACGCCGGCAACGATAAAGGCCAGGCGCCACGAACCCAGCGTGGCGATCAGCCACGTGATGATGATGGCGCCGAGCGCGGCGCCCAGCGGCGCGCCGCCGTCAAGCAGGGTGGCGCCGCGGCCGCGTTCGTTCTGGGTCATCCAGATCGCGTTGAGCTTGCCGCCGGCCGGGTAGATCGGCGCCTCGGCCGCGCCCAGGCCGAGCCGGGTCAGCAGCAGCGCGGTGGCGTTGGTGGTGAAGGCTGCCACGGCCTGGGCAATGCCCCAGAACACGGTGGCGCAGGCGATCACGATGCGCGGCTTGTACTTGTCGGCCAGCATGCCGCCCGGCACCTGCATCAGCGCATAGGTCCAGAAGAACGAGCTGAGGATCAGGCCCTGCATGGTGGGGCTGAGGTCGAACTCCTTGGCGATCAGCGGCATCGCCACTGACAGTGAGGCGCGATCGATGTAGTTGATCGCGATGAGGAACAGCATCATCAAAAAAATCTTCCAGCGAACGGAGGTCTTGGCCTCCGTGACCACTGTCGCCCGGCTTGTCGTCTGCATGACGGCGTCTCCTGTTTTAGTCCTTGGGTGAGGCAGTTCTGTTGGCGTTTTGCGCAACAGGCCGGAGTATAGGATACGTAATCTGTAATTACAACGCGTGTAAGTCATTGATTTTGCGATGTTGCGCATGCACAATTTTGGTATGTGGTAGCCTTGTCGTGGTGCATTTCCCCAATCTGGTGACGTCTGTGACACAAACGCTTTCCCAAACCACGCGCCTGCGCACGCTCGGCATGTCGGCCGAAATCGCCGCCCGGCTGCGCACCATGATCGAAGAGGGCGAACTGCCGCCCGGCGCGAGGATCGATGAACGGGCCTTCTGCGAGACCTTCGATGTCTCCAAGACGCCGCTGCGCGAGGCGCTGAAGGTGCTGGTGTCCGAGGGGCTGGTGCTGCACCGGCAGTACATCGGCTACCGCGTGGCGCCGCTGGACCTGGAGGAGCTGCGCGCCACCTTCGAGACCCTGCACGGGCTCGAGGCGCTGGCGGGTGAACTGGCCGCGCAGCGCCTGGGTGCGGCCGCCATGGCCAAGCTGGAGCGGCGCCACCAGGCCATGATCGATGCGCATGCGGCGGGCCGGCGCACCGACTATTTCCGCATCAACCAGGAAATCCACCAGCTGATCATCGACGGCGCCGCCAATCCGGTGCTGGCCGGCGTCTATGCCACGCTGATGAGCAAGGTGCACCGCGCGCGCGGTGCGGCCAATGCCGATACCATCCGCTGGCAGGAGTCGCATGAGGAACACGAGGCCATCATGGCCGCGCTGCGCGAGCCCGGCCGGCCGCGCCTGGCGCAGGTGCTGCGCGCCCACTCCGAGAACACCGCCACGGAAGTCCTGAGCGTGGTGGCGCAGACCCTGGCCGAGGCCGGCGCGACCGGCGCAATCGGCGCCACCCTCAAGAAGTCCGCCTGAACAACCCCTGAAGATAACGACGACGATGAAACTGGTTCGAGTAGGCAACCCCGGCGCCGAGCGCCCGGGCATGATCGATGCGCAAGGCCGCGTGCGCGACCTGTCCGGCGTGGTGGCCGATATCGGCGCGGCGCAGCTGGCGCCGGCGGCGCTGGCGCGGCTGGCGCAGGTGGACCCCGCGTCGCTCCCGGTGATCGAGGGCGCACGCTTTGGCGTGCCCTGGAGCGGCGTCGGCAAGATCGTGGCGATCGGCCTGAACTATGCCGACCACGCCGCCGAGGCCGGCATGCCGCTGCCGGCCGAGCCGATCGTGTTCCTGAAGGCCAACAGCTCGCTGAATGGTCCCAACGACGTGGTGATGTTGCCGCTCGGCTCGGAAAAGACCGACTGGGAAGTGGAGCTGGGCGTGGTCATCGGCAGCACCGCGCGCAATGTCTCGCGCGAAGCGGCGCTGAACCACGTGGCCGGCTACTGCGTGGTCAATGACGTGTCCGAGCGCGAGTTCCAGATCGAGCGCGGCGGCACCTGGGACAAGGGCAAGGGCTGCGACACCTTCTGCCCGGCCGGCCCGTGGCTGGTGACGCGCGACGAAGTGCAGGACCCGCAGGCGCTGGGCCTGTGGCTGGAGGTCAACGGCGAGCGCGTGCAGAAGGGCAGCACCGCCACCATGGTCTTCGACGTGGCCACCGTGGTCAGCTATGTCAGCCGCTTCATGACGCTGCTGCCGGGCGACCTGATCGCGACCGGCACGCCGCCGGGCGTGGGCATGGGTTTCAAGCCGCCGCGCTTCCTGAAGGCCGGCGACACCATGCGCCTGGGCGTGGACGGGCTGGGCGAGCAGACGCAGCAGGTGGTGCCCTACGGCGAACTCTGAGGGCAGGGCAGTGGCATCGCGTCACCCTTCGGGGTGACGCATGCCGGCAGCACTGCCGCGGGCTAATACGCGGTCCGCAATGGTTCCCCATCGATACGCTTTTACACAAAGCGTTTGGTTTCCATACAAAGCGTACGATTAGGGCAACAGTTCCGGTGCTGAAACGGGCCCGATTACATGGTTTTACAGGAATTCGCACGCTTGGCGTTTCGCTCGCGTTTTCTGCGTGAAATACTGGTTGTACAGGTTTCGCCAGAGAGCAAAACACCATGTCTGAGCACGCCCCCGAAATCGAGTCCTATCTCGGCACCACCCTCACGGCGTCCCCCACGTCACCACTCAAGCACCGGTACTGCGCGCTGGCCGACACCCTGGACAGCCGCGCCGAACTTGAAGTCATCCGGCGCAATATCCACCAGCATCCCGAACTCGCCTTCGACGAGGTCCGCACTTCGGGCCTGGTCGCCAGCCTGCTGGAGACGTGGGGCTATACGGTCACGCGCGGCGTGGGCGGCACCGGGGTGGTGGGCACCTTGCGCTGCGGTGACAGCGGGCACAGCGTGGGCATCCGCGCCGACATGGACGCCTTGCCGATCCACGAGCGCACCGCACTGCCGTACGCCAGCGTCAATTCCGGCCGCATGCACGCCTGCGGCCACGACGGCCATACCGCGATCCTGCTCGGCGCGGCAAAGCAGCTGGCGCGCACGCGCAACTTTGACGGCACCGTGCACCTGATCTTCCAGCCGGCCGAGGAAATCGGCGCGGGCGGCGGCGCCGAGCGCATGCTGGCCGACGGGCTGTTCGAGCGTTTTCCCTGCGATGCGATCTTCGGGCTGCACAACCATCCGGGCGTGGAGCAGGGCACCTTCCTGTTCCGCTCGGGCCCCTTCATGGCGGCATGCGACACGGTCACCATCACCATCCGCGGCAAGGGCGGCCACGCCGCGCGCCCGCACCAGTCGGTCGACCCGATCCTGGTGGCAGGCAGCCTGGTGATGGCGCTGCAGTCGGTGGTCGCGCGCTATGTCGACCCGAACGAGACCGCGGTGGTGACGATCGGCACGCTGCACGCCGGCCACGCGCCCAATGTGATCCCGGACAATGCGCGCATGGAGATCAGCGTGCGCTCGTTCAACCCCGAGGTGCGCGCATCGGTGGAGAACCGCATCCGCCAGCTGGCCACGTCGCACGCCGAAGGCTACGGCGCGGTGGCCGAGGTCGACTATGTGCGCGGCTACCCGGTGCTGGTCAACAGCGAGCGCGAGACCGAGTTCGCGCGCCAGGTGGCCGAGGAGCTGGTCGGTGCCGGCAAGGTGGTGGACCAGGCCGCGCGCATCGCCGGCAGCGAGGACTTTGCCTACTTCCTGCAGCAGCGCCCGGGCTGCTTCGTGCGGCTGGGCAACGGCGCGAACCAGCCGCTGCTGCACAACGCGGGCTACGACTTCAACGACGAGAACCTGACCGTCGGCGCGGCCTACTGGACGCGGCTGGTGGAGCGATACCTCGCGAGCTGACCGCCATGGCGCCCCCGCTCAGCGGAAGAACGCGCTTGGCGGCACGCCGAACTGCCGCCTGAACATGGTCGCAAACGCGCTCGGGCTGTCGTAGCCCAGGTCCAGCGCCACATCCACCACCTTGCTGCCGGCGGCCAGCTTCTCCAGCGCCGCCAGCAGGCGCGCCTGCTGGCGCCATTGCCCGAAGGTCATCCCGGTTTCGCGCGCAAAGCGGCGCTGGATGGTCTTGGGGTCCAGCCCCAGCCGTGAACCCCAGTCCGCCAGCGTCAGCGCCGTATCGGGCGCGCCGGTGATGGCATTGCAGATCTGCCGCAGGCTGTCATCGGCCGGACGCGGCAGGTGCAGCGGCAGCGACGGCACCAGCATCACTTCATCGAGCAGCAGCCGCATCAGCCGCGCGCCGCGCGTGCCGGGAGCGTAGGGCAGGGGTATGTCGATCGCCGCCAGGATCAGCTCGCGCAGCAGCGCGGAGATGCCCAGCACGGTGCAGCGCTGCGGCAGGTCGGGCGCGGCATCGGGGCGGATATAGGCGGTGCGCATCTGCACCCGGCCGACCATGCGGATCCAGTGCGTGGTGCCGCCCGGCATCCACATGCCGCGCGTGGGCGGCACGATCCACTGGCCTTCGGTGGTGGCCACCACCATCACGCCGTGCACCGCGTGGATCAGCTGCGCGTGCGGATGCTGGTGCGGGTTGGTCACGTGGCCGGGCAGGTAGTCGGCGGCCATGGCGGTGACGGGCAGGGGGCTGCGGTCGAAGCGGACGTAGGGCGGGGGATCGGCGTAGGTGTCGCCCAGCGCCAGCGCCTCGGGCGTGGGGGCAGGGGGCGCATGCTGATCGCGGCGGCGGCGGGCCGCTCCGGAAGCAGAAAGGGGGCGAGGGGCGCGCGGCATGTCCTTTTCTCCAAGGTCGGGGACCTATTCTCGCAGGACAGGCGCCCGGGCGCCAGCTAGCATCGGTGCTCAGTTCCTTCCAGGCCGGCGCCCCCCGCTGGCCGCTTTCCGTCTGTCGAGAGCCGCCAATGAGCACAACCATCGACTCCGCGCCTGCTGGCGCGACACCCTCCGCGACATCCCCCCAGGCCGAACGCACCGGTTTCCGCGTGCTGTCGGCGATCAGCTTCGCCCACTTCCTCAACGACATGATCCAGTCGTTGATCCTGGCGATCTATCCGATGCTCAAGGGGGGCTTCAACCTGAGCTTCACCCAGATCGGCCTGCTGACCATGACCTACCAGGTCACGGCATCGCTGCTGCAGCCGGTGGTGGGCCTGTACACCGACAAGCATCCCAAGCCGCATTCGCTGGCCATCGCCATGGCGTTCACGCTGGCGGGCTTGCTGCTGCTGTCCGTGGCGCCGAGCTACGGCGTGCTGCTGGTGGCCGCGGCGCTGGTCGGTACCGGCTCATCGATCTTCCATCCGGAATCATCGCGCGTGGCGCGCATGGCCTCGGGCGGCCAGCACGGGCTGGCGCAGTCGATCTTCCAGGTTGGCGGCAACGGCGGCAGCGCCATGGGGCCGCTGCTGGCCGCGCTGATCGTGCACCAGCAGGCCAGCCTGGCGTGGTTCTCGCTGGCGGCGCTGGTGGGCATCGTGGTGCTGTGGCGCATCGGCGGCTGGTATGCGCGCCAGCTGGCGCAGGGCGCGCGCAAGCACAAGGCCGCCGGCGCGGTGGCCAGCCCGGTTCCCACGCGCCTGGTGGTGCGGGCCATGGTGGTGCTGATGGTGCTGGTGTTCTCCAAGTACTTCTACATGGCCAGCCTGACCTCCTACTACACCTTCTACCTGATGGAGCGCTTCGGGCTGGCGCGCCAGGACGCGCAGCTGCACCTGTTCATGTTCCTGGCCGCGGTGGCGGCGGGCACCATCCTGGGCGGCCCGATCGGCGACCGCATCGGCCGCAAGCGCGTGATCTGGGCGTCGATCCTGGGCGTGGCGCCGTTCACGCTGGCGCTGCCGCACGTGGGCCTGTTCTGGACCACGGTGCTGACCTTCATCATCGGCTTTATCCTGGCCTCGGCGTTCTCGGCGATCCTGGTGTTCGCGCAGGAGCTGATTCCCGGCAAGGTCGGCATGGTGTCGGGCCTGTTCTTCGGTTTTGCCTTCGGCATGGGCGGCATCGGCGCCGCGGTGCTGGGCGGCATGGCCGATACGCATGGCATCCGCGCGGTGTACGAGTACTGTGCCTACCTGCCGCTGCTGGGCCTGCTGACGATCTTCCTGCCCGACCTGCGCGAGCGTCAGCGGGCCTGACACTCAGGCCGGTTCATTGCCTTCGCCGCCACCGCCCGGTGGCGGCTCGAACATGCGCAGCCAGCGGCGCAGCAGCGCAGCCAGCTGCGCGCGTTCCGTCGCGGTCAGGTCCGCCAGCAGGCGGTGCTCGTTGGCCACGTGCAATTCCAGCGCGCGGTCGACGCGCTCGCGTCCGGTTTCGGTCAGTTCCACCAGCAGCCCGCGCCGGTCTTCCGGATTGGGCTGGCGCCGCACCAGCCCGGCCCGTTCCAGGTGGTCGAGCCGGTTGGTCATGGTGCCCGAAGTGATCATCAGCGAGCCGATCAGCGCGCCCGGCGACAGCGCATACGGCGGCCCCGCGCGCCGCAGCGTCGCCAGCACATCGAATTCCCACGGCTGCAGGCCGGTTTCCCCAAGCGCGGCTTCAATGGCCCGGCTGGTATGGCGGTTGAGCCGGCCCAGCCGGCCGATCACGCCCATCGGCGAGGCATCCAGGTCCGGGCGCTCTCGCGCCCATTGGGCGAGAATGCCATCGACGTGGTCAGGCGTGTCTTCGGGTTTGCGGCGGGCAGTCATCAGCAGGGCGGGCGTGGGAATACGCGATGGGCGGAATACCGAAGTATCTTGACATCAACCAATCGGCTTCGTAAAGTCTATTTATCTTGACATCAAGAATATCGACATGAAGGCGAGTGGATCTTCCTCCCTGGCCGCGACCGGCGGCGTGACCCTCAGGGACATCCTGCTGACCGGGCTGGCCCCGGCCATCTGGGGCAGCACCTACCTGGTCACCAGCCAGTGGCTGCCGCCGGGGCAGCCGCTGCTCTCAGGCGTGATCCGGGCGCTGCCGGCCGGGCTGGCGATGCTTGCCTTCGGCCGGCAACTGCCGCGCGGCAGCTGGTGGTGGCGCGCGGCGGTGCTGGGCGTGCTCAATATCGGCTTCTTCCAGGCCATGCTGTTTATCGCCGCGTACCGGTTGCCGGGCGGGGTGGCGGCCACGGTCGGCGCGATCCAGCCGCTGATCGTGGTGGTGCTGGCGTGGGCCTGGCTGGGCGCACGCCCGCGGCCGGCCGCCTGGCTGGCGGGCGTGGGCGGGCTGCTGGGCGTGGCGCTGCTGGTACTGGGCCCGGCCGCCCGGCTCGATGCCATCGGCGTGGCGGCGGCAGCGGCCGGGGCGGTATCGATGGCGGTGGGCACGGTACTGACGCGGCACTGGCGCCCGCCGGTCTCGCCGCTGGTGCTGACGGCATGGCAGTTGTGCGCGGGCGGGCTGTTCCTGCTGCCGTTCGCACTGGTGCTGGAACCGCTGCCCGGGCATTTCACGCTGGCCAACTGGCTTGGCTATGCGTGGCTGAGCATTGTCGGGGCCGGCTTCAGCTATGCGCTGTGGTTCCGCGGTGTCGGGCGCATGCCGTCGTCCGCGGTGGCGGCGCTGGGGCTGCTCAGCCCGGTCAGCGCCACCGTGCTCGGCTTTCTGGTGCTGGGCCAGGCATTGACGGCGATGCAGGCTGCCGGCGCGCTGCTGGTGCTGGGCAGCGTGTGGCTGGGCCAGCGCGCGGCGGCGCCGGCCGCGGTGACGCGCACGCAGCTGGCCTGATCCGAGATTGCGTCAGCGGCTGCTGCCGGACGGCGTTTTGCGGCATCATGGCGGGCATGAAGTCTGCCGTGCCTCCGTCCCCGCCACCCATCCACCCCGCGTCGGCACCGTCTGCCACGCCTGCCTGCGAGCGCTGCCTGGCGCTCGCCGCCGACCCGCGCCGGCGCGAGCCGCCGTCCTGCCTGGCGCTGCGCGGCACGGTGCCGCTGGTGAGCCAGAGCGCCGCCGGCGTGCCGTTCAGCATGCTTTCCTTTGCCTGCCGCGACTGCGGCACGGTATGGCGCCTGTATGACCGGGCCAACGAACTCTTTGTCTCGTGGGTGCCGGAACGCCCGCTGGTGCGCTGAGCGCGCACGCCCCGATCGGCTAAGATAGCGGCTGCTCCGCGCCAGACCGGCGAACCGCTGCCGCGCCCGGCGCCCTCCTGTCGAAATCTCTCCCGCATTTCCATCATGGCCTTCCCCTTCCGCTCATCCCTGCTGGCCGCCCTGTGCGTGACCAGCGGTGCTGCCGCACTGCCTGCCGCCGCTGCCGACGCCTATCCCAGCCGTCCGATCCGCCTGATCGTCGCCTACCCGACCGGCGGCATCAGCGACACCGTGGCGCGCGCGCTCGGCGAGCGGCTGTCGGCGCAGATGGGCACCTCGGTGGTGGTCGAGAACAAGGCCGGCGCGGGCGGCAGCATCGGCATCGATGCGGTCGCCAAGGCTGCGCCGGACGGCTATACGCTGGGCTTCGCCGCCACCAGCCCGCTGACGCTCAACCCGCATGTCGGCCGCGTCAACTACGACCCGCAGAAGGACGTGGCGCCGGTGATGAGCGTGATGTACTCGCCGGTGCTGGTGGTGGCCACCGCCGGCTTCAGCGGCAAGGGCTTTGCCGACGTGGTCGGCCAGGCCAGCGCCAAACCGGGCTCGGTGCGCTGGGCAACGTCGGGCCTGGGAACGGTTGGCCACGTAGTGCTGGAACAGATCAAGCAGAAGTCGAAGGCCGACATCACGCTGATCCCGTATAAGGGCGCGGGCCAACAGATGAATGACGCGCTCGGCGGCCAGTTCGAGGTGATGAGCACCAACGCCAGCCCGGTGCTGACCCAGCATATGCAGGCCGGCCGCCTGCGCGCGCTGGCGGTGGGTGCGCCCAGGCGCCTGGAGAGCCTGCCCTCGGTGCCGACGCTGGCCGAGCTGGGCTACCCCAAGGCCAACCTGACCTCGACCTTCGGCATCTTCGCGCCGGGCAAGACGCCCGCGGCCATCATCAACCGCCTGAACGCCGAACTGAACAAGGCGCTGGCCGAGCCGGAAGTCCATGAGCGCCTGCTCAAGGGCGGCGAAGTGCCGACCGGCGGTACGCCGGCGCAGTTTGCCAAGGCTATTCGCGAAGAGTCCGCGGAGAACGCCCGCATCGTCAGGGACGCGGGCATCAAGGCCGATTGAGGCTAGGCCGCATCGAGGCGGCTGCCCAGCCCGTACACCGACGACAGCCGCACGCCGTTGTGCGGCCACAGCGCCAGCTTGGTGCGCACGCGCGACAGGTGGCTGTCCACCGTGCGCGAGGCCGGGTCCATGTGGTAGCGCCAGACCTGGTCGACCATGGCCTGGCGCAGCACCAGCGAGCCCAGATTGCGGAATAGCAGCACCGCCAGGTCGAATTCCTTGGGGGCCAGCAGCACCGGCTTACCCTGGACCCACACGCGCCGCTCCGCGGTGGCAAAGCGGAACACGCCGTGCTCCAGGTCGCATTCATCGACCGCCGGCCTGGCGCGGCGCAACAGCGCCAGCACGCGCGCGGCCAGCTCGGCCGTGCGCAGCGGCTTGGGCACATAGCTGTCGGCGCCTTGCGCAAAGCAGGCCGCGACGAAGGCTTCTTCGTTGGAGGTGCCGGTCAGCATCACCGGCATCTCGTTGCCGAGCGTGCGGCGCACCCATGCCAGCACTTCCAGGGCCGGGATCCCCGGCGTATTGCAGTCGAGCATCAGCAGATCGAACGAACGGCCGCGCAGCGCGCCGATCATAGTGCGTCCGCTGAGATAGCGCGTGCACTGGTGCCCGTTCAGGCGCAGGGTCTGTTCGATGCTGACGGCGAGGGTCGGGTCCGCCTGCAGCGCGGCGATGTTCACGAGAGTGGCTCCTGCGCGGGCGCATCGGAATGCGCCGATGGATGGACAGAGCTTGGCACTGCGGGCCCGCTCGGCACGCAGCGAAGCCCATGGTAGGAGCGGCCTGCTGAGGCGAGAAGTAAAAGATTGTTGAAAATCGAGATTGAGGTCTTTCCTATTCGTGCCGAAGGCAACGCGGTCTTAAATGTCCCGCTAGTGTTCTGTTCCGTCGGAGACAACACATGGGAAAGAAAATGGCATCGCGCATTGCATCGCTTGAAGACGCGCCCGCGGATGCGGCGCTGATCCGGCAGGTCATTACCGGCGCGGGACATGACTGCGTGACTTTCGCCGAAAGCCGGCGCCTGCTGCTGGCGCTGCGCGACGCGGGCTTCGACCTGCTGCTGCTGGACTGGCAGATGCCGGACCTGTCCGGGCGCGAGGTACTGGCCTGGGTGCGTACCCACCTCGACCGCCGCATCCCGGTGATGTTCCTGACCTGCCGCGAGGCCGAGCTCGACATCGTCAACGCCCTGGCGGCCGGCGCTGACGACTACATGGTCAAGCCGGTGCGCCCGGCCGAGCTGGCCGCGCGCATCGACTGCCTGCTGCGGCGCGCGTATCCCGCGCAGCTGGCGCCGCTCGCGCCGTTGCGGCTGGGCGAGTACGCTTTTGACTGCGCCCTGCGCAAGGTCACCTGCAATGGCGATCCGGTCAGCCTGACGCCCAAAGAGTTCGACCTGGCGGTGCTGCTGTTCCGCAACGAGGGGCGCATCGTCACGCGCGACCACATCACCGCCGCGGTCTGGGGCCGCGAGATCTCGCCGCTGTCGCGCACCATCGATACCCATGTCTCGCGCGTGCGCAGCAAGCTTGGGCTGCAGGCAGGGCACGGCTTGCGGCTGACGCCGGTCTACACGCATGGCTACCGGCTGGAGCGTACCGATCGCCCGGAGCGCACCGAACGGGCCGCCGCATGAGAGCGTCCCGGCTGCACCAGGCGGGGCTGGCCGTGGCACCGTGGTTCGGCGGCCGGCCGGTCGCGCAGCGGCGCGCTGATGTGCGCAACCCCGCCGCCGTGCACGACATGCTGCTGCACGTGCTTGGCCATGACCTGCGCGCACCCAATGCCTCGCTGCTGGCCTGGCTGGAACTGCGCCGCACGCGGGCCCAGGCCGACGCCGCGCTGCTGGCGCAGGTCGGCAGCCATGCGCGCCGTTCGCTGCGCCAGATCGACGACCTGAACCGGCTGCTGCGCGAAACGCGCCACGCCTATCGCATGCGCCGTATCGCCATGGAATCGCTGCTGGATGAAGCGCTGGACCGCGTCTGGACCCTGGCCAGCGAGGCCGGCGTACGGCTTGAACGGCCGGCCGGCCGCCTGCCGCGCCTTGGCGGGGACCAGGCCATGCTGGCGCAAACGCTGGAATGGCTGCTGACCAGCGCCATTGATGCCGCGGCGCGGGAGACTGCGCTGCGGATCACGTGCCGTGGCCATGCCGGCGGCCTGGCGCTGTGGCTGGCGTTCGATTCCGCCGACGACGAAAGCGCCGCGCGGCTGGCGCAGCCCGGGCCGGCGCTGCTGTGCGCACAGCGCGTGGTGGCGCGGCATGGCGGCGTGCTGGTGCCGCTGCAGCCGATGGGCGAAGCCACCTCGCAGGCCGGCTGGTACCTGTGGCTGCGGCGCCGGCCGCGCCCATGAAAAAAGGCACCCGAAGGTGCCTTTTGCCAGGAACTGCTGATCGGGTGTCGATCAGAAGATGTGGCGGATACCCAGTGCAGCGCCAGTCTGGTTGTTGCGGCCCGGCATTTCGGTGGTGGTGCCGCCCGAAACCTTGTTGAAGTCAACCGTGCCGTAGACCTGGGTGCGCTTGGACAGCGAGTACTCGGCCAGCAGCACGCCGGTGTAGCGGCGGCCGTTGTTGTCGTTCACGCCGTTCTTGTTCTCGACGTAGTCGCCGTAGAACACGCCGGTCAGCGCCAGGGCCGGGGTGGCCTGGTAGGTCAGGCCGATGTAGCCGAGGGTGTCCTTGCGCGGGTTGCTGGCAGCGCCGGCGGTGACCACGGCCGGAGCAGGCGCGGCAGCCGAGTTGTTCAGGAAGCCGTTGTCGATCACGCCGGTGCGGTCCTTGCCGCCGACGTAGCCCACGAACAGCTTGGCCGGACCAAAGGCGTACTTACCGGCAGCGCCCCACATTTGCTGCTTGTTGCCGTTGATGTCGCGGATTTCCTGGTACACGCCGCCGATGCCGAACGGACCGAACGAGTAAGCGGCACGGGTGCCCCAGTACTGGTTCTTGGTCATGCTGCCCGGCTGCTCGCCGAAGCCGTAGCTGGCGCCCACGTCCAGGCCGCCGAACTTGCCGCCGTAGCTGACCACGTTGTCGCTGCGGAACTGGGTCAGGAAGAACGGCCAGGCGTTGTTGGTGTAGTTGCCGATGGTCAGCGGATCGTAGTCGCCGAAGAAGTTAAAGCCTTCGGTGTACTGGCGGCCCAGCTTGATCGTGCCGAAGTCGCCCGACAGGCCAACGTAAGCCTGACGACCGAACAGGCGGCCGTTCGGGTTGGTGGCGCTGGCCTGGTTGGAACGGCCGGTGTCCGGATCGAAGCCGCCTTCCAGCTGGAAGATTGCCTTCAGGTTATTGCCGAGGGCTTCGCTGCCCTTCAGGCCCCAGCGGCTGTTGGTGACGGCGCCGTTGGTCAGTTCCCACAGGTTGTCGTTGTTGGCGTTGGAGTTCGTCTGGAAGCGGATGCTCTGGTCAACGATACCGTACAGGGTAACGGACGATTGTGCGAACGCCGAACCTGCCAACAGGCTGCCGGCTGCGAGGACGATGGCCGATTTCTTCATGGTGCTCCTTTTCTGTCTTGTACTGTTCTCTCCGCCGGATCACGGCGGGGACGATGTCTACGTTTCGTTGTAGACGCCGCGAAAATTTAACAAAACGTAAGCTACAAGGACACAAAACTCCGCCAAGCTGCCCTTTCAAGCAGGATTTTGGTGCAAATCCGTTGTCTCGCCGCTACAGAATTCCGAATTGGGGCGTTCTGGCAGCGCTGGCAGCTGGCCTGCACACTGGGCTGGTGGGGAATCGCGGCGGGGAGGACGGGGGCCGGCCGACCCCGGCGCGCAAGCGGCGCCGCGGTCGGCGGAAAGACGGGAAGTGCGGGAAAACCGAAGGAGGAGGAACGAATCCGGCAGCGCCGGGATCCGTCCTCAGTTCTGCGGGATCTCGATCTTGACCTCGAGCACCTCGAGGTTGTCCTGGCGCTCCAGGCTGACGCGCAGGTCCTGGTCGCCGATCTTGACGTACTTGGAAATCACCGCCACCAGCTCGCGCTGCAGCGCGGGCAGGTAGTCGGCGGGCGCGGAATGGCCGGTGCGCTCGTGCGCCAGGATGATCTGCAGCCGCTCCTTGGCGACCGACGCGGACTTCTTCTTCTCTCCCAGCAGGAAGGAAAGGATCGACATGGGGTGAGCCCTCCTTGACCGTTACTTGTTGCCGAAGATGCGGGAGAGCAGACCCGGCTTCTGGTAGTCGGTGAAACGCATCGGCTTGTCCTTGCCGAGGAAGCGGTCCACCACGTCGCCATAGGCGTCGGCCACGTCGCTGCCTTCCAGGTGGATGGCGGGCGTGCCCTGGTTCGAGGCGTGCAGCACGGCTTCAGACTCCGGCACCACGCCGATCAGCTTGATGCGCAGGATTTCCTGGATGTCGGTCAGCGACAGCATTTCGCCGCCATGCACACGCTTGGGGTTGTAGCGGGTGATCAGCAGGTGTTCCTTGATCGGGTCGCCGCCTTCGCTGGCGCGCTTGGTCTTGGAGGCCAGGATGCCCAGGATGCGGTCCGAATCGCGCACCGACGACACTTCCGGGTTGGTCACGATCAGCGCCTCGTCGGCGAAGTACATCGCCATCAGCGCGCCCGACTCGATGCCGGCCGGCGAGTCGCAGATGATGAATTCGAAATCCATCTCGATCAGGCCGTTGATGACCTTCTCGACGCCTTCGCGCGTGAGCGCGTCCTTGTCGCGCGTCTGCGAGGCCGGCAGGATGAACAGGTTCTCGCACTTCTTGTCCTTGATCAGCGCCTGGCGCAGGTTGGCTTCGCCCTGCACCACGTTGATCAGGTCGTACACCACGCGGCGCTCGCAACCCATGATCAGGTCAAGGTTGCGCAGGCCGACGTCGAAGTCGATCACGGCAGTCTTGTGGCCGCGCAGGGCCAGGCCGGCGGCAAAGCTGGCGCTGGTGGTGGTCTTGCCGACGCCTCCCTTGCCGGAGGTCACAACGATGATTTTTGCCATGGCTCTTTGGTCCAGTAATAAGTTGAAGCTTGCGCTCTCTGCAATTCGGTCCCGGGGGCTGCCGCGGTTACTTGAGCCGCAGCGCTTCCAGGATCAGTTTTTCATCGGCCAGGCGCACCTGGGCGGTCTTGCCGAGCACGTCGGCCGGAAGCGTCTGCTCCGCGGTCCGGTAGATGCCGGCGATGGAAATCAGTTCAGGCTCCATGCACGTGCTGAAAATGCGCGCGCCGGTGTTGCCCTTGACGCCCGCCAGCGCACGGCCGCGCAGCGGGGCATAGATATGGATGTTGCCTTCGGCGATCACCTCGGCGCCGTAGCTGACCACGTCCAGGATGACCACGTCGCCCTGCGCGTAGACCTGCTGGCCCGAGCGAAGCGGCTTGTCGATCAGCATGGTCTGGGTCTGGCGGATGGCAGCGGCCACGGCGGCGTCGGTGGTGGCCTGCGCGGCGGCGCGGATGGATTCCTCGCGCGCGGCCTGGTCGGCTGCGGCCTGTTCCGCCGCGGCTGCGGCCCTGGCCTCGGCGGCACGGTCGGTGGCGCGATCGGCGCCACTGCCGCGGCGGGCCTGGCTGTCCAGCAGCGGCAGGCCGAAGCGCTCGGCCCACTCGCGCTGGCCGGGGCGGGCCACCACGCCGATGGCGCGGGCCCTGAGCGTGGCCAGCGTCTCGATCACGGTGCCAAGCGCGACTTCGCTGTCATCTTCCAGCGCGCGCAGGTCCAGCGCAATCACGTCATTGGAAAAGAAGTCGGGGGTGGCTTCAAAGCGGGCGAGGAGGTCATCCCGCAGCGCAGCCATGTCGGCGGTCTGGAGGGCGAGAAGGAGGGCGTCTACGTTGCCACTGCGCAGCTCGAAGCGTGGCGATTTCTTCTGGGACATAGCCGGGTGACCGTGGAAATGCCACATTCTAACGTCGTATCTGTCGCGAACTGTAACAATTGGATCGATATGTACAGCAGGTGGCGCGTGGGTTCCATATGCGCGTGCACGGCACACCGTAGCGCCGGACAAGTGCGGCCAGCGTGGTATGCCGCGCGGGGCAACGCGCATCGAGTCCGGCACAGCGTAAAGGCTTGTTACGATTGCGCCATCTGATCAGCGGAGTTTTCATGGGCGCCATCGTCAATTGCGTGGCCTACCGGCAGGGCAAGCGGCTCGGCACAGTGGGCATGGATGAGATCCGCACCGTGCTGGGGGTGCCCGGCACCTTTGTCTGGCTGGGCCTGCATGAGCCTGACCTCGCGCTGCTGCGCCAGGCCCAGCAGGCGTTCGGCCTGCACGACCTGGCGGTGGAAGATGCGCTCGATGCGCACCAGCGCCCCAAGCTCGAGGCCTACGGCGATTCGGTCTTCGTGGTGCTCAACACGGCGCAACTGGTGGAAGATGAAGTCGTGGTCGGCGAGACCCATCTCTTTGTCGGCCCTAATTATGTGGTTTCGGTGCGCCACGGTGTCAGCAGCACCTATGCGCCCGTGCGCGAGCGCTGCGAGCAGGACCCGCACGGCCTGGCCAATGGCCCGGGCTATGTGCTGTACGCGCTGATGGACTTTATCGTCGACCACTACATGCCCATCGTCACGCGCCTGGAAGACACCTTCGAGGCGCTGGAGGAGGGTATCTTCCGCGACGAGTTCGACCGCAAGGCGATCGAGCGCCTGTACCAGATCAAGCGCCAGGTGCTGCGCCTGCGCAATGCGGTCAGCCCGGTGGAGGACATGTGCGGCCAGCTGATCCGGCTGCACGAAGACCTGGTGCCGAAGGAGCTGCGCGCCTATTTCCGCGACATCGAGGACCACGCCAGCCGGCTGGTGCGCACGCTCGACGTGGTGCGCGAAATGCTGACCACGGCCGTGCAGGTCAACCTGGCGCTGGTCACCGTGGGCCAGAACGAGGTGGTCAAGCGGCTGGCCGGCTGGGGCGCGATCCTGGCGATCCCGACCGTGATCTTCAGCCTGTATGGCATGAACTTCGATTTCATGCCTGAGCTGAAATTCCACTTCGCCTACCCGGCAGTGATCGGCGTGACCGCGGTCGCCTGCGGGGGACTGTGGCGGCGGCTGCATCGGGCCGGGTGGATCTGAAGACCTGGTTTTATCTGTGCGAGGAATGATCGTGGCAGATATTATGGCCGATTGATTATTCGTATGGATATTCCGGCGAGTCCGCGCCTGCCTACCGGCGCCGTGTCCTGACTCCTACACTGGAATCAGGAAGGCGCTGTGCCCGGAGTCCGCCATGTCGATTGCCCGCCCCCCGATTGCCGCCTTGCTCGCCGGCGCCACCGCCGCATGGCTGTTGTGCATGCAGGCGGCAGCCTCCGCACCGCAGCCGCCTGCCCCCGCGCAGGTCCAGACCCGCGACGCGGTCACCGCGTATGAAGCGGGCAACTTCGACCAGGCCCTGCGTGGCTTTGCCGATGCGGCCCGGCTGGGCAACCGTCTGGCCCAGTTCAACTACGCAATGATGCTGCTGCGCGGCGAGGGCACCGCCGCCCGCCCGCAGGAGGCGCTGGTCTGGCTGAAAAAAGCGGCCGACAACCAGATGACGCATGCCCAGTACACCTGGGGCGACCTTTACGAGCGCGGCGAACTGGTGCCGAAGTCACTGGAGGAAGCCAACCGCTGGTATGCACTGGCGGCACAGGGCGGGCATGTGCAGGCGCAGATGGCGCTGGCGACGAATTACTTCACTGGCCGGGGCGTGCCGCGCGACTACGGACAGGCGTTCATGTGGTACAGCCGCGCGGCCAGTGCCGGCGACGGCGGCGCGCAATACATCGTCGGCAGCTTCTACGAACACGGCGAGCCCGGCGTGGTCGACCGGGATCTCGAGCAGGCCAAGATCTGGTATGCGCGCTCAGCCGCGCACGGGGATCCGGGCGCGCTGGCGAAGTTGCGGTCGTTGCTGGAGGAGTCGGTGCGGGGAAGGGCGGCGAGGTAGCGCGGTGGGATGCGTGTGCCGGGAAGCGTCAACCATGTCCTCGCACACCTGTCACCTGTGTGCCCGCTCTGTACAGCGGGGGAGGGGGCCGGACCGGCGCGGAATCATGGCTTCCCGCCGCTGCCATCTTCCTCGTCATGCAGATGCTCGATGATCGCCGCCACCCGGTCCCCCAGGTATTTGTTGGCCGAGATCTCCAGCGCCCGCATCATCTCCGTCTCCGCCATCACCAGTGCCAGCGGGCGGATGCGCCACAGGATCTCCACCAGCCGCGGCACGTCCTGCGGCGGCGGCAGCTTGCCAATGCCAAAGCGGTCCAGCTCGCGCACCACGGTAGCGACGATATGGTCAGATACCGCCTGGAAATGCCCGCGCGACTGCGCGATGATCTCCAGCACGTCCTCCAGCGCAAAGCCCGCCTGGGCGATCTCCGCGCCCGCGGCCAGCGCGCGCGGGCTGCGCGCGAGATAGCCCAGGCCGTCCGGTTCCAGCAGCCCCAGCGAGATCGCCTTGGCCAGGGCCGGGCGCGAGATCGCGCGGCCGAACAGCCGCGCCAGCGCCAGGTAGGAGTAGTGCCGCGGCGTCTCGTTGGTCCACGGGCTGCTGATGGCAGTCTCCAACCCAAGGATCGAGCGCAGGTCGTGCCCTTCGACGATGGCCTTGAGCAGCTCGGTGATATTGGCCAGCGTATAGCCGCGCGCCAGCAGGTGGTGGATCAGCTTGAGCCGTCCCAGGTGCGCCTGCGTGTAGATGCCGACGCGCCCGCGCCGCTGCGGCGGATCGATCAAGCCGCGGTCCTGGTAGGAGCGCACGTTGCGCACCGTGGTGCCGGCCACGCGCGCCAGCTCGTCGATGGTGTATTCCGGGGCGGGCGGCGTGGTGTCGGACGCCTGGCTGGTCGGGGACGAGGGGTGGCGGCGCCGGATCAGTGTCATGCGAAAAATTCTAACCGAGGAATGCGGCAGGCAAAGGTGGCGGCCGGTATTGCCGATAATGAGGGCATTGCCGCCCCACCTTCAACGGTCCGCCTTCCATGCATATCCGCTGGCTTGAAGACTTCGTCTGCCTGGCCCAGGCCGGCAGCCTGGCGCGCGCCGCCGAGCTGCGCAACGTGACCCCGCCCGCGTTTGGCCGGCGCATGCAGGCGCTTGAGGTCTGGGCCGGCGCCCCGCTGATCGACCGCAGCGCGTTCCCGGTGCGGCTGACCGCCGAAGGGCGCCAGTTCCTGGAAGCCGCGCAGAGCGCCTTGCGCACGCTGGACGAGACCCGCGTGGCGCTGCGCGCCGCGCACCGCGCCGACGCCAGCACGGTCACCATCGCCACCGGCAAGACCCTGGCGCGCTCGATGGTGCCGGCGTGGCTGGCGGGCCTGCGCGAGGCGCTGCGGCACGACCCCGCGGCGGCCGGTTTCCGCACGCAGCTGTCGACCTTCCCGATGCATGACGCGCTAGCCATGTTTGCCGAGGGCGATGCCGATTTCCTGCTCTGCTACAGCCCGCCGGACCTGCCGGTGATGCTGGATGACGCGCGCTACCAGTTCCACCTGGCCGGCGTGGAGCGGCTGGTTTGCGTCAGCGCCGCCGATGCGCGCGGCGCGCCGCTGCACCGGCTTGCGACCGGCAAGGCTGCGGCGAAGCCGGTGCCCATGATCGCCTACGCCGAGACCCTGACACTCGGCCGCATGGTCAACCAGGAGATCGCGCGCCGCAAGCTGGCGCCGCGGCTGGACGTGATCGCGGTCAGCGACTTTGCCGAGTCGGTGCACGAGATGGTGCGCCAGCGCATGGGCCTGGCCTGGCTGCCGGCACGCCTGATTGCCGACGACCTGCACGCCGGGCGCCTGGTGCGTGCCATCAGCGGCGCGCGCAGCGATGATGGCGGCGACCTGGCGCTCGATATCCGCCTGTACCGCCCGCGCGCGCCGATGCGCCCGCTGGCCGAGGCTTTCTGGCAGGCGGCGGTGCAGGCACCGCGCTGATGCGCCTTCGGCCACCATTGCCGAATCGGCAACCGCCCTTGCCAAAGCTGCACGCCGGGCCGGTTCCGCGCTCACTACCATCGCTCCACAACAACCATTCCGGGACCCCCAGAGCCAAGACCATGAAGACCATCCTGCGCGCGGCCGCTGCCGCACTCTGCCTTGCCGCTTCCGCCGGCGCCGTTGCCTCCGCCTGGCCCGCCAAGCCGATCACGCTGGTGGTGGGCTACACCGCCGGCGGCAGCGTCGACCTGGTGGCCCGGACCATTGCCCCGGAGCTGGGCAAGCGCCTGGGCCAGAGCGTGGTGATCGAGAACCTGGGCGGCGCCGGCGGCACCATCGGCGCGGCCAAGGTGGTCAAGGCCGAGGCCGACGGCTACACCCTGCTGATGGGCTCGGGCAGTGAAGTGTCGATCGCCCGCCTGACCAACCCCGCCGTGCGCTACGACGGCGAAAAGGACCTGGTGCCGGTGACCTTCGTCGGCACCCAGCCGATGGTGCTGGTCGGCAAGCCCGGCCTGGCGGCCAGGAACGCGGCCGAGCTGATTGCGCTGGCCAAGGCCCAGCCGGGCAAGCTGTCGTATGCCTCGTCGGGCGTGGGCACGCCGCTGAACCTGGCCGGCGAGCTGATCAAGCAGCAGGGCAAGGTCAATATCACGCACGTGCCGTACAAGGGCGCGTCGGCCATGGCCACCGACCTGCTCGGCGGCCAGATCGACCTGGCGGTAATGGTGCTGTCGTCGGCGCTGCCGCATATCCAGGCCGGCCGCGTGCAGGCCTACGGCGTGACCAACGCCAAGCGCTCGCCGGTGGCGCCGAACGTGCCCGCGCTGGCCGAGACGCCCGCGCTCAAGGGCGTCGACATGGGCGTGTGGTTCGGCCTGATGGGCCCGGCCAGGCTGCCGCAAACGGTGGTGGAGCGCCTGAACACCGAGATGCAGGCCGTGCTGGCCATGCCGGATGTGAAGAAGAAGCTGGCAGAAGCCGGTGTGGAAGTGGCGCCTGCCAATCCGGCGCAGTTCGGCAGCTTTATCAAGCGCGAGACGGGGCGCTATCGCACCATCGTGCAGACCGCTGGCATTCATGAATAAGTGAGGTTGCGGGGCGGCGTCGCTTCTTGCAAGTGCCCGCCGCCCTTCCTCAACTCGATTCACAACAACGACCCCGCAGGCATACGACCTGCCAGGCGCCCTGAACGCACCGATTCCCATGACCCAGCCCACCGCACCGATCGACGCCTACCCAGTCGATGTCGCGTTCCCCGACATCCGCGCCTACGCCGCCGGCAATACCGGCATCCCCTACCTGTACACCTTCGACAGCGGCCAGCCCGGCCCGCACGTGATGGTCAACGCGCTGACCCACGGCAACGAGGTCTGCGGCGCCATCGCCGTCAAGGCGCTGCTGGACCACGGACTGCGCTCGCGCCGCGGCCGGCTGACGCTGGCGTTTGCCAACGTCGACGCGTACCACAGCTTCGATGCCGCCAGGCCCGACGCATCGCGCTTTGTCGACCAGGATTTCAACCGCGTGTGGACCGCCAGGGTGCTGGATGACGCCAGCCTGGATTCATCGGAGCTGCGTCGCGCGCGCGCCATGCGGCCGGTGATCGACACCGTCGACCTGCTGCTGGACCTGCATTCGATGCATGAGAAAAGCCGGCCGCTGATCGTCTCCGGCCCGCTCGACAAGGGCATCGCCCTGGCGCGCGCGCTGGGCGCGCCGGCCGATGTGATCGTCGACGAAGGCCACCCCGAAGGCCGCCGCATGCGCGACTACGATGGCTTTGGCGATGCCGCCAGCCCGCGCAATGCACTGCTGATCGAGTGCGGCCAGCACTGGGAGCCCGCCGCCGTGACCGTGGCGCAGGACAGCACCGCGCGCTTCCTGCTGCATGCCGGCGTGATCGATGCGAGCGACTTGCCCGCAGGCTGGCTGCAACCGCTGCCCGCCACGCAGCGCGTGGTGCGCGTGACCGAGCCGGTGGTGGCCACCAGCATGGACTTCCGCTTTGCCGGCCCCTATACCGGGCTGGAGACCTTTACCGAGGCCGGGACCGTAATCGGCTGGCGCGACGGCGAGCCAGTGGTGACGCCGTATCCGGATTGCGTGCTGGTGATGCCGTCGCTGCGGCAGCTGCGCCCGGGCGTGACCGTGGTGCGCCTGGGGCGGCTGGAGCGCTGATCCGGGTACGCTGGGCCGGGCGCGGCTGCGCCCGGCAAGATGCTGCGCAGAGAGGCATGGTCCGGCCCTCCGGTTGACTGCTGACAGGCTAGGCCGCCGGGGCGGCCGTGCCCGCCGGCGGCGGGGGCGGCGGCAGCATGCCGGGGAACAGCTGTTCGACCAGTTCATCCAGCTTGGACGACGGCTGCACGAAGTTGCTCAGGTTGAGCCCGCCCGCGCTGCGGTTGGCGTTATAGATGGCCTTGCCGACACGGTCGCCGTTGCGGAACACGGTGATGTCCGCGCTGTTCAGGTACGCAGTCCAGTACCAGGCGCTGCGCGCCGTGTACAGCGCCACCACCGGGCATGCCGCGATCGAGGTCTGCGCCTGCAGCACCTTCACCTCAAAATTGCGCCGCCGCAGCGATGAGAGAAAGTTCTCGACAAAGTCATTGCCTGTGACCGGGTTCACCACCACGCACAGCAGCGTGCCGTTGGCGCCGTAGTTGCCCAGCGGGCCGCCGCCAGCGGGCACCTGGAACGCGACCAGGGGATCGGTGTGGTCGGGCCGGTCGACCGGGGTCACTGCCTGGTAGGTCGAGCAACCGGTGATCAGCAGGCCAAGGCCTGCCAGCATAGCTTTGTACATGGATGTCCTGTGTGGCTGGGGCGGGCTGCCATGCAAGACACAGTGGCCACCGCATACCTTCACACTGTAGGCGCCGGCACGCCGATCCAATCGTCCAAACAGAAGCGCAAAACGGCCGCTTCTGCGCCGCGGTGGCGCCTCAGCCGCCCGCGCCGCCGCCTTGAGCCAGCCGGCCCACCAGGACCAGGCACAGCCCGGCAAGGCAGACCCCGATCACTGCGACCTGCAGCCGCGTGACGGGTCTGCCGCCAAACAGCGTCTGGCTGAGCCAGGCGGGCGAAACCACGCCGACGATGGTGGCCACCATGATCAGGATGGCAAGGACGGACAGAACGGATTGCATGGCGGGACTCCGGAATCTAGGATGGCGCGATCAGTTGGCGCCGCCGCGCAGCAGGCAGTCGCGCAGCAGCGGTGCGCCATCCGCCAGCCCTGCGCCGTTGCATTCCAGCGCGACCTTCTGGCCGCGCCGCACCATGGTGGCTCGTGCTTCCACCTCGCACACCCGCCCTGCCGGGCCGCAGATCTGGCGTTGCAGCAGCAGTGCGCGCACATTCACGCCGGGATCGTTGGTGCGGATATCGACAAAGACCTGGTCGCGCTCGCGGCGAATGCCGCTGGCGACGCCTTCGACGATCAGGTACTGGCCCAGGTAGCGGGTGTCGGCTTCCTTGGGGTTGTCGCGGTAGTCATTCAGCAGCGTGTCGGCCTGGAGCTGCGGCAGCCGGTCCGCGGGGCGCTCCGGGTCAATGCTGATCGGGTCGAGCGTGCCATCGCGCGGGATTCCGCGCACGACGCTGGCCGGCACCGCGCTGGCTTCGGCCTGCGCCTCGGGCGCGGCATCGCCGACATCGTCGCGGCGGTCATTGCCGGCAAACCACAACATGCCAAGGACAGCCACGGCGACGATGGCAACAAGGATTTGCTGGGTACGGTTCAACATCGGAAGGTCCTGCGTCAGTGAATGCGGAATGCGGAATGCGGAATGCGGAATGCGGAACGGGATTATGCGCCCTGCCTGCCGCAAAAGCGCTCAATCGCCGCCACGCCGTGGTCGACGCCACGCTCGGCGGCCATCGCGCGGCCCAGCCTGGCGGCCCGTTCGCGCGTGGCCGGCTGCTCGGCAAAGGCGATCATCGACGCCAGCCGCGGCGCGTCGATCTTGTGCCCGGCGACATGGCGCGGCGCCACGCCCAGTGCCGCCAGCCGGCCCGCCCAGAAGAACTGGTCGCCCGCAAACGGCAGCACGATCGCCGGCACGCCCGCCGCCGCGGCCGCATGCGTGGTGCCCGCACCGCCGTGATGGATTGTCACCGACACGCGCGGCAGCAGCCAGTCATGCGGGGTGGCGCCCACCACGTGGAAGCTGGATGGCAACGCCGCCACGTCGATGCCGCTCCAGCCCGGATAGAACAGCGCGCGCCGGCCATCGGCCGCCTGCACCAGCGCCGTCACCACCTTGTGCCGGTCAAAGCCCGCCATGCTGCCAAAGCCGATATACAGCGGCGCCTCGCCGGCCGCCAGGAAGTCGCGCAGCGGCGCGTCCGGTTGCCAGTCCGGCTGCGGCGGCATGGTCCACGCGCCGCTCACCAGCCAGTCGTCATGCCAGTCATGCGGGCGCGGGACCAGCTGCGGCGAGATCGCGTACAGCGTAGGAAAGTCCGCCCACATCGCCTTGCGCGCCGACGCGCCGAACAGCCTGGAGCGCGCAGCATTGGTCGCGCTACGGAACATGCGCCACAGCACGAAGTTGATCACGTGGTGGCTGGCGCGATTGGCCCACCCCGGCATCCTGAACGGCGGCAGCAGCGCGGACGGAAAGGCCCGCGTCGGCGAGATCGGGAACATGCCCGCGCCGATCACCGGCTTGCCCAACTGCTCGCCCACCGACAGCGCCACATACGCCGTCAGCCCCGAGAACACGATGCCGTCCGCATCGCGCGCAGCCTCCGCCAGCTGCGCCATCCACGCCTCGGTGTTGTCCTCGGCAATGCGCGCGAATGCACGCGTGGCCTCGGCGACGTTGCCGCCTTCGGTCATCAGCTTGTGCAGCGCGCCGCCGGGCGCCAGCGTCTGCTGGATATCGCCTGCCATCGGCGCGAAGGCGAGGCCGTGCTCTGCCGCGAGCGTGGCCGCCGAGCGTTCGCCCAGCATCAGCACGTCATGGCCGGCGGCGCGCAGGCCGAGGCCCAGCGCGACGATGGGGCGGCAGTCGCCCTGGGTACCGAAGGTGATCAGGATGAGGCGCATGGCGGGGGAAAGGTGCGATGCAAAAATCCGCATCGCAGCTTCGATTGTGGTGTTCCCGACAGTTTACCCGGGCGTAGCTTGCACAGTAGGCCAGCCTGGCCTCAGGAAGCGTGTGCCGGCCAGCGGCCGTCGGCGACCAGGGCCTGCACCGTGTCGGAAATCAGCGCTTGCACGGTCGATGCGGCCATCGACAGTGGGGTGGTGGCAGAGCGGCACAGGTAGACCGGCCGCGAAATGCCGGGCTCGACGATGCGGGCCGCGGACAGCAAGCCGCTGCGCAATTCGCGGCGGACCGACGCATAGGACAGGATGGTGAAGCCGACTCCCGCCGCGGCCAGCTCGATCAACTGCGGAATGGCGTTGACCTCCGCCAGCACGCGCAAGCTGACGTGATGGGATTTCGCATGGCGGTCGATCAGCGCGCGCAGGCCATGCAGCCCGGCCGGCAGGAGCATGGCGTAGTCAGCCAGTTCGGCGAAGGCGACCTGGCCGACCGTGCCCGGACTGCCGCTGGCATTCGGCGCCCCATGGAGCGCGCCAGGGGGTCCCACCAGGACCAGGTCCTCGTCCAGCAGATGCTCGAACAGCAGCCCGGCGCCAGGATCCACCTGGAAGGTCAGGCCGATGTCGATGTGCCCGCTGAGCAGGCGCTCCGGGATATAGCCCGTGCTCAGTTCGATGATCTGGAGCTGGATCTTCTGCCAGCGCGCCAGCGTCTCGCGCACCAGCGCCAGGGTCAGGATCTGCGCCATGGACTGGGGCAGGCCGATCGCGACACGGCCCGCCGGCTCGGCCACGAAGTCGCGGACATCCTCGCAGGCCAGGTCGACGCGGGTCAGGATGTCCTTGGCGTGGCTCACGAAGCGCAGGCCGGCCGCCGTGGGTAGCACGCCCCTCTGGGTACGGTCGAACAGCCTGACGCGTAGTTCTTGCTCGAGTTGCTTGATCTGGAGGCTCAGCGCCGGCTGGGCCAGGTGCAAGTGCTCGGCCGCCCGCGAGATCGAGCCTGCGGACACGACGGCCAGGAAGCACCGCAGATCCCGTATATCAATGGCCATGATGGGATTTCCAGCAAACGCGCGACAAGGCGGGGAGCTCAGTATATAGAAATTATATGTATGGCATCGTGAAACGGTCTTTTACTTATAGCAAGGCCGGCGCCATAGTGGCAACCAGATTCCCATCCTGCCAGGCAAGCGTGTCCGGCCAGGGACAAGGGAACCACACCGGAGACTGCCATGACATTCAGCCGCCGCACCCTGCTGCTCGGCACTGTCGCCGCCTTGCTGGCCCGGCACGGGTTTGCACAGGGCTGGCCTTCCAGGCCGGTCAGGATCGTGGTGCCGTTCGCGGCGGGAGGTCCGGGCGATTTCGTCGCGCGCCTGGCCGCGAAGCATCTCGCGCAGGTGCTGGCGCAGCCGGTCGTGGTCGAGAACAAGCCAGGCGCCAGCGGCAACCTGGGAGCGCAGTTCGTGCTGGACACGGAGGCCGATGGCCATACCCTGCTGCTGAACACGGTCGGCATGCAGGCGGTCAATCCCCTGATGTACCCAGCCGCGCGCTTCCTGCCGCAGCGCGATTTTGTGGCCATCGGCATTGCCGCCACCGTGCCGAACGTGCTGGTGGTCCATCCGGGCAAGCTCGGTGTCTCGACCATGGGCGACCTGGTCAGGCTTGGCAAGCAGCGGCCCGGCAACCTCACCTTTGCCACCTACGGGCCGGGGAGTTCTCCGCATATCTACGGTGCGCTGCTCCAGCGGCTGGCCGGCTTCTCGGCCATTGAAGTGCCGTACAAGGGCAGCGCGCCGGCCAGCAGCGATGTGATGGCGGGCCAGGTGGACTTCCTGTTCGACAGCATGACCACCTGCGTGGGCCAGATTCAGGGCGGCAAGCTGAAGGGGCTGGCGATCACCTCGGCAGAGCGGTCGCCGCTGTTGCCGGCCGTCCCCACCATGAAGGAGGCGGGCTACGGCGGCCTGGCCCTGAAGTACTGGCTGTCGCTCCAGGCTTCGGCCAGGACCCCGCCTGAGATCGTGTCCGCGCTGCGCCAGGCCCTGGCCAGGGCGCTGGCCGATCCCGCCTATCAGCGCGCCCTGGCCGCGCGTGGCGCAGAGCCGCTCCTGATCGCCCCGGCGCAAGTGCAGGCCTTTGTCGACCGCGATGCTGAACGCTGGACTGCCGCAGCCCGCAGCATTGGCATTCGGGCGGAATAGCCGCCACCCGGCCCTCTCATCCGACTTTACATCCATTGAAACTGCCCATGCTTGCGCTACAAGGAATTCGCGTGCTGGACCTGAGCAAGGTGCTGGCCGGCCCGCTGTGCGGCCAGTATCTGGGGGAACTCGGCGCCGACGTCGTCAAGGTCGAGCCGATCGGCGTGGGGGACGATACCCGCGCCTGGCTGCCGCAGGAGCAGGGCCAGTCGGCAACCTTCCTTTCGGTCAACCACAACAAGCGCAGCATCGCGGTCGACCTCAAGACCGCCGAGGGACAGCAGCTCGTGCAGACCCTGGCCGCCGGCGCGGACATCGTGCTGCAGGGCTTCGGCGGAGGCACCGCGGCCCGGCTGGGCGTGGACCATGACAGCCTGAGCGCGCGCAATCCCCGCCTGATCTACTGCGAGATCTCCGGCTATGGCCGCACCGGCCCGCTCGGCAACGAGCCCGGCTATGACGTCATGCTGCAGGCGTTCAGCGGCATGATTAGCACCATGGGCGATCCGGCAGGCAAGCTGGCGCGCGCCAGTTTCTCTCCGGTCGACCTGGGCACGGGCATGCATGCCTTCAGCGGCATCCTGGCCGCGTTGATCGAACGCGAAAAGACCGGGCACGGCGTCTACCTGGAGGTCTCGCTGCTCGATACCGCGCTCGGCTTCATGGGCTACATGGCGCAGAACTACTGGCGCACCGGCCGGGCGCCGGCGCGCATGGGGACCGCGCACCCCGCCATGGCCCCGTACCAGGCCTTCGATGCAGCGGATGGCCCGCTCATGATCGGCGTCGGCAACGATGCCCAGTGGCGCCGCTTCTGCACGGTCGCCGGGCTGCACGACCACGTCGATGACCCCGCGTTCGCCACCAATGCGGCGCGCGTGGCCAACTTCGCGCGCACCGTGGACCTCGTGCAGCGCCGCATCGCCACGCAGCCGGTCGCATTCTGGCTGCAGGCATTGCGCGTGGCAGGCGTGGCCTGCTCGCCCATCCACACACTCGACCAGGCCCTTGCCCACCCGCAGCTGGAGGCGCGGCAGCTGGTGGTCGAATCGGAACACCCGGTGCTGGGCACGGTCCGGAACATGGGTTTGCCGGTGCGGTTTCGCGACGGCAAGCGGCAGGCGCACCGCGCGCCGCCCTTGCTGGGGCAGCACACCGAGGAAATTCTGCGCGAGGCAGGCTTTGGCCCCGACATGATCCGGCGCTACCAGGCCGACGGCATCGTGGCGGTCGCCGGATCCGTCACGTAGTGAGCGCGAGGCAAGCCCGCCCCCAAGTCAACTGAAGCCCGTCCCATATCCACTCAATGGAATCCATGTCCTCCATCCGCTATGCCGTGCGCGACCAGGTCGCCGAAATCCAGCTGGACAGCCTGCCAGTCAATGCGCTGAACGAGGCCATGATCGACGATCTGATCGGCGCCTTGCGGCGCGCCGCCGAAGACGACTCGGTGCGCGCCGTCATCCTCGGCAGCGCCATCCCGCGCCGCTTCTGTGCCGGCCTGCGGCTCGATGCCGTGCAGCAGTCTTCACCGAGCCAGCTCTATGCGCTGGTGGAGAAACTCTATGTGGGGTTGTGCGAGGCGCAGTTCCAGCTGAAGAAGCCGTCGATCGCGGCGGTCGAGGGTGCGGCGCGCGGCGGTGGCATGACCCTGGCCATCTCGTGCGACATGATCGTCGCGGCCGAGGACGCAACATTTGGCTATCCCGAGATCGACGTCGGCATGATCCCTGCCATCCACTACACGCATCTGCCGCGCATCGTCGGGCGCCACCGCGCCTTTGACCTGCTGTTCACCGGGCGCGCATTCGATGCCGACGAAGCCTGGCGGCTTGGCCTGGTCAGCCGCGTCGTGCCGCAGCCGGACGTCATGCGCGAAGCCCGGGCGCTGGCGCAATCCTTCTGCGAGAAATCGCCCACCATCGTGCGGATGGGCCGCGCCGCCTTCCTGCGCGCCAACGACTCCGACTACCGCCGCGGCGTAGCCGGTGCGGTGGAGAGCTTCGGGAATATCGCGGTAACCGATGACGCAAAGGAAGGCGTGGCGGCGTTCGTGGAGAAGCGCAAGCCGGCATGGTCGCCAGGGTGACTGTGATCCCGTCAGGAGAACGCAACCCAGCAGTGCTTTCATCAAAGGGCCAACCATGCCAGAT
Organism: Cupriavidus sp. GA3-3; assembly: GCF_000389805.1. Taxonomy (NCBI): domain Bacteria; kingdom Pseudomonadati; phylum Pseudomonadota; class Betaproteobacteria; order Burkholderiales; family Burkholderiaceae; genus Cupriavidus; species Cupriavidus sp. GA3-3. Next base: position 241,808 of record NZ_KB944501.1, read on the forward strand.
CATTCCCGAGCCGATCGCCTCGAAGCATTCCGCCAGGAGGTTCGCAGCTTCCTGCGCGAGGTGGTCCCGCCCGATATCCGGGCCGCTTCGCGCGCCCATTGCCTGGTGACGCGCGAGCAGGCCGTGCGCTGGCAGCGGATCCTGCATGCGCGCGGGTGGGCGGCACCTGGCTGGCCGCGGGAGTACGGCGGCCCGGGATGGTCGCTGGTGGAGCAGGCAATCTTCCGGGAAGAGCTGGCGGCCAGCGACGCGCCGCGCTATGACAATCTCGGCATCGATACCATCGGACCCACGCTGATCCGCTATGGCACGCCCGAGCAGTGCCGGCGCTTCCTGCCCGGCATGCTGTCCTTCGATGACTTCTGGGCGCAAGGCTATTCCGAGCCCGACGCCGGGTCCGACCTAGCGTCTTTGCGCACCGTTGCGCGCCGCGATGGCGACGAATGGGTCGTCAACGGCAGCAAGATCTGGCAGACCCTGGGCCAGTGGGCCAACTGGGCACTGGTGCTGGTCCGCACCGATCCGTCTGCCCGACGCAAGCAAGAGGGCATCTCGGTGCTGCTGATGGACCTGCGCACACCGGGCGTGACGGTGCGGCCGATCCGCTTTATCAACGGCGCGCACTTCCACGTGCAGATGTTCTTCGACGACGTGCGGGTGCCCGCGGCCAACCTGGTGGGCGTGGAACACGCCGGCTGGTCCATCGCCAAGGGACTGCTGGTGATCGAGCGCCTGTTCGTCGCCCGGGTGGGAGACTGCAAGGCGGAGCTGGCCAGCGTCGCGAAACTGGCCGGCAAATGGCGCCCGGGCCCCGGCGCGCAGATCGACGATGCCTTGCTGGCGCGCCGGCATGCCGAGCTGGACATTCGCATGCGCGCGCTCGAAGCCGCGTGGTGGCCGGCAGTGCGGTTTGCTGAGCAGGGCGGCAGCCCTGAGCTGGAAGCCTCGCTGCTCAAGCTCGATGGCAACCTGCTGCTGCAGGACCTGCACACGTTCAAGCTGGATGCGTTGGGCGCCCGAACATTGCCCTTCGATCCCCGCGCGATCGATGGCGAGCCCAGTCCGGAGCCGCTATCTCCTGGCCATGCCGAGAATTTTCCGCTGCACTACTGGCGCTACCGTGGCATCACGCTGGCCGGGGGCTCGTCGGAGATACAACGCCAGATCGTTGCCAAGGCTGTGTTCGGCGGACTGACCGAGATCGACCGCCCCCGCCAGGACCAGATGGACGAGCAGCAGGCGATCATGGACGGCACCCTGCGCCGCTGGCTGGACAAGCACTACGGCTTCGAGCGCAGGCGCGAGACCGTGGCTGCCAGGGACGGCTTCGACCCTGCCGCATGGGCTGCCCTTGCCGAGCTGGGCCTGACCGGCCTGCTGATCCCGGAGTGCGACGGCGGCCTGGGCGGCACCCTGTCCGACCTCATGCCATTGCTGGAAGCGCTCGGCGAGGCCCTGGTGGTGGAGCCCATGCTCTGGAGCGCGGTCCTCGGCACGCAGGTGCTGCTTGGCGCGGAGAACGCAGAAGGACGCGAACCGCTGCTCGCAGCGCTGGCCAGCGGCCAGGCCCGCTGCGCGCTGGCTTATCGCGAGGGCCAGTCCCGCCGCGACGTCCACCATCCTGAAACCGTTGCGCGCTGGGATGGCGCGCACTGGCGCCTGCACGGCGTCAACCGGCTGGTGATGGGCGCCGCCCAGGCGCAGCATCTGTTTGTTACGGCTTGCCTGCCTGAAGGCGGGCTGGCGCTGTTCGATGTGCCGAGCCAGGCGGCCGGTGTCGGCCTGCGTGCCTATCAGCTCCACGACGGGCGCAGCGCGGCGGACATTCGCTTCGACAACGTCGAACTGCCTGCGTCCGCGCTGCTCTGCGGCGCGGACCACGCCACGGCGTTGCTGGACGACGCGCTGGAACTTGCCACCCTCGCCCTCTGCGCGGAAAGCATCGGGGCCATGCGGCGATCGCTTGCCCTCACGGTTGAGTACATGCGCATGCGCAAGCAGTTCGGCCGCACCCTTTCAGAGCAGCAAGTGCTTCAGCATCGGGTGGCCGACCACTATCGCGGCTGGCATGCCGCACGCCAGCTGGTGCGCGAAGCCGTTGCAGGCTGGTCCCTGGTGCCGCCGGCCGAGCGCTCGCGCCGCGTCAGCGCCGCCAAGTACATGGTTGGCCATGCCAGCCGTGTGCTTGCGCTTGACGCCCTGCAACTGCATGGGGCGATCGGCATGCAGGACGAAACCCCGATCAGTCACTACAGCAAGCGCCTGATGGCCAACGATGCACTGCTCGGCAATGCCTCGGCGCATCTCGGGCGCTTTGTCGATGCCGACCATCGCTCGCAGGCGTGAACAGGACAACACTGAGAAGAAAGAGGCAATGCCATGCAAGCACTCCGCAGTACCAGGCGCCTGGCGCTCGCACTTGCCGCTGCCCTGGGCGCAATGATGGCGGCCCCGGCTGTGTCCGCGCAAACGGGCGCGGCGTGGCCTGCGCGGCCGGTTACCATCATCGTGCCGGGCGCGGCAGGGGGCACGATCGATATTCCCATCCGCCTGCTCGCGCAGAAACTGAGCCTTCGCCTTGGCCAGCCTGTCATCGTGGACAACCGGCCCGGCAGCGGGGGCATCATCGGCACACAGGCGGCGCTACGCGCGCCCGCCGACGGCTACACGCTCCTGGCGGGGAATGTCGGGCCGCAGGCCATCAACTACAGCGCCTACAAGACCCTGCCATACAAGCCGGACGACCTGGTGGGGATTACCGATGTCATCTCTTTTCCCAGCGTCCTGGTCGTCAACGCACAGTCGCCGATCCGGAGCGCCGCCGACCTGGTCGCGCAAATGAGGGCGCAGGCGGGAAAGCTGTCCTTCGGCTCCTCCGGCATCGGCCAGACCAGCCACCTGACCGGCGAACTGCTCAAGCAGCGCACGGGAACGGATGCCATTCACGTTCCCTATCGCGGTTCCACGCCGGCGACCACCGCGCTGCTGGCCGGTGAAACGACTTTCCAGTTCGACAACCTGACCCAGGCCCTGCCGCATATCCGGGCCGGCAAGCTGCGCCCGCTCGCCGTGACGTCGGCACGGCGAATCCCCAGCCTGCCCGAGGTGCCGACCATGGAGGAAACCGGGGTGGGCAACCTCTTGTCGACGGCGTGGATCGGCATCTTTGTGAAAGCCGGCACGCCGCCGGAGATCGCAGCCAGGCTGCATGAGCACCTGGTCGCGGTCCTGCGCGCCCCGGACGTGGTTACCGAAATCAGCCGGATGGGCGGTATTCCAGGCGGACAGGCACAGGAGAGATTCGCCGCCTTTGTCACGGCGGAACGCTTGCGCTGGAGCGAAACCATCAAGACCTCGCAGCTGAGCCTGGATTGAGGTCAGGCGCTGTGCCTTATTTTCCGATGCAAAACCGCGTAAAGATCGTCCCCAGCAGATCATCACTGGTGAACTCACCCGTAATGCTGTTCAGGCAATCCTGTGCCAGCCGCAGTTCTTCGGCAAACAGGTCCAGCGCCTGCGCCTGGTGCTCGGCCTGCTCGGCGGCGATATCCAGGTGCGATTGCGCATTCCGCAGCGCCGTCAGGTGCCGCTCGCGCGCCAGGAAGTTGCCTTCATTGCCCGACTGCCAGCCCACCAGCCGCAGCAGCTCACGGCGCAGCAGTTCAATGCCGGCCCCGGTGCGCGCCGAGATCCAGATCTCGGTCGGGTTGGGGCCGTTGGCGGCGACCACGTGCGGGCGGTTGCCGCCGAAGACGACATCGCCAACCGCGGGCGCCTTGTCGATCTTGTTGACGATGCGCACGATCGGCGAGCCCGGCGGCAGCTGGCCGCTGAGCTGGTCGTCGATGGCGTCGTCAGTCTCTGACAGGCCATGGCGCAGGTAGTCGGTGGCGTCGACCAGGTGCAGCACGATGTCGGCGCGGCGGATGGCGTCCCAGGTGCGTTCGATGCCGATGCGCTCGACTTCGTCGGCGGCATGCTCGCGCAGGCCGGCGGTGTCGATGATATGCAGCGGGATGCCGTCGATCTGGATGGTCTCGCGCACGCGGTCGCGCGTGGTGCCGGCGATGGGCGTGACGATGGCCAGCTCCGCGCCGGCCAGCGCGTTCAGCAGCGACGACTTGCCCACGTTGGGCTGGCCCGCCAGCACCACCGACAGGCCCTCGCGCAGCAGCGCGCCCTGGCGCGCCTGCGCCAGCACGCCGCTCAGTTCGGTGCGGATGGTGGCAAGCTGGCCGCGCGCGTCGGACTGGCCCAGGAAATCGATCTCTTCTTCGGGGAAGTCCAGCGTGGCTTCGACCAGCATGCGCAGGTGGATGACCTTGTCCACAAGCTGGCGGATGGCGTTGGAGAATTCGCCCTCCATTGAACGCGCCGCCGAGCGCGCCGCGGCCTCGGTGCTGGCTTCGATCAGGTCGGCCACGGCCTCGGCCTGGGCCAGGTCGAGCTTGTCGTTGAGGAAGGCGCGCCGCGTGAACTCGCCGGGCTCTGCCAGGCGCAGGCCGATGCCGTCGCCCGCTTGCAGGCAGCGTGTCAGCAGCATCTGCATCACCACCGGCCCGCCGTGGCCCTGCAGCTCGAGCACTTCCTCGCCGGTATAGGAATTGGGCGCCGGGAAATACAGCGCCAGGCCGTGGTCGATGACCTTGCCATGGCCATCGAGGAACGGCAGGTAGGTGGCGTGGCGCGGCTTCAGTGCCTGGCCGCAGACGGCGCGCATCACGGGGCCAACATCGGGGCCCGACACGCGCACCACGCCGATGCCGCCGCGTCCGGGCGCGGTGGCGATGGCGGCAATGGGAACCTGGGGAGCAGTCATGGCGCTATTGTCGCAGATCGGGTGCGGTTGGCGTGGCACGCGGTGGGCAGGCCGCCATGGCGGGCGGGTGGTCAGCTGGCACCGGGCAGCGGGCGCGGCGGCGCCTCGTCCGGCATTGCCTGCGCCTGCAGGCAATCGGCCAGCAGCCGGCGCGCGACGATGCCGTCGACAAGGCGGCCGAGCTTTGCCTGCCCTTTGACCAGCTTGCGATGCAGGTCCCTGGTGTAGCGGGATGGCAGCACCGGCTCGAATGCCTCGATCACATAGCGCAGTCGCTTGCCGGCGATGCGCTGCTCATGCACCGCGCGGGGATCGCCGCGGCGTGCGGCCTTTGCCAGCGCGCGCAGGCGCTTGCGGCCGCGGCGCACGCGCTTGCGCGCAAAGGGCCCGAGGCGGCCACCGCCATTGCGGGCGCGGGCGGCCAGCTGGGCCAGGTGCGCCAGGTCGCGATGCAGCGCTGGCAGCGGCCAGTCACGGTAACCGGCCAGGGCCGCCAGCATGGTTTGCCGTGCGGTGTCGCGGCGCTCTCGGGCGGTGTCGGCGATGGCCGACAGCACGGTATCGTCCGGTTCCAGTTTGCGTGCCGGGGCGATGGTTTCGGCCAGGAATACGTCCCAGTCGCGCACGTCGCTGGTGGCGCGCGCCAGCATGCGCAGGTCATGCTTCCAGCGATCGCGCTCCTGCCGCGGCAACGACGGCCCCAGGGCCCAGAGCACCGCGCGCGCATGGCGCACCGCCACGCGCAGCGCGTGCAGGTCTTCGGGCTCGTCGCGGTGCAGCAACTGGGCCAGGCTCGCTTCGATGCGCGCCAGGCTTGCCTGCGTCAGCGCGGCAAAGGCCGCGGCGGGCCGCGTCTTGCGGCGCAGTGTGGGGGGATGGGTGTCGGCGATCATTGCGGGCTGCATGCGCTCAGGCGCGCACTCGGGTCGCGGATGCTTCCAGTGTAGGCGACGGCACGCCGGCCCGCTTCCGCGCGGCGTAACAGGCGCATGGATGGTTGACAGCCCCGCGCCTTCACGCTGCAATGCGCACATCCCGGTGATGCAGTGACCCGACAAGGAACAGCCATGACCACCGAACAGGAACGGCTTCTGCTGCGCGACACCATCGAGGCGGGCTTTCGCCAGGCCGCCTTTGTCAACGATGTCGGCATCACGCTGGCGGACTGCGGGCCCGGCTGGTGCGAATCCACGCTGGCCATTGCGCCGCGCCACCTGCAGCACGGCGGCATCGTCCATGCGGGCGTGCAGGCCACCATCGCGGACCACACCGCGGGCGCGGCGGCATCCACCATCCTGGAGGCAGGCCAGCACGTGGTCACCGCGGAGTTCAAGATCAACCTGCTCAGGGCCGTGCGCAGCGAACGGCTGCGCTGCCGTGCCGATGTGCTCAAGTCCGGCCGTTCGATCATCGTGGTGGAGGCGGATGTCTTCGCCGACGTCCACGGTGAATCGGTGCTGGTCAGCCGCCTGAACGCCACCATGAGCGTGCTGGACCTGGCCTGAGCCCCCTCCCACCGTTGAAAGGAAGCGACCCATGATCGACCACACCGGCGTAAGCGTCAGTGACTACGGCAAGAGCCGCGCCTTCTACCAGGCGGCGCTGGGCGCCATCGGCTATGTGCTGGACAAGGAATTCCCGGCCAGCGTCACCGGCAGCACCGATGTCGCAGGCTTCGGCCCACCGGGGCAACCCGACTTCTGGATCCACCGCGGCACGCCCAACCAGCCGCCGCTGCATGTGGCCTTCCGCGTGGACAGCCGCGAGACCGTCGATGCCTTCCATCGCGCGGCGCTGGCCGCGGGCGGGCGCGACAACGGCGCGCCGGGCATCCGCGCGCACTACCACCCCAACTACTACGGCGCCTTCGTGCTGGATCCGGACGGGCACAACATCGAAGCGGTGTGCCACAAGCCGGCGTAGGGCTGGCCTCAGCGCGTCGCGACGATAAACAGGCGCGGGAACGGCAGCAGCACCGACCCGTCCGGCAGCGCCGGGTACGCTTTGGCAATCTCGGTCTGGTAGCGCGCCAGGTAGGCGGCGCGCTCGGCCTCGTCCAGCGGTTGCAGGAAGGGGCGCAGGCCGCTGCCCTTGAACCACTCCACCACCGCGGCCGGGCCGCCCGCCAGCGGATGGTGGTACGTGGTCAGCCATACGTCCACGCGCTGGCACAGCGGGCGCAACAGCTCGTAGTACCACTGCGCCGGGGCACGCTCGGCGCGGGCCTTGCTGGCGCCGGCGAGCTTTTCTGCCCACGGGCTTTCCGTCGCCACCTGGCGCATCAGCCGGTGCGCGGGTTCTTCCAGGTTGTCCGGCATCTGCACGGCCAGCGTGCCGCCGGGAGCGAGCCTGGATACCAGTGCCGGGAACAGGCTGGCGTGGTCAGGCAGCCACTGCAGCACGGCATTGGCCAGGATCACGTCATAGGGCCCGGCCTCGTCCCAGGCGCCGATGTCGGCCACGCGGAACTGCACCGCGGGCAGGCGCTTGCGCGCCGCATCGACCATGTCCTGCGAGCTGTCCAGCCCGGTCACCGACGCCCCCGCATAGCGCGCCAGCAGCACCTCGGTGGAGTTGCCCGGCCCGCAGCCGATATCCACCGCGCTGCGCGCGATCTCATTGGGGATGGCAGCCACCAGGTCGCGGACCGGGCGGGTGCGTTCGTCTTCGAAGGCGACGTATTGGTGGGCGGACCAGCTCATGGGGGATCTCCTGACTTTTAGAGCAGGCCAGTAGGATACGCCTGCCGCAGCGGTTCGCTGGCCCTGTCAGCCAGCCCTTACCCCAGCTTCTTCTTCAGCAGCTCATTCACCTGCGCCGGATTGGCCTTGCCCTTGGTCGCCTTCATCGCCTGCCCGACCAGCGCATTGAACGCCTTCTCCTTGCCCGCGCGGAATTCCTCGACCGACCTGGCGTTGGCGGCCAGCACGTCGTCGATGATCTTCTCCAGCTCGCCGGTGTCGGACATCTGCTTCAGGCCCTTGGCCGCGATGATGGCGTCGGCATCGCCGCCGTGCTCGCCGGCCCACATCGCCGGGAACACGTCCTTCTTGGCGGTGTTGTTCGATACCGTGCCGTCGGCGATGCGCGCGAGCAGCCTGGCCAGTTGCGCCGGCGTGACCGGTGCGGCGTCGATGGCGATGCCTTCGCGGTTCAGCTGCGAGGCCACGTCGCCCATCAGCCAGTTGGCCGCGGGCTTGGCGTTGGCGGCGCCGGCGTCGGCCACCACGGCCTCGTAGTAGGCGGCGAAGGCCTTGGTCGCGGTCAGCGTGGTGGCGTCATAGGCCGACAGGCCGTACTGCGAGACAAAGCGCGCCTGCATCGCCACCGGCAGTTCCGGCAGCTCGCCGCGCACGCGCTCGACCCAGCTCGCGTCGATTTCCAGCGGCATCAGGTCGGGGTCTGGGAAGTAGCGGTAATCGTGCGCGTCTTCCTTGGTGCGCATGGCGCGCGTTTCGCCCGTTTCCGGGTCGAACAGCACGGTGGCCTGCTGGATCTTGCGGCCGTCCTCGATCTCGGCGATCTGCCACTGCACTTCGTACTCGATGGCCTGCTGCAGGAATCGGAACGAATTCAGGTTCTTGATTTCGCGGCGGGTGCCGAATTCCTTCTGGCCGAGCGGGCGCACCGACACGTTGGCGTCGCAGCGGAAGCTGCCTTCCTGCATGTTGCCATCGCAGATGCCCAGCCACACCACCAGCGAGTGCAGCGCCTTGGCATAGGCCACGGCTTCGGCGGCGCTGCGCATGTCGGGCTCGGTGACGATTTCCAGCAGCGGGGTGCCGGCGCGGTTCAGGTCGATGCCGGTCATGCCGGCAAAGTCTTCGTGCAGGGACTTGCCCGCGTCTTCTTCCAGGTGGGCGCGGGTCAGGTTGACGGTCTTTTCGTAGAACTCGCCCTTCTTGCCTTCGACCTGGATGGTGATGGTGCCGCCCTGTACCACCGGGATCTCATACTGGCTGATCTGGTAGCCCTTGGGCAGGTCGGGGTAGAAGTAGTTCTTGCGCGCAAAGACGCTGCGCGGCGAAATGGTGGCGCCGATCGCCAGGCCGAACTGGATGGCGCGCTCGACCGCGCCCTTGTTGAGCACCGGCAGCACGCCCGGCAGCGCCAGGTCCACCGGCGAGGCCTGCGTGTTGGCCTCGGCCCCGAAGGCGGTGGAGGTGCCGGAAAAAATCTTGGAGGCCGTCGAAAGCTGAGCGTGCGTTTCGAGGCCGATCACCACTTCCCATTGCATGGCGGTATTCCTGTTCGGTTCTTTCGGTTCTGTCTGTTGCGGTGGAGCGGCGCAGCCGCCCCGGGGTTCAGTCTGGTCTTGCCCCGGCCCTCAGGGGTCGGGGCTGGCAAGCCATGAGTCGAGCTGGGCCAGCGCGGCCACGCGGGCCACCGCATCGCCGCCGACGGTGACGCCCTGGGTCTTGCGCATGCCCGCCGGTACGTCGCGGCGCATATGCAGCTCGCTGGTGCCGTCAAAGCCGTGATAGGCGCCGGGGTAGATCTCCAGCCGGAAGCGCGCGCCCGGCTGGCGCGCCAGCACCGCGCTTTGCAGCATGGCGCAGCGGGTGGCGGGCGTCCAGTCGTCGGCGCCGCCGATCATCAGCAGCATAGGCGCGCGCAGGCGGAAGTTGTGCTGCTGCACGGCGCGCCTGCAGCCCGGGTAGAACGCCACCGCGCGCTCCACCTGGGGCGTGCCGGCCGGCCACGGGCGGCTGGCATCGACGGTAGCCAGCACCGCCTGCGCGCCGTTGGACCAGCCCAGCAGCACGATACGCGCGGTGTCGACCGCCGGCTGCTGCGCCACCCAGCGCAGCGCGGCCAGCGCATCGGCGCGGCGCGTGCGGTCGTCGATGCCGCGCGCGTCGATGGGTTCGGAGCAGATGCCGTGGGGCCTGCCGCGCGCGCTGAAGCTGTCGGGCATCAGCACGGCATAGCCGCGCTCGTTCAGCCAGTGCGCGTATTCGCGGTAGCGTTGCTGCAGCAGTCCGGAAACGTCCGCCTGGGCGGTTCCGGCGGCACCCGCCGCGCTCGCGCGCGCGGGGCGCGCGGACAGCAGGCCGCCGCAGCCGTGCAACGCCACCACCACCGGCAGCGCGCGCGGGGTGGCGCCCTCGCGCGGCAGGAACCAGTAGGCGGTGAGCGCGGGCGTGGCCGCATCGCCGCGCAGCTGGACACGCTGCGCCGGCACGGGTGCCGTGGCCGCGGATCCTGGCGCGGCCCGGCTCACCGCATTCGGCGCCAGCACGCCGGCGGGCGTCAGCGGCGCCGGCTGCGCCAGCGCGGGCGCGGGCAGTTCCGGTGTATGCGCGGATGCGCCGGCCAGCCATGCGCCCAGCCCCAGTGCCACCGCGGCGCGCAGCACCGCCACCGCCGGACGGGCGGTGCGCGGTGAGCGTTGCGGGGTGGCGGGTGCGTGGGTCATGGCCGGCTTCGGTGGCTTCAGCGCGTGCGGGCGCAGGCGCCGCTGCCCGGCTCGAACATCACGGGCCAGGCTTCTTCGTAGACGCCGGGGGTGCAGCGCTGCTGGCAGTTGGCGTGCGCCAGCGTAACGCGGCGCGGGTCCTGCCAGACCATCAGCTTGCAGCCGCTGCCGTCATTGGCGCGCAGCTCGATATGCGGCTTCTTCTGGACCTGGCGGAAGTCCGCCAGGTTGAAGCTGCACGAGCCGCGCTTGCCTACCCACAGCTTCCACGACAGCTGCTGCACGCTGTTGTCCGACACGCGCAGCTGGGCGTCTTCGCGGAAGCCGTCTTCCTCGGTGCGGCGGCAGTCGCCGGCCAGGTCGATGTCGCGGCTGGCGATTGGAGCGGGCCGGCCCAGCCCGCCCGGCAGCGGGATGCAGCCGGCCACCGCCGCGGCGAGCGCGGCCGCGGCCATCAGGCGCAGGGTCAGCGAGGAGCGCGCGGTCATGTTCATGCCTTGCCCGGACGGCGCAGGTGCCAGTCGGTCGCCTGCTGGAACGCGTGCGCGGTCTGCAGCAGGCGCGCCTCGTCGAAGTAGTTGCCGATCAGCTGCAGGCCCACCGGCATGCCGGCCTCGCCAAAGCCGCACGGCACGCTCATGCCGGGCAGGCCGGCCAGGCTGGTCGACAGCGTGAAGATATCGGCCAGGTACATCTGCACCGGGTCCGAGGTCTTCTCGCCCAGTTTCCACGCCACCGTCGGCGCCACCGGCCCCATGATCACGTCGCACTGGGCGAAGGCACGCTGGAAGTCGTCGGCGATGATGCGGCGGATCTTCTGCGCCTGCAGGTAGTAGGCGTCGTAGTAGCCATGCGACAGCACATAGGTGCCGACCATGATGCGGCGCTTGACCTCGGCGCCGAAGCCTTCGGCGCGGCTCTTCTTGTACATGTCGAGCAGGTCGCGGTATTCGGCCGCGCGGTGGCCGTAGCGCACGCCGTCAAAGCGCGACAGGTTGGACGAGGCCTCGGCCGGCGCGATCACGTAGTACACCGGGATCGACAGCTCGGTCTTTGGCAGCGTCACCTCGACCAGCGTGGCGCCCAGCTTTTCATACTCGGCCAGCGCGGCGCGCACGGCCTGCTCGACGTCGGCCGACAGGCCCTTGCCGAAGTATTCCTTCGGCAGGCCGATGCGCAGGCCGGCGAGCGGGCGCTCGGTAGTGGCGCCGGCGCGCGGCTGGCCCAGCAGGCGGGTGTAGTCCTCGTCCACGCCGCCCTGCGCGGGCGTGATGCTGGTGGAGTCCCTGGGGTCGAAGCCGGCCATGGCGTTGAGCAGCAGCGCACAGTCTTCAGCGCTATGGGCCATCGGGCCGGCCTGGTCCAGCGACGAGGCGAAGGCGATCATGCCGTAGCGCGACACGCGGCCGTAGGTCGGCTTGATGCCGGTGATGCCCGAGAACGACGACGGCTGGCGGATCGAGCCGCCGGTGTCGGTGCCGGTGGCGGCGGGGGCCAGGCCGGCGGCCACGGCCGCGGCCGAGCCGCCCGACGAGCCGCCGGGCACGCGGCTGGTGTCCCAGGGGTTGCGCACCGGGCCGAAATGCGAGTTCTCGTTGGACGAGCCCATCGCGAACTCGTCCATATTGGTCTTGCCCAGCGTGACCATGCCGGCCGCGGCCATGCGTTCGACCACGGTGGCGTCGAACGGGCTTTCATAGTTGGCCAGCATCTTCGAGCCGGCGGTGGCACGCCAGCCGCGCGTGACGAACACGTCCTTGTGCGCGATCGGCACGCCGGTCAGCGGCGCGGCCTCGCCGCGGGCGCGGCGTTCATCGGCGGCGCGCGCCTGCGCCAGGGTCCGCTCGGCATCGACGTGGATAAACGCGTTGAGCGCGGCAGCCTGCTCGATGCGGGCCAGGTACTCGCGTGCGAGTTCCTCGGCGGAGACGGAGCGCGCGGCCAGCGCATCGGCTAGCTGGCGCAGGGAGGTCACGGAATCAGCGGAAAAGGGCATGACAGTCGGTTGGCATCAGGGGGTGGCGTACTGGCGGGTGGCCGGCGCCGGACAGGCATGCACGGGTGCGTCGGGTCCGGGCCGGGCGGCGGTCATTCGATGACCTTGGGCACCAGGTACAGGCCGTCTTCGGTGGCCGGCGCGGGGCGCTGGTAGTCGGCGCGGCGGTCGGATTCGGTGACCACGTCCTCGCGCAGGCGCTGGACCATGTCGCGCACGGCTGACAGCGGGTGGGCCAGCGGCTCGATACCGGTGGTGTCGACCGCCTGCATCTGCTCGACCAGCGAGAAAAAGTTGTTCAGCTGCGCAAGCGTCTGGGCGGCCTCGTCATCGCTGATTTCGATGCGGGCCAGGTGGGCGATGCGCTTGACGTCGGATAGAGCGAGGGCCATGGCGTGGTGGTTCGGATGCTCGGATGCGGGGGCGCGGGCTGCGCCGGCGGCTGGCTCATGGGGCGGCTGCGTCGCACGGCCCGTGGCCTGACCGGGGGCGCCGGAGTGGCGCCCCGGAGTCGTCGGAATTACAGGTATTTTCAGGCTGTAAACGCCCGAAGCAGCAGGAATTATAAGGTATCATTGCGAGTTACCGACCCTTGGCAACGCTTACGCCACATGGCCGCAAGCCGGCCGCTGGCCGGCGCGCTTGCGCCTGGCATCCACAGGCGCCCGAAGGGCGGACCTGGGTCCTCTGATTAGGCCTCTGCAGCCGGCCAGCGCATGTCGCAGTGATTCGATATGGTGCGCCGGTGCCTGCACATTTCCGCGAACTTTTCCGCGGGGTCTAATCAAAGGTTCCCGTAGGGCCGGCGCGCGCGGTGCGCCGGCGACTGCCGTTCCCATTCCATCCCGGCCCGGGCAGCCCCGTGCCGGACGGCGGGCGGACCGGGAAGCCGGGAACCATTCCGTATTCAACACAACGTATTTCGTGGCCGGGCCGTTCGCGGTGCCGGCCGCTTCGCCTACCCGCGAACACCACCACAGACAGGATTCCTGATGTTCGGATTTCTCCGCAGCTACTTCTCCAACGACCTGGCGATCGACCTCGGCACCGCCAACACGCTGATCTACATGCGCGACAAGGGCATCGTGCTGGACGAGCCCTCGGTCGTCGCGATCCGCCAGGAAGGCGGCCCCAACGCCAAGAAGACCATCACGGCGGTGGGCAAGGAAGCCAAGCAGATGCTGGGCAAGGTGCCGGGCAATATCGAGGCGATCCGCCCGATGAAGGACGGCGTGATCGCCGACTTCACCGTCACCGAGCAGATGCTCAAGCAATTCATCAAGATGGTGCACGACAGCAAGCTGCTGCGCCCGAGCCCGCGCATCATCATCTGCGTGCCGTGCGGCTCGACCCAGGTCGAGCGCCGCGCCATCCGCGAATCGGCGCTGGGCGCCGGTGCCAGCCAGGTCTACCTGATCGAGGAGCCGATGTCGGCCGCGATCGGCGCCGGCCTGCCGGTGTCCGAGCCGTCGGGCTCGATGGTGGTGGATATCGGCGGCGGCACCACCGAGGTGGGCATCATCTCGCTGGGTGGCATGGTCTACAAGGGTTCGGTGCGCGTGGGCGGCGACAAGTTCGACGAGGCCATCGTCAACTACATCCGCCGCAACTACGGCATGCTGATCGGCGAACAGACCGCCGAAGCGATCAAGAAGGAAATCGGCTCGGCCTTCCCGGGCTCCGAAGTCCGCGAGATGGAAGTCAAGGGCCGCAATCTGTCCGAAGGCATCCCGCGCGCCTTCACCGTGTCGTCCAATGAAATCCTCGAAGCCCTTACCGATCCGCTGAACCAGATCGTTTCGGCGGTGAAGATCGCGCTGGAACAGACCCCGCCCGAACTGGGTGCCGACATCGCCGAACGCGGCATGATGCTGACCGGCGGCGGCGCGCTGCTGCGCGACCTGGACCGCCTGCTGGCGGAAGAAACCGGCCTGCCGGTGCTGGTGGCCGAAGACCCGCTGACCTGCGTGGTGCGCGGTTCCGGCATGGCGCTGGAACGCATGGACAAGCTCGGCAGCATCTTCTCCTACGAGTAAGAAGGACGCTCACGTGGCGATGCGCGGCCTGCCGGATCCAGCGATCAGGGCGGCGTCGCGGCGCCTCATCCGCCGGGGCCGGGCCCTGGCAGTTCCCGCCGCCCGGCCGTGCCGCTCCCGTCCCCGCAAGGGACCCGGGCGTGGCACGGCGGGCGGCGGGGCGTTTCCGCGTGGGCTTTGGCCTTTGTTCGGGTAAATGGATTACTCCCCTCCGCCGCTCTTCAAGCAAGGCACCTCGGCTGTCGCCAGGCTGGTCCTGTACGTGGGTATCGCGCTGGCGCTGCTGGTGGTCGATGCCCGTTTCGACGCGCTCAGCGTGGGCCGGCAGGTTGCCGCCACCGTGCTGATGCCGGTCGAACGCCTGGTGCTGACGCCGCGCGACGCACTGCGCACGATGTTCGACTATGCGCAGTCGTCGGCGATGCTCGCCACCGAAAACCGCGAACTGCGCCAGAACGCCGTGCAGCAGGCCCAGGCCTCGGTGCGCCAGGCGCAGCTGGAGTCCGAGAACAACCAGCTGCGCAAGCTGCTCGGGCTGGCGCAGCAGTCGGCCACGCCGGTGACGGCCGCCGAGATCCTGTATGACGCGCGCGATCCCTACACCCAGCGTATCGTGATCGACAAGGGCAGCCAGCACGGCCTGCGCGCCGGCTACCCGGTGATCGACGAGCGCGGCGTGGTGGGGCAGGTCACGCGCGTGTCGCCGTTCCAGTCCGAGGTGACGCTGCTCACCGACAAGGACCAGGCCATCCCCGTGCAGGTGGTGCGCAACGGGCTGCGCAGCGTGGCCTTCGGCGGCGCGCGCGCGGGCCAGCTGGACCTGCGCTTCATGGCCGCCGCCGCCGACCTGCAGCAGGGCGACCTGCTGGTGACCTCGGGCCTGGACGGCACCTACCCGCCGGGCCTGCCGGTGGCAAAGATCGTCCATATCGAGCGCAAGGCCGATACCGCGTTTTCGCGCGTGTACTGCGAGCCGGTGGCCGGCGTGCGCGCGCACCGCCTGCTGCTGGTGGTGCGCTACGACGCGGCCATTCCCGCGCGGGAAACGGTCGAGGCCAAGCCGGAGGCGCCGGTCAAGGGCGCCAAGTCCGCTGCGGCACGCGCTGCCGCCGATAGCGCAGCGGCTGCCAAGGCCGCACCCGCCAAGGAGGCACCACGGTGACCAATCCCCAATACCTGCTGCGGCCGGTCAATCCCGCCTTTATCGCCTTCAGCTTCGTGCTGGCGTTCCTGTTCAACCTGATGCCCTGGGGCACCACGCTGTGGGTCCCCGACATGGTGGCGCTGGTGCTGGTGTTCTGGAACATCCACCAGCCGCGCAAGGTGGGCATGGGCGTGGCCTTCCTGCTGGGCCTGCTGATGGACGTGCACGATGCCCGGCTGCTGGGCGAGCACGCACTGGCCTACACTCTGCTGGCCTACTTCGCCATCACCATCCACCGCCGCGTGCTGTGGTTCACCGTCTATACCCAGGCGCTGCACGTGCTGCCGCTGCTGTTCGTCGTGCACGCGGTGCCGGTGCTGATCCGGCTGGCCATGGGCGCGCCGCTGCCGGGCTGGCAACTGCTGCTGGCACCGGCGATCGAGGCGCTGCTGTGGCCGCTGGCCACCAGCCTGCTGCTGGCGCCGCAGCGCCGTTCGAGCGATGTCGACGAGACGCGTCCGATCTGACGCCGCACGCACCTGACCGCACCTAAACGCTCATCCCTGGCCAACGCAGTACCATGACCGAAATCCGCAACGTCGAACTGGAAATCGGCCGCTTCCGCATCCGCGTGGCGGCCGCGGCCCTGTTCACGGTGATCTGCTTTGGCCTGCTGTTCACGCGCTTCCTGTGGCTGCAGTGGTACAAGCATGACCAGTACTCGGCCAAGGCCGAGGACAATCGCATCTCGGTGGCGCCGATCGAGCCCAACCGCGGCATCATCATGGACCGCAACGGGATCGTGCTGGCGCGCAATTATTCCGCGTACACGCTGGAGATCACGCCGTCCAAGCTGGGCGATACGCTGGACAACACCATCGAAGGCCTGTCGGCGCTGGTGGATATCCAGCCGCGCGACCGGCGCCGCTTCAAGCGGCTGATGGAAGAGTCGCGCAGCTTTGAAAGCCTGCCGATCCGCAGCCAGCTGAGCGACGAGGAAGTGGCGCGCTTCTCCGCGCAGCGCTTCCGCTTCCCGGGCGTGGATGTGCGCGCGCGGCTGTTCCGGCAGTACCCGCTGGGCGAGTCGGCTTCGCACGTGATCGGCTACCTGGGCCGCATCTCGCAGCGCGACCAGGAACGCATCGAGGCCATGGACGAGGCCAACGATGCCGACGGCGCCAAATACGATCCGCGCAAGGACGCCGACAACTACAAGGGCACCAACTACATCGGCAAGATCGGCCTGGAGCAGAGCTACGAGAGCGAGCTGCACGGCCTGACCGGCTTCGAGGAAGTGGAAGTGAGCGCGGGCGGGCGCCCCATCCGCACGCTTTCGACGTCACCCGCCACGCCTGGCAACAACCTGATCCTGTCGCTGGACATCCGCCTGCAGCAGCTGGCCGAGGCACTCTACGGCAACCGCCGCGGCGCACTGGTGGCGATCGAGCCGTCCACCGGCGACATCCTGGCCTTTGTCTCCAAGCCGACCTACGACCCCAACTTGTTCGTCGAGGGCATCGACACCAATACCTGGAACGAGCTCAACAACTCGCCCGACAAGCCACTGCTGAACCGCCCGCTGCGCGGCACCTACCCGCCGGGCTCGACCTACAAGCCGTTCATGGCGCTGGCCGCGCTGACCACCGGCAAGCGCACCGCGGCCTGGGGCATGTCCGACCCCGGCTTCTTCACGCTGGGCAACCATACCTTCCGCGACGACAAGCCGGGCGGCCATGGCTGGGTCGACATGCACAGCTCGATCGTGCATTCGTGCGACACCTACTACTACGCGCTGGCGCGTGACATGGGCGTCAACGGCATCCATGACTTCATGAAGCCGCTGGGCTTCGGCCAGATCACGGGCATCGACATCGAGGGCGAAAGCCGCGGCATCCTGCCGTCGACCGACTGGAAGCGCCGTGCCTACCGCAAGCCCGAGCAGCAGAAGTGGTACGACGGCGAGACCATCTCGCTGGGCATCGGCCAGGGCTACAACAGCTTCACCATCCTGCAGCTGGCGCAGGCCACCTCGGTCATCGTCAACGACGGCAAGGTGATGAAGCCCCACCTGGTCAAGGCCGTGGAGGATGCGGTCACGCGCAAGCGCACGCTGACCGTGCCCAAGGAAAGCTACACGATCCCGCTCAAGCAGGCCGACATCAACGTGATCAAGCGCGCCATGGTGGCGGTGACGCATTCCGGCACGGCCGCGCGCGTGTTCGCCGGCGCCGCCTACGAATCGGCGGGCAAGACCGGCACGGCGCAGACCTACAGCCTGGCCAAGGGCGAGAAGTACAACCACCACGCGCTGGACGAGCGCAAGCGCGACCACTCGCTGTACACGGCCTTCGCGCCCGC
Organism: Cupriavidus sp. GA3-3; assembly: GCF_000389805.1. Lineage (NCBI taxonomy): Bacteria > Pseudomonadati > Pseudomonadota > Betaproteobacteria > Burkholderiales > Burkholderiaceae > Cupriavidus > Cupriavidus sp. GA3-3. Next base: position 259,580 of record NZ_KB944501.1, read on the forward strand.
GGACAACCCCAGGATCGCGATTGCGCTGATCGTCGAGAACGCCGGCTTCGGCGCCGCGGTGGCCGCGCCGATCGCGCGCAAGGTGATGGACTACTACCTGACCGGCAAATGGCCGGCGGAGCTGGAAGCCATCGCGCCGCCGGAAGCCGAGCGCATGGCGGGCCGCCCGCCGGTGGCAACGCCGAGCGTGTTCACCACCGGCCAGACCGCCAGCATTGCCAGCGCCACGGTGATGTCGAGCGGCAGCGCGCCGGCCAGCGGCGCGGCCGCCAGCGAGGTCGCCGCGGCGTCGGGCGCGCATGCCGGGGCGTCTGACGCGATCGCGGCGGCGCTGGACCCGGCCGCGATCGCACCGGCCTCGGCCGTGCAGACGCTGGATGAACGCATGCTGCAGGCGCTGGGCCACAGCAAGCCGAAGGTGCCGCCGCCGGCTTCCGCGCCGGTCGTGCCGGCCAAGGCGCCCGCGCCCAAACCACGCGTCAAGCCCGTGGCTGCCAAGGCAGCCAGCGGTGCCGACGCCACTCGCTGAAGGAGACGCGCATGGATCGACGCCGCGTCCTGTCCCTGATCAAGACCGCGCTGACCGGTTTTGACAAACCACTCTCGCTGATCGTCTTCCTGCTGTTCGCCACTGGCATCGTGGCGCTGTACTCGGCCGCCATCGACATGCCGGGCCGGGTTGAGGATCAGCTGCGCAATATCCTGCTGTCTTATGTGGTGATGATCGTGATCGCCTACCTGCCTACGCAGACGCTGATGCGGGTGGCGGTGCCGATCTACACGGTCGGAGTGGCGCTGCTGATCGCGGTGGCCATGTTCGGCCTGATCCGCAAGGGCGCGCGCCGCTGGCTCTATGTCGGCATGGTGATCCAGCCGTCCGAGATCATGAAGATCTCGATGCCGCTGATGCTGGCCTGGTATTTCCAGAAGCGCGAGGGCGTGATCAAGTGGTTCGACTTCGTGGTGGCGCTGGGGCTGCTGCTGATCCCGGTCGGCCTGATCGCCAAGCAGCCTGACCTGGGCACGGCACTGCTGGTGATGGCCGCGGGCGTGTACGTGATCTACTTCGCCGGCCTGTCGTGGCGGCTGATCCTGCCGCTGCTGGGGCTGCTGGTGGTGGCGATCACGCTGCTGATCACGTTCCAGAACGATATGTGCGCGCCGGGCGTGAACTGGCCGGTGCTGCACGACTACCAGCAGCACCGCGTCTGCACGCTGCTGGACCCGACCAGCGATCCGCTCGGCAAGGGCTTCCACACGATCCAGTCGATCATCGCCATCGGCTCCGGCGGGGTCGAGGGCAAGGGCTGGCTCAAGGGCACGCAGACGCACCTGGAATTCATCCCGGAAAAGCACACCGACTTTATCTTCGCGGTGTACTCGGAAGAGTTCGGCCTGATCGGCAATGCGGTGCTGCTGGTGCTGTACCTGCTGCTGATCTTTCGCGGCCTGTTTATCGCGGCCAATGCGCCGACGCTGTTCTCGCGGCTGCTGGCGGGATCGATCACGCTGATCTTCTTCACCTATGCCTTCGTCAACATGGGCATGGTCAGCGGCATCCTGCCGGTGGTGGGCGTGCCGCTGCCGCTGATGAGCTATGGCGGCACCGCACTGGTGACGCTGGGCGCGGGCATCGGCATTCTGATGAGCATTTCGCGGCAGAAGCGGCTGATCCAGACGTAGCGCGGCCTGCGTAAAAAAGGGGCCGCGGCTGTGCCGCCGGTCCCCTTTGCTAAACTGCCACCCACTTTACCTCTACCGGTCCACGCCCCATGAACGCCCAAGACGTTGCCGCCTACCTGCAGAGCCACCCCGAATTCTTCGAAGAACACGCCGAGCTGCTGGCCGCGGTGCAGCTGACCAGCCCGCACAGCCACCGCGCCGTGTCGCTGCAGGAACGCCAGATGGAAATCCTGCGCGAGAAGAACAAGGGCCTGGAGCTGCGCCTGGCGGACCTGGTCCGCCACGGCCATGACAACGACCGCACCCAGCAACGCATGCATGCCTGGCAGCTGCGCCTGCTGGCCGAAGCCGATTCGCACGCGCTGCCCTATGCAGTGCAGGACGGCCTGCAGCAGGTGTTCGATGTGCCGGCGGTGGCGCTCAGGCTGTGGGATGTCGCCGAGCAATACGTCCATATGGAAGTGGCGCAGGGCGCCAGCGAAGACCTGCGCATCTTTGCCGAAGGCCTGCGTGCGCCGTACTGCGGCAGCAACGGCGGCTTCGAGGCCGCGGGGCTGCTGGAGCGCGACGATATCACCTCGCTGGCGATGGTGACGCTGCGCGTGCCGGTGCGTGCCGGCGATGCCGAGGCCGGTGCCGACGTGCGCGGCGCAGCCTTTGGCCTGCTGGTGCTGGGCTCGCCCGATCCGCGCCGTTTCCACGAAGGCATGGGCACCGCCTACCTGTCGCAGATCGGCGAAGTCGCCGGCGCCGCGCTGCACCGGCTGCGCGACTGAGGCGCGGCGGCCCACGCCTGACGCCATGACTGCACGCCGGCCGCCCCGCAGCGTGGTTGCGGATATCGCTCCTGCCAGCGACGGCCCGCCGCCGGCACCCGAGCCGCTGGTCACACGCTACCTGGACTGGCTGCGCGGCAGCCGCAAGCTGGCCGAGCACACGCTGACCAGCTACAGCCGCGACCTGCGCGTGCTGCAGGGGCACGCGGCGCGTTATGCACCCGGCGTGGCCCTGCTGGCACTGCAGACCCACCATATCCGCAACTTTGCCGCGCGGCTGCATGGCGCCGGGCTGGTCGGCACCAGCATCGCGCGCACCTTGTCGGCCTGGCGCGGTTTCTTCCAGTGGGCGGCGCGCCACGGCCATGGCGTCACGGTGAACCCGGTCGACGGCGTGCGCGCGCCGCGCTCTGGCCACGCACTGCCCAAGGCCTTGTCGGTCGAACATGCGGTGGCACTGGTCGCGCATCCTGCCGGCACGGATGCCCAGGCACTGCGCGACCAAGCGGTCCATGAGCTGTTCTATTCAAGCGGGCTGCGGCTGTCCGAGCTGGTGCAGCTGGACCTGCGCTATGCCGATGCCGACGGCTACCGCTCCAGCGGCTGGCTCGACCTGGCCGGAGCGGAAGTCACCGTGACCGGCAAGGGTTCGCGCCAGCGCTCGGTGCCGGTCGGCAGCAAGGCCATCGAGGCGCTGCGTGCCTGGCTGGCGGTGCGCGACACGCTGCTGCGCCCAGGCGCCTTGCCGGAAGATGCCCACGCCTTGTTCCTCGGCCCGCGCGGGCGGCGCCTGTCGATGCGCACGGTGCAGTTGCGGCTCAAGCAACAGGCGCTGCGCGCCGGCGTGCCGGCCGATGTGCATCCCCATATGCTGAGGCACTCATTTGCCACCCACGTGCTGCAGTCGTCGGGGGACCTGCGCGCGGTGCAGGAGATGCTGGGCCATGCCAGCATTTCGACCACGCAGGTCTATACCGCGCTCGATTTCCAGCATCTGGCGAAGGTCTACGACAAGGCCCATCCGCGGGCCGGCCGGGCGCGCGCCAGGCCGGCGGCGGACGCAGCCGCCGATCCTGCTGACTCCGGCGAAGCGTCGGAAGACTAGTTCACTCCCACTGCGCCAGCACCTCGCGGAAGCGCTCGATCTCGGGCAGCAGCCAGCCGCGGAACGCCTGCACCTTGGGCAGGTTCAATGAGCCCGGGGCGCATACGAAGTACAGCAGCCATGGACAGGGGATGCTGACATCGAACAGCCGCACCACGCGCCCGGCCAGCAGGTCGTTGTAGGCCAGCGAGGAGCGGATCAGCGCAATGCCCTGGCCTTCGGACGCGGCCTGCAGCAGCAGCGAGGAATCTTCCAGCAGCAGGCCCTTGCGCGGCTCGGGCCAGTCCAGCCCGGCGGCCTCGAACCACGGCTTCCACGGATCGCCCTCGCCGCGCAGCAGCGGCAGCCCCGCCATGTCCTGCGGCCGCTCGGGCAGGCGGCCGCCATTGAAGCCGGGGCTGCAGACCGGGAAGAAGACGTCGTCCAGCAGCCGCTCCACATACAGGCCGGGATAGTCGCCGCTGCCCATGCGCAGCGCGATATCGACTTCCTCATGCGCAAAGTTGACCAGCGTGTTCGACGACAGCAGCTCGACATCCAGCTCCGGGTGGCGCTCGATAAAGCTGCCGATGCGCGGCGTCAGCCAGCGCGCGGCAAACGACGGCATGGTGCTGATGGTCAGGCGCTTGTCGCGGTTGCCGGCCTGCAGCGCGCGCGTGGCATCGGCGATCTGCAGCAGCGCGTCACGCACGCGCTCGGCATAGAGGCGCCCCGACGGCGTCAGCGCGACACGCTTGCCGTGGCGCTCGAACAGCGGCATGCCCAGTTCGTCTTCCAGCGCGCGGATCTGGTGGCTGACCGCGCCGTGCGTGACAAACAGCTCCGTGGCCGCGCGCGAAAAGCTCTCGTGCCGCGCCGCGGCCTCGAAGGCGCGCAGCGCGGTCAGCGCCGGCAGGCGCGGCAGCTCGCGGTGCCAGCCGCGCGGCAGGTCCTTTTCCCAGGCGCTCTTCCATGCCATGGTGGTCTCCAGGCGGTCGTGTGTATGTGAGTTTGTCTAACAAGAACAAAGAAAATATATCGTTTTGATAGTGGCCGGGCAATCACTAATATTCCATCACCGGCCCCCGCAGTAGTCATTTACTTCACGGCGATATTCAGAGGATTTAACTGGCCTGGTCCCCTTGCCGGGCCAGTTCCGGTACCCCGCCGCGAATTCGTACTGGGTTTGGCGTATCCCCGCCGAGGCCGGCTGAACGGAGAACCACCATGAAAACCGTGCTCACAACGACCGTGTTCACCCTGAATCCTGGCGAAGTCACCACGCTGTCGGTGCATGCTGCCCAGCGCCTGCATGTCGAAGAGGCCCGCGGCGCTGACGTATGGCTGACCCGCGAGAAAGATTCAGAGGACTACTGGCTGCGTTGTGGCGGCAGCCTGCTGCTGCGCTCGGGTGACGAGGTGGTGCTGAGCGTTGACCCGCGTGCGCTGCACCCGGTGCGCCTCGCCCTGATCGCGGAAGCCCGCCGCCCGGCGCTGGCGCTGGCTGATGTGCCGCACCTGGTATATCGCAGCCTGCGCCGTCTGGTTCGAGGCACGGAGTGGACGCCTAACCAGGACCAGGTCACTGCATCCTGAGGCGAAGGCCGGCGGGGCATCGTCCGCATCACACCGCAGCCGCGGGCATCTGCGCCTGGTCTGGTCGCGTGACGCATCGGACGATTCCCGCCGGTCCACGCCCTGAGCGGGCAGCACAAGTGACCGAGGCAGGGCCGGCGCAAGCCGGCCCTTTTCGTTACACTCTCGCCATGCATCCGATTCAAGTCATCGAACGCGGCCGCGAGGACTATCAGCCGTGTTTCGACGCGATGCGCGCCTTCACCGCCGCACGCACGCCCGAGACGCCCGACCAGGTCTGGCTGGTCGAGCATCCGCCGGTCTACACGCTGGGCCAGGCGGGCGATCCCGCACACCTGCTCGCCCCGGACGACCAGATTCCCGTCGTGCAGATCGATCGTGGCGGGCAGATCACATATCACGGTCCCGGCCAGGTCGTGGCCTATTTGCTGCTCGATCTGCGCCGCCGCCGCCTGATGGTGCGCGAACTGGTGCACGGCATCGAGCAGGCGGTGCTGGACACGCTCGCGGCGTATAATCTCGCAGCCGAACGCAAGCCCGGCGCCCCCGGCATCTATTTGTCCGACGGGCCGCACCAGGGCGCCAAGATTGCCGCGCTCGGCCTCAAGATCCGCAACGGCTGCAGCTACCACGGCGTCAGCCTCAACGTGCAGATGGACCTGTCGCCGTTCCTGCGCATCAATCCCTGCGGCTATGCCGGGCTGGAAACAGTCGACATGGCCAGCGCAGGCGCCACCTTCGCGGCGGCGGATGCCAACGGCGCCCCCTTGCCCGTGACCGCGGCACAACAACCGGAAATCGCACTGCGCCTGGCGGCAGCATTGTGCGAGGTGCTGGCAGCGCACGAAGCCCGCGCGCTGGCTGCCGAAGGAACTGCCGCCCCGGCTGAAGCGAAGCAGCCGGGTGAGACGGCCCTGGCCTCCTAGTCAAAAGCGAAATGCACGCTGAGCGCGTGCGGAGAAATGTATGAGCGACGCCCTGATCGCCACTTCCAGCGAAGCCCCGCAGTCCCCCGCGGAGCAGTATGACCCGACCCGCAAGCAGAAGTCGGCCGACAAGACCGCACGCATCCCCATCAAGATCGTGCCGGCCGAAAAGCTCAAGAAGCCGGACTGGATCCGCGTCAAGGCCGCCACCGGCAGCTCACGCTTCTACGAGATCAAGGACATCTTGCGTGCCAACAACCTGGTGACGGTGTGCGAGGAAGCGAGCTGCCCCAACATCGGTGAATGCTTCGGCAAGGGCACCGCGACCTTCATGATCATGGGCGACAAGTGCACGCGCCGCTGCCCGTTCTGCGACGTCGGCCACGGCCGCCCCGATCCGCTGGATGTGAACGAGCCGGGCAACCTGGCCCGCACCATCGCCCAGCTCAAGCTGAACTACGTCGTGATCACCAGCGTCGACCGCGACGACCTGCGCGACGGCGGCGCCCAGCACTATGTCGACTGCATCTCGCAGACGCGCGAGTTGTCGCCCGCCACGCGCATCGAAGTGCTGGTGCCCGACTTCCGTGGCCGCCTGGACAAGGCGCTGGACATCCTGCAGGCTTGCCCGCCGGACGTGATGAATCACAACATGGAAACCGTGCCGCGGCTGTACAAGCAGGCGCGCCCGGGCGCGGACTATGAGCACTCGCTCAAGCTGCTGCAGGAATTCAAGCGCCGCAACCCCAACGTGCCGACCAAGTCCGGCCTGATGGTGGGCCTGGGCGAGACCGACGAGGAAATCCTCGAAGTCATGCGCGACATGCGCGCCCACGATATCGACATGCTGACCATCGGCCAGTACCTGGCGCCGTCGAACCACCACTTGCCGGTGCTGCGCTACGTGCATCCCGACACCTTCAAGATGTTCGAGGAAGAGGCTTACAAGATGGGCTTCACCCACGCTGCGGTGGGCGCGATGGTGCGCAGTTCGTACCATGCCGACCAGCAGGCGCATCAGGCTGGGTTTGCCTGAACGACAGCGCTGCACACTGATCGAGCAGAGACGGCCGGGATTTCCCGGCCGTTTTTCTTTGGTGCCCGGCCATGGTGCAGCCGGTCGCAGTGGCCCTTGCGCCCCTAGGGTCAATCCTGACTGTTTCTCCTCGTCTCATTTCGATATTATGAATTCATCGATAAATTATCGATGAAATACAAACACGTCACATTCCGGCTTGCCTGCCTAAACTGGTAGCAAGTGCGCTACCGGGAATCTCATGAACTGCACCGTCCACCGACTCGCCGAGCAGGCGCTGCTGTACAGCGTGGCTCCCCCCGCATCGCTGGAAGTCCAGCGCCGGATCTGGGCGATGGCTGCCCGGGCCGAGGACTGGCGCGGGGTGGTGGACGTGGTGCCGGGCATGAACAACCTGACCGTGATCTTCGACGGCAGCGCCGATGTGGACGCGCTGGAGCGCAACCTGAAGCTCGCCTGGGCCTCCGGCGAGGCACGCAATGCCACCGGCAAGCTGGTGGAGATCCCGGTGCGCTACGGCGGCGAGCATGGCCCGGACCTGGGCGATGTGGCGGCCCATACCGGGCTGACACCGCGGGAAGTGGTGCGCCGCCATGCCGCCGGCGAGTACGTCGTCTACTTCCTGGGCTTCCAGCCGGGATTTGCCTATATGGGCGGTCTGGCGCCGGAGCTGGCCACGCCGCGCCGGCGTGAGCCGCGGGTGGCGGTGCCGGCCGGGTCGGTCGGCATTGGCGGCGAGCAGACCGGGATCTATCCGGCGGTGCTGCCGGGCGGCTGGCAGCTGATCGGGCGCACCGATGCCGAGCTCTTCGTGGCGGACCGGGATCCGCCGTCCCTGTTTGCGCCCGGCGATACCGTGCGCTTTGTTGCCGAGGAAATCATCGCGTGATCGAAATCATTCGTCCCGGCGCGCTTGCCTCGGTGCAGGACCTGGGCCGTACCGGCTTTCGCCGTTTTGGCGTCGGCCGTTGCGGGGCCATGGACATGCTGGCGGTGGAGGTGGGCAACCGCCTGCTCGGCAATGCGCCGGGCTGTGCCGCCATTGAATTCACGCTGGGCCGAGCCGCGCTGCGCTTCCATGCCGATATGCGCGTGGCGCTGGCTGGTGCCGAATGCGGCGCCAACCTGGACGGCGTGCCGGTGTGGTCGTGGCATGCCTTTGACGTGCACAAGGGCGAGACGCTGACGCTGCCGTCGACGCGCGGCGGCACGCGCGTGTACCTGTGCGTGGCGGGCGGCATCGAGGTCGAGCCGGTGATGGGCTCGCGCAGCACCGACCTGAAGTCAGGCTTTGGCGGTCTGGGCGGGCGCGCGCTGCAGGAAGGCGACCGCCTGACGGCGGGGCGCCCGGGGCTGGCGGCCGAGACCGACTGGATCGGCGTGCAGGCGCCGGCGTGGGCGCTGCCTGCCAGCATCGCGGGCAAGGCCGCGCCGGTCCGGATGCTGCCGGGGCCTGAATATGAAGACTTCGACGCGGCCTCGCGGGCCGCGCTGTGGCAGGCCGACTGGACCGTCACGCCCAACAGCAACCGCATGGGGCTGCGCCTGAACGGGCCCGCGCTGGCGCGGCGCGCCGAGCGCAGCGCCGACCTGCTGTCGCATGGCGTGGTGCCGGGCGTGATGCAGGTGCCGCCGGGCGGCCAGCCGATCGCGCTGATGGCCGATGCGCAGACCACCGGCGGCTACCCCAAGATCGGCGTGGTGATCGGTGCGGACCTGTGGCGGCTGGCGCAGGTGCCGCTGGGTGCGCCGGTGCGTTTCGTGCAGGTGACGCTGGCGCAGGCAGAGGCGGCGCAGGCCGAGCTGGAGCGCTACCTGCGCCAGATCGACCAGGCGCTGCGGTGGCAGGGCGATGGCATGCCCATCGCCGCGCGGCGGCGCGCAAGCACGCGCGTGGCGGCATAGGCGCGCACGCGCAACATCAATCGGGCGACGCAGTGCGCCGCACAGGAGAATGGCAATGCAGATCGATTTGAACGCTGACCTTGGCGAAGGCTGTGCCAACGACGAGGCGCTGCTGGCGCTGATCAGTTCGGCCAATATCGCATGCGGCTGGCACGCGGGCGACGCGGCCACCATGGTGCAGACGGTGAAGTGGGCGCTGGAGCGCGGCGTGGCGATCGGGGCGCACCCGAGCTACCCGGACCGCGAGAACTTCGGCCGCACCGAGATGCAGCGCGACCCGGAACACGTCTACGCCGACGTGCTGTACCAGATCGGCGCGCTCGACGCGATCGTGCGCGCGCAGGGCGGCGAGCTGCATCACGTCAAGCCGCATGGCGCGCTGTACAACCAGGCCGTGCGCGATCCGGCGCTGGCCCGCGCGATCGTGCGCGCGGTGCGCGACTTCGATGCCGACCTGGTGTTCTTCGGCCTGGCCGGCAGCCAGATGATCGATATCGCCAGGGAAGCCGGCCTGCGCGTCAAGCAGGAGGTCTTTGCCGACCGCGGCTACAACCCCGACGGCACGCTGGTCAAGCGCGGCACGCCGGGCGCGCTGCATGAGGACGAGGAAGTCGCCCTGAACCAGACCCTGACCATGGTGCGCGAGAAACGCGTGCGCGCCATCGACGGCACCTGGGTACCGATTCAAGCCGAAACCGTGTGTCTGCACGGCGACGGCGCCCACGCGCTGGCCTTTGCGCGGCGCATCCGGGAACGGCTGGGCGCGGAAGGCATCGCGGTCCGCGCCGGCGACTGAGCACTCCGTCTCAACCGCCAGCATCCACTGCGGCCGGCGCTGTCGTGCGCTGACACGGCTGCCGTCCGCTCGCCTCCGTCACACTCGTTTGGTGTCTCTTATGGAACAGGCAGTCAATCTCTGGCCCCTTGTCGGGGTCGGCGTCATCATTGTCGGCTTCGTGCTGCGCTTCAATCCCATGCTGGTGGTGGTGCTCGCCGCGCTGGCCACGGGGCTGGCCGCGCCGATGCCGCTGATGCAGATCTTCTCGGCGATCGGCACCGCCTTCGTCAAGGCGCGCAACCTGCCGCTGATCATCCTGCTGCCGCTGGCCGTGATCGGCCTGCTGGAGCGGCACGGGCTGCGCGAACATGCGCAGGCATGGATCGCGCGCATTGCCTCGGCCACGGTTGGCCGCCTGCTGATCGTCTACCTGGGCGTGCGCGAGCTGACCGCCGCGATCGGCCTGACCAGCCTGGGCGGGCACCCGCAGATGGTGCGCCCGCTGCTGGCGCCGATGGCCGAGGGCGCGGCCGAGAACCGCTTCGGCCACCTGCCCGAGCCGGTGCGCCAGCGCGTGCTGGCGTTCTGCGCCGCCACCGACAATGTCGGCCTGTTCTTTGGCGAGGACATCTTCGTGGCCTTCGGCGCGATCGCGCTGATGCACACCTTCCTGCTGTCGTCGAACATCGACGTTGAGCCGCTGCATATTGCCGTGTGGGGCATCCCCACCGCGATCTGCGCCTTCCTGATCCACGCCGTGCGCCTGAAGCGCCTGGACCGCTGGCTCGAGCGCGAACTGGGCGGCAAGGCCGCCGCAGCCGCCGTACCTGCCAAGAGCGCAGAGTAAGGAGCCCGCCATGATCATTTCCATCGAATATCTCTACTGGCTCGCGGGCCTGGTGCTGGCGATCACCGCGCTGATGACCTTCGCCGACCGCGAGCATCCGCGCCGCCTCAGCACCGGCCTGTTCTGGCTGCTGTACGCGATCGTATTCCTGATTGGCGACCGGCTGCCGCCGGCCGCGGTCGGCATCGGCGCGGTGGTGATGGCGCTGATTGCGGGCTTCGGCGGCGTCGGCCACGGCAAGCACCACAGCCTGCCCGAGGAAGAACGCCGCGCCAGCGCGCGCCGCCTGGGCAACAGGCTGTTCATCCCGGCGCTGCTGATCCCGCTGGTGACCGTGATCGGCACCATGCTGTTCAAGGACGTCAAGATCGCCGGCGTGCCGCTGCTCGATCCCAAGAACGTGACCTTTGTCTCGCTGGGGATCGGCTGCCTGATCTCGCTGGCGGTGGTGTGCTGGCTCACGCGCGACACCGTGGCGCAGGGCCTGCGCGAGTCGCGCCGGCTGACCGAGTCGCTGGGCTGGGCGCTGGTGCTGCCGCAGATGCTGGCGATGCTGGGCCTGGTGTTCGCCGACGCGGGCGTGGGCAAGGCGGTGGCGCACCTGTCCACCGCCTATATCAACATGGACTACAAGCTAGTGGCGGTGGCGGTCTATTGCGTGGGCATGGCGCTGTTCACCGTGATCATGGGCAACGGCTTCGCGGCCTTCCCGGTGATGACCGGCGGCGTGGGCGTGCCGATCCTGGTCGGCATGTTCGGCGGCAATCCGGCGGTGATGGCGGCGATCGGCATGTTCTCGGGCTATTGCGGCACGCTGATGACGCCGATGGCGGCCAACTTCAATATCGTGCCGGCGGCGCTGCTGGAACTCGACGACAAGAACGCCGTGATCCGCGCGCAGGTGCCGACCGCGCTGGCGATCCTGGTGGCCAATATCGCGCTGCTGTACTTCCTGATGTAACCGCGGAGCCTCGCCATGCGTACCGTGCTGCTGACCGGCTTCGAGCCGTTCGAGAATGAACCGATCAATCCCTCATGGGAGGCAGTGCGCGCGCTCGACGGCGAGCGCGTGGGCGACGCGGTGATCGTGGCGCGGCAGCTGCCGTGCGTGTTCGGCGCGGCGATCGATACCATCGGCGAGCTGGTCGACGTGCTGCGGCCCGCGCTGGTGATTGCCGTGGGCCAGGCCGGCGGGCGCGCCGAGATGTCGGTGGAGCGCGTGGCGATCAATGTCGACGATGCGCGCATTGCCGACAACGCCGGCGCCCAGCCGATCGATACCGCCATCGTCGCGGGCGGCCCGGCCGCCTACTTTGCCACGCTGCCGATCAAGGCGATGGTGCGCGACATGCGCGCGGCGGGCGTGCCGGCCTCGGTGTCGCAGACCGCCGGCACCTTCGTCTGCAACCATGTCTTCTACGGGTTGATGCACCGGCTGTCGCAGCAGCCGGATGGCGACGTGCGCGGCGGCTTTATCCATATCCCCTACCTGCCCGAGCAGGCGGCGCGCCATCCGGGCCAGCCCAGCCTGGCGCAGGAAACGCTGGTGAAGGGATTGCGCGCGGCGGTGGCGACGGCGTTGTCGACCCGCGCCGATGTGCGCGAGCAAGGCGGGCAGTTGCACTAGGCCCCGTCAGCGCTATTCCTGCGTACCGGCCGCGGCCGCCTCACGGCGCGCCGCGGCTTTTTTCCTGGCATGGCGGCGCAGGCTGACCTGTTCGAAGCGCCAGATCACATAGCAGAATGCCAGGAACGGCCACAGCCAGCCCAGCCATTGCGCCAGGCTGTTGAAGTGGATGAAGCGGCCCATGCGCCAGCCTTGCTCCGAGATCCACGCATAGGGGTTGGATGGCAGCACATTGGTCAGCACCACCAGCACGATCAGTGCCACCATCGCCAGCACCGCGCGCAGCCAGCGCGGCAGGTACAGCAGCAGCGCCAGCACCAGCGAACTGGTCAGCAAGGCAAAGCGCCCGCCCTCGGACAGCCAGACAAAAGCGCTCTCGGACGGAAACTGCAGTTCGGCCGCGGTAGCCTTGAGCAGCAGCGCGGCCGCCAGCAGGCCGGCCAGGATGCGCAGCATCGGCGCGCTGCGGCGCATCGCGATCGAGGCGAACAGGCCGGTGCCGACCCAGCTGCTGGCGGTCACCAGCGATTCCAGCAACTGCTGGCTCTGCATGTCCTCGGGCCGCAGGCCGAAATGGTCCTGCCAGGCCTCAAGCTGCGGGAACACCATCTGCAGCGCCTGCATCGGCCAGGACTCCGGGTCGGTCAGCCATTCGCGCACGATGCCGCCCATGCCGAACAGGTGCTCTTGCGGAAACACCTGCGCAAACGGCCACAGCAGCAGCAGGATGATGGCAAAGCTGGCGTGCGGCTCGAACCACGCATGGCGCAGGCGCGTCAGGCGCCCGTCGTCGATCAGGGCCCGGGTGAACGGCGCCACCACCGCGCCGCCCAGCAGCGCGCCCAGCGCATTGGTGATCAGGTCGATATTGGAAGAGATGCGGCTTGGCAGCCAGGTCTGGAAGGCCTCCATGCAGGCCGCCAGCAGCGTCCCGGCCACAAGCGCCACCAGCGTGGCGCGCCCGCCCGACATGCGCGGATGCAGCGACAGCACCACCAGCGCACCGAACGGGAAGTACCCCAGCACATTGGTCAGCAGGTCGAAGTCGGTGATGTAGCGCGGCTTGGGCGCGCTCAGGAAGGCAAACGGCGAAACGCCGTTGTCGACCCAGCCCGAGAACGGGTACAGGCTGGCGTACACGACCAGCAGCGTGAAGCAAATCAGCCCCACTCGGGCCAGCGGCGAGTGCTGCGGGCCGGTGGCTTCCGGCGTTGGCTGAGCCGCCGGGGGCGGCGCGGAGGGCGGCGGGGGAGCCGGCTCCATGGCATTTCTCCTTGCGTGTCTACTTTAGCTGCAGCGTGCCGATCCAGTCGAGCAGCGCCGCGATCACCGCGTCGCTGGCCTCGGCCAGGGCCTTCACGCCGCCGGCGCCATCGGCGCTGGCAGCGGGCCGGCGTGCCTCGAAGGTCTGCTGGCCGAGCATGCCATGCTGGAACACCGTGGCGCGCAGCCGCACCACGCCTTCGCTGGTGGTGGCGCTGTCGAACACCTGGTCGAACTCGATCAGGTCCACCTTCAGCGCCGGCACGCTGCTGTCGCCGAACCAGCTCAGCGTGCCGCGCGCGGCCACGGCCTCGCGCAGCCGCTCGTCGAACAGGCGCGTGGGCGACATCACCCAGCGCTGCGTGGCGTAGGCCTGCAGGCGCTGCGCCTGCGCATACTGCAGCCGGTAGAAGAGGGCGTTGCCATCCAGCCAGTTGGGCCCATCGGTCTGCGCCACGCGCAGTTTGGGCAGCCGCGCCGGCGCAGGGTTCCCGTTGCCGGGGGTGGTGGCGGCCGGCGGGCCGAGGTCGTAGGTGACGGTGGGGTCGTTGCCGCGCGTCAGCGCGCAGCCTGACAGCGCCAGCCCCGCGGCGGCCAGCAGCAGGGCGGCCTGGAGGCGGGAGATCGCGGATCGGAGCAAGCGTGGCATCTCGGTCGCAGGGTTCACGGCGGCATCTCGCGGTTGGCGGTATCGGGTGAGGGGCGGCATGCGGGCCGCGCTACGGCGCGCTGAAGCCCGGCTCGCCCGGACCCGGCGCGGGCGCGGGCGCGCCGAACAGCACGCTGCTCGGGCTTTCGTTGAACTGGCCGGCGGCGCGCTCGAAGGTGCGCGCGGTCTGGCGCGCGTCGCGGGCCAGGCCATTGAGCTGCGGCAGGGTCTCTTCGCTGAAGGTGCCCGCCGCGGACTGCACCGACGAGGCCGCGCCCTGCAGGTCGCGCCCGACGCTGTCGACGGTGCGCATCACTGTGCCGTTGGGGTTGGCCAGCTCCTGCGTCAGGCGCCGGGTCGATTCCAGCGTGGCGTTCAGGTTCTCGGTCACCTTCGGCAGCCGGTTGGCGGCCGGGCCCAGCGAATCGGACAACCGCGAGTAGTCCTCGGCGGTCTTGCGCACCGAGCGGATCGCGGCCATCAGCTCGGCGCGGTTGGCGCCCTGGAACATGTCGTTGAGCGAGGCCATCATCGTCTCGACCTGTGTCAGCAGCGAATCGCCGCGTTTTTCCAGCTCTTCGAAGAAGCCGGGGCGCATGGCGATGCGGGCCACCGCCTTGGGCGAGGTCGGCAGCGGCGGCGAGGCCGTGGTGCCGTCGTGCGTAGCGCTGTCGTCCAGCTGCACGTAGGCGATTCCGGTCACGCCCTGGAAGCCCAGCGTGCCATAGGTGGTGCGCGTGATCGGCGTGTCCTTGTTGACGTTGACGCGCACAATGATCTGGCCCGGCACCTGCGGGTCGAACTTGATCGACTCGACCTTGCCCACCGCAAGCCCGCGGTATTTCACATCGCCCTGCGGCTGCAGGCCGTTGACGGTGGAGCGTGTGATCAGGTCATACGGCACGCGCACCGCGTGGTCGGTGCTGAACCAGAAGATCGCGAACAGCACCAGCACGGCCAGCCCGATGGTGAACACGCCGGCAAGGAATGCGTGTGACTTGTTTTCCATCATGCTTCTCCAGGGGGCGGCGCATCCGGCTGCGCGTGCGGCGGCAGCGCCTGCATGGCGCGCTGGGCGCGCTCGCCCAGGAAATACTCGCGGATGAAGGGGTGGTCCACCTTCACCACTTCAGGGATCGGCGCCGCGGCGATCACCTTGTGGTCGGCCAGCACCGCGACGCGGTCGGACAACGCCACCAGCGTGTCCAGGTCGTGCGTGATCATCACCACCGTCAGGCCCAGTTCGCGGCGCAGTTCGCGGATCAGCGCCACGTAGTCGTCCGAGGCCATCGGGTCCAGCCCGGCGGTGGGCTCATCCAGGAACAGCAGCTCGGGCTCCAGCGCCAGCGCGCGCGCCAGCGCCACGCGCTTGATCATGCCGCCGGACAGGTCCGACGGCATCTTGTCGGCATCGCGCGCCGACAGGCCCACCAGCTGCAGCTTGAGCAGCGCGGCCTGGCAGATCAGGTTGTCGGGCAGCGCGCGCAGCTCACGCAGCGGCAGCGCGATATTGTCGATCACCGACAGCGCCGAGAACAGTGCGCCGCGCTGGAACTGCAGCCCCCAGCGGTTGCGCAGCGCCTGCAGCTGCGCCGGGCGCAGCCGGGTCGGGTCCTCGCCGAACACCTTGATGCTGCCCGAGGTGGGCCGCTCCAGCCCCACGATCTGGCGCAGCAGCACGGTCTTGCCGCTGCCGGACCCGCCCACGATCGACAGCACCTCGTCGCGGTAGACGTCCAGGTTCACGTGGTCATGCACCATGGCCTTGCCGAAGCGCTTGACCAGGTTGCGCACCTCGATGACCGGGGTGCGGTCCTTTTGGACCTTCCCGTCCTGGGTGGCGGTAGCTGGCGCGGCGCTCACAGGCCCACGTCCTTGAACAGGACGGCGAAGACCGCGTCGGCCAGGATCACGATGGTGATCGCGGTCACCACCGAGGCGGTGGTGCCTTCGCCCAGGCTTTGCGTATTTGGCTTGATGCGCAGCCCGAAGTGGCATGCGGTCAGCGCGATCAGGATGCCGAACACCACGCCCTTGCCCAGCCCCAGCCACAGGTTGGCTACCGGCACCGCATCGGGCAGCTCGCGCAGGAAGAAGGTGGCACTGATGCCCAACTGCATGCGCGCGGCCAGCATGCCACCGGCCAGCGCCATAACGTCGGTCCACGCCACCAGCAGCGGCATGGCGATGGCCAGCGCGATCACGCGCGGCATGATCAGCCGGAAGCCGTGCGAGATGCCCATCACGCGCATCGCGTCGAGCTCCTCGGTCACGCGCATCACGCCGATCTGCGCGGTGATGGCCGAACCCGAGCGCCCCGCGATCAGGATCGCCGCCAGCACCGGGCCCAGCTCGCGGATCACCGCCATGCCCAGGATGTTGACGATAAAGGTGCTGGCGCCGAAGGTGCGCAGCTGGTTGGCCGACAGGTAGGACAGCACGATGCCGATCAGGAAGCCGACCAGCGCGGTGATGCCTAGCGCCTTGTAGCCCACGTTGTAGATATTGGCCGAGATCTCGCGCCATGGGCCGCGCTGCGGCACACCCGCAAAGCGCAGCAGATCGAAGGCCAGCTGGCCCAGCATGGTGATGCCGCTGCGCAGCTGCGCGCCGAACGACAGCACGTTGGCGCCGAACAGCGTGATCGGGTTGAAGCGGTCCATCATGTGCTTCTTCCAGCCCTCGTTCTGCACCGCGGCGATGCGCTCGAACACGCGGCGCTGGCCCTCGCTGGCATCGAGCCGCTGCGGCAGCGCGCCGTTCCAGGCCTGCCACAGCAGTTGCCCGCCGATATGGTCCAGCCGCTCGACGCCGGCCAGCGACCACTGCGCGCTGTCTGGCGCCTGCGCCAGCTCATGCAGCTGCGCGCGCAGCTGCCGCGCCTGGTGGCAGCCGGCCAGGGCGAGCGCGGTCCAGTCGCCACGCAGCGCTACGCTGACGGTTCCGTCCCCGCGCGTGATATCGAAGTCTGGCGTCGTCTGGCGTTCCAAGGGCATGCGATGTGATGGCCGAGTCTCGATTCTAAGCCACCCGCCCCGCTGGCGCGACCGCGCCGTGCCGAGGCGGCGGCGCGGCTACAATGCGGCATCTGCCGCAGGCACCCGGGCCGCACCCCGTCCCCGCCTGTGTTTTCTACGATCGCCATCGATCCCAACCCTTTGCCGCGCATGTCCGCCGTTCCTCCGACTCCATCCGACCCTTCCGCCCCATCCGGCGCCAACTGGCGCATTGATGCCGGCGCGCTGCGCGGCATGCTGTCGCCCGCGCTGAGCGACTGGACGCTGGAGCTGGTGGAGGAAACCGGCTCCACCAATGCCGACCTGACCGCGGCCTGCCGCCAGGCGCCGTGGACCGACGCCGCCAGGCTGCGCCTGGCTTACCGCCAGACCGCCGGGCGCGGGCGCCAGGGCCGGCCATGGCAGGGGCAGGCAGGCATGACCTTCTCGGTGGCACTGCCGCTGGCGCTGGCGCCGGCGCAACTGAGCGGCCTGAGCCTGGCCGTGGGCCTGGCGCTGGCCGAGGCCCTGGGCGATGTCGATGCGCGACTCGGCGCACGGATCGGGCTGAAATGGCCCAACGACCTCCAGATCGATGGCCGCAAGCTGGCCGGCATCCTGATCGAGTCGGTGCCCGCCGGGCCGCAGCGCGTCTGGGCCGTGATCGGCATCGGCCTGAACCTGGTGCGCGACGCGCAGATGGAAGCGGCGCTGGGCCGCGAGCTGGCTGGCGTGGCCGAGGCCATGCCCGGCTTCGACGCGCAGCGCGATGCCCCGCGCCTGCTGGCCGCGCTGCTGGAACGGCTGGCGGCCATGCGCATCGCGTTCCTGGCGCACGGTTTCGGGCCGATGGCACGGCGCTGGTCCGCGGCCGATGCCTACCGCGACCAGCCGGTGCGGCTGCTGCACGAGGGCAAGGTGATCGCCGAAGGCATGGCGCGCGGCGTCGACGAGGCTGGCCACCTGCTGCTGGAAACGCCGGCGGGGCTTGAGCGCATCGCCAGCGGCGAGCTGTCGCTGCGGCCCGCGCCGGGGCAGGGAGACACCGCATGAGCGCGCCGCTCCTGCTGATCGATATCGGCAATACCCGCCTCAAGTGGGCCTGGTGCGAAGCCGGTGCGGCGCTGCCCGCCACCGGCGCGCTGCCCACGCCGTGGCAGCACGGCGGCGTGGTTACCCATGCCGACGCCGGCGCGCTGCAGGCGCTGGCCGCTGACCTGCGCGCGCTGCGCGGCAGCGGGCCGATGCCGTCGGTGTGGATCAGCAACGTCGCCGGGCCGGTGATCGCGGCCGCCGTGGATGCGGCGCTGGCCGACGCCTTCGGGGGCTGTGCGCATGTGCAATGGGTGCGCAGCGCCGCCGCGCACGGCAACCTGGCCAACGGCTACCGCAAGCCCACGCAACTGGGCGTGGACCGCTGGGTCGGCGCCATCGGAGCGCACCGCTGGCTGCCGCACGACACACTGCTGGTGGTGACCGCGGGCACGGCCACCACGCTGGATATCGTCACGGCCGCGGCGGATGGCAGCGCGCGCTTCGAGGGCGGCCTGATCCTGCCCGGGCTGGCGCTGATGCTGGGCACGCTGGCGCGCAACACCGCGCAGTTGCCGGCGCTGGACGTGGACGACGCCGGCACCGTGGCCGGCGCGCACCTGCGCTGGGCCGACAATACGCACGACGCCATTGCCGCGGGCTGCCTGGCCGCGCAGGCCGGCGCCATCGAACGCACCTGGCGTGCGCTGGGCGAGCGCGGGCCGGGCCCCGTGCGCTGCCTGCTGTCCGGCGGTGCCCGCGGCGCGCTGGCAGGCGCGCTCGCCGTGCCGTTCGAGATGCACGATAATCTGGTGCTGCTCGGCCTGCACGCGATGGCGATGGCATCGGCCGGCGACTAGCGCGCAGCGCAACTTCTCACAGCCTCAATCCGCCCCGACCCATGACCGCCCCAGGCCAGCCCGCCCGGCCACGCTCGCCGCGCATCGTCCCGCTGTTGCTGCTGCTCGCCAATGCCGTGCTGCTGGGGGCGGTGCTCGGGGTGTTCGGCGCGAACCCGCTGGCCGGCTGGTTTGAAACCCCGCGTGAACCGCAACGGCTGCAGCAGCAAGTTCGTGGGGAGCGGATGCGGGTGCAGGCGCCGGCGTCGGCACCGGCGGCGGGTGCCGCACCGCGCAGCGCGCTGCCGTCCGCCACGCTGGCGGCAGCTTGCGTCGAGATCGGTGGCTTCAGCGCCCAGGCGGCGCGCCGCGCCACTGAAGACCTGGCCGCCGCCGCGCTGCGCGTGGAAGCGTTCGCGCGGCAGGAACAGGTGCGCTGGTGGGTCCATCTGCCCGCGCAGCCCACGCGCGAGCATGCCGAGCGCAAGCTGGCCGAACTGCGCCGGCGCAATGTGACCGAGTACTCGCTGGTGACCGCTGGCACGCCCGAGGCCCCCACCTATACGGTGTCGCTGGGCCTCTTCCGCGAGCGCGAG
Organism: Cupriavidus sp. GA3-3; assembly: GCF_000389805.1. Lineage (NCBI taxonomy): Bacteria > Pseudomonadati > Pseudomonadota > Betaproteobacteria > Burkholderiales > Burkholderiaceae > Cupriavidus > Cupriavidus sp. GA3-3. Next base: position 279,213 of record NZ_KB944501.1, read on the forward strand.
CGTGCCGAGCAATATCTCGATACCCTGCGCGGCTATGGCGTGCGTACCGCCATGCTGACCGAGGCCGCGCGGCCGCTCACGCGGCAGTGGCTGCGCGTGCGCGATGCCGACCACGCGGCGCGTGCCCGGCTCGAGGCCATGCGCCAGCGCTACGGCGCCGAGGACGTGCTGGCCTGCTCCTGAGCGCCCTGGGCTGCCTTAGCTGCCCTGGCGCACCCTGGTCAGCAGCTTGGTGGTCGAGCGGTCGTGCAGGAAGGGGATGGCGTAGGCCTGCCCGCCCCAGCTGCGCACCAGCCGGGTTTCTTCCAGCGTGTCGATGTCGTAGTCGCCGCCCTTGACGTAGATGTCGGGGCGCACCAGGCGGATCAGTTCCACCGGGGTCTGTTCGCGGAACATCGCCACCAGGTCGACCGACTCCAGCGCGGCCAGCAGCGCCATGCGGTCCGATTCATGGTTCAGCGGACGGTCGTCGCCCTTGCCCAGCATCTTTACGGAAGCATCGCTGTTGACGCCAACCACCAGGCTTGCGCCCAGTGCGCGCGCCTGTGCCAGGTAGGTGGCATGGCCGCGGTGCAGGATGTCGAAGACGCCATTGGTGAACACCAGCGGGCGCGGCAAGGCGGCGATGCGCGCGGCCAGCGCGGCGGGGGTGTCAGGCAGGGTCAGCTTGGATTCGAAAGCGGGTACGGACATGGGGTCGGCATCGGAAAGTGGAGGCTGGCCCCTGGTCGGAGCCGGCGTGCTTGCCCGAGATGGTACCCCTTCTTGGGATCCCCGCCGGCGGCGGGGTCCTGGTTACCCCGTCACGCACAGCCTCATGGCCGCGTCGTTGGCGACATCCCTGGCTGCCGGATCGGAGACCGGCCGGGCCTGCTGCACCGACGCGGTGGCAATGCCGCGCAAGGCGCCCTGCAGCGCCTGCCGCACGGCGTCGATATGCGCGGCCTGCGCGTTGCTGCCAGCTGCGGCTGGCGCTAATTCCGATATTATCGGAATTGCGAGGCATTACACCACGAATTAAATGAATTCGTAATGCTGGATTTACATCGAATTGATGGCCAGGGTAATTGAGGCGTGATTTAAATATTCTATTTCCGGATATAAATCTATTCGACAAACGGACGCCAGGCATGGGTTTGCCGCCGCCGCGCGAGAGCGCGGCAGTGCGCGGGACGGGAATGGAATGATGTAGTAACCGGTTACTACCTGCGTGGCAACTCGCTCGTTTATCATGCCAGGCGCTCGAATTTCCGGGACAAGGAAATCAGCATCGCAGAATACCCGCCACAGCCGGACCAGGTCCGGTGCGCCGCCGCGGGTCGCATTTGTCGGGAATGCGTCAAGGCAAAAGAAGGGAAAAGAAAAGCCCCGCTTCGGCGGGGCTTTTTTTCGTGCTGCCGGACTGGCCGCTCAGGCTTGCGCCGGCTGGGCCCCGCCCGAGCCTTGCAGGCTGGCGTTCAGTTCCTTGCGGTAGCGGTTCAGGTCCTGCACGGTTTCGAAGGTGCGTTCGAACAGCAGCGACATGTTGTGCAGAATCCGTTCGATGACCTTCTTCTCCCAGCCTTCGTCAAAGCGGATCTGCTCGTCCAGCCAGTGCTCGAGCCAGTCCGGATCCGGCAGGCGCGACTGCACCGTGTCGTTGGGGAACAGCGCCTTGTTGACGTGCAGGTTGGTCGGGTGCAGCGGCTTCTCGGTGCGGCGGGCCGAGGCCATCAGCACGCCGATCTTGGCAAAGGCGGCGCGCGCGCTGTCGCCGAACTGCGCCAGGTATTTCTTCATGTAGCGCAGGTAGGCGCCGCCATGGCGGGCTTCATCCTGCGACAGGGTGCGGTAGATATGCTTGATCACCGGTTCCGTGTGCCATTCGGCGGCGCGGCGGTACCAGTGGTTCAGGCGGATCTCGCCGCAGAAATGCAGCATCAGGGTTTCCAGCGGCGGGGCCGGGTCGAACTCGAAGCGCACCGCGTGCAGTTCTTCCTCGGTCGGCACCAGGTCCGGGCGGAAGCGGCGCAGGTACTCCATCAGCACCAGCGAGTGCTTCTGTTCCTCAAAGAACCAGATGCTCATGAACGCCGAAAAATCAGAATCGTGGCGGTTGTCGCGCAGGAACATCTCGGTCGCGGGCAGGGCGGACCATTCCGTGATCGCATTCATCCGGATGGTCTTGGCCTGGTCGTCCGTCAGCATGCTGGCGTCAAAGGAGTCCCAGGGGATGTCCTTGTCCATGTGCCAGCGGACGGCTTCCAACGATTTGAACAGTTCGGGGTAGAGCATGGTAAGCCTTTGAAATTACGGGCAGATTCTACCAGATGCGAATTATTCTCTTCTCCTTTTTTAGTCCGGATCGGGGCAAATGCAACGCTTTTTGACGCGGTTTGGCGCAGCCGGCTGCATATTGCGGGCGATCAGCGGAGCGCCGAGGCGTCAATGTGCCAGCCGCGGCGCCTGGCAGGACGCCATGTGCTGGCGGGTGCTCAGGGCGAAAGCGCGCGTTCGTCCACCGGCAGCGCGGCCGGTGGCGTGCCCGGGACGACGCCGAACAGGAACGCCGCCAGCTCGTCCGCCTGGGCCTCGGCATCGCGCTCGCCCAGTGCCATCAGGGCCTGGGTGAAGGCGGGTTCGAACAGCAGGTAGCTGGCGAAGGCGGCGCCGCGCGCCTCGGTGCCGCCCAGTGGCGCCAGCAGGGCGCGCACCGTGCGCGGCAGCTGCTTCTGGTGCTCGGCGGCAATGGCTTCGATCGGCTCGCTGGGGGAGATCGTCATCACCTGCACCGGGCGCCAGCCCTCGCGGTCGCCGGCCAGCTCCGGCATGCGCGCCAGCAGGCGGTTGATATGCAGCAGCCGTTCCAGGTCGGCGTTGAGCCCGTCCAGGAAGATGCTGGCGAGCGCCTGTCCGCCCACCTGCGCCAGCGACGGGTAGCCGCCGGCCGGCATGGTGTCGTACCAGCCCGAGCGCTGGCGCGAGGCCGCGCCGATCGCCAGCACGCGCGACGCGCCCAGGTGGATCGCCGGCGACAGCGGCGACATCTGCCGCATGGTGCCGTCGCCGAACCACTCATGGTGGCCGTCCAGCTCCAGCGGCATGGCCGGGAACAGGAACGGGATCGACGCGGATGCCAGCAGGTGGTCAACCGTGATCGGCGCCGGGATCGCAATGCGCTGGCTGCGGTGCCACGGATGGATGCGGTGGTGCGACTGGTAGAAGGTCACGTGGCGCCCGGTGCTGTAGGACAGCGCGGTGACCGCGAAGGCCTGCAGCGCACCGCTGTCCAGGCTGGCCTGCACGCGCTCGGGCTCGAACAGCTCGCCCAGCATGCTGCCCAGCGGGGTGTTGTCGAACAGGGCACGGGGCGCGCGCCGCTGCGTGGCCCAGCCCAGCGCCAGCGTGGACAGCCAGCGCGCACCCGACACGCCCACGCGCAGCACGTCGGTGCGGTAGACGTCGTCGGCATGGATGCTGTGCCACAGGGCCGCCAGGCTCTGCGTGGCGGCCTGGAAGTCCCCCGCCTGGATTGCCAGCCCGGCGCCGTTGATCGCCCCTGCCGAGGTTCCGGCGATGATGCCGAAGGGCATCGCGCCATGGCCCTTGCCGTGCCGCGCGGCAATGCGCGCCAGCCCGCTCAGCACGCCCGCCTGGTAGGCGGCGCGCGCGCCGCCGCCCATCATGATCAGCGCGGTGGCGGCGGGATTGGGTCCGGATTGCGACGCGGGGTGGGGGGCCGGGAAGGACTCGCGGTGCATTGCGTTGGTGTGGACGATTTGTCGGAGTATCTGGCGGTCAGGCTGCGCTGCTGCCGTTGGCGCCGTTGTTGCCCCCGTTCTTGCCATTGTCCTCGCCGTTGCCGGCGTCCCTGGCCGGTTTTGCCTTGGCCGCCTTTTTGGCCGGCGCCTTCGTTGCCGGCGCTTTCCTGGCGGCGGGCTTGCCCGTGCCGGCGGAGGCGGCCTTGCCAGGCGCGTCCGTCTTCGGTTTTGCAGCCGCCGCTTGCGCTGCGGCGTCGGGGCTGGCTGCGGTGCCGAAGCCGCCCACGCCGCCCATGCCGAACGGGGCGATGCTGGCCGCGGCGGCGCTGCTGGCGATCTGGTTGAACTGCTGTTGCAGCAGGTCCCACCACAGCGCGGCGTTGGGCGGCAAGGCGGAATCGGTGTCGCTTGCCGCAGCTTGCGGGCGCTCGGCGGCAGGCGGCTCTTGTTGCGTGCCGCTGTCGGCATCCGCGCCGGCGTCGCGCTCCGGCGCCGCGGCGCTGGGCGTGTTGGCCGCGCGCGCGACGTTTTCCATGGCGGACTGCATGGCCTCGGGCGACAGCGCGTTGCCGAAGGTCTGCAGCGCCACCAGCGTGGCGCGCTGCACTTCCAGGCCCTGGATGGTGGTGCGCAGCAGGTTGGTGTTCAGTTGCAGCCAGCTCTCCACGGCCTTCAGGTCGGCAATGCGCTTGTCGAGGTCGTCGAGGTCCATCGGCGGCGTCATTGCCTGCAGGCCGGGCATCATGCCGGCGGGCATGCCGCTGCCGCTGCCCCACAGCCGGCGCATGAAGTCGAAGCCGTTGGTGAAATCGGGAATCTGTCCGAACATGGTCGAGCGCTCCGTGTGCGGCGCAGCCCCGGGATTGGCCAGGAGGGCCCGTCGGGCCGGCGGCTGCGTCGTCGTTACCTGAACTGTGGCGGCCGCTTCTGGCGCAGGCTCGCCACGCCTTCGTGCACGTCGGGGCCGGCAAAGCCCATGAATTCAAGCGCCAGCGAGGTGTCGAAGGCGGGGCCGGCCATGCGCAGCCAGTTGTTGAGGGCGTACTTGGTCCAGCGGATCGCGGTCTGCGACCCGGCCGCCAGCCGGTTGGCCACCTCGAAGGCGCGCGCCACCAGTTCGTCCTCTTCCACCGCCAGCGAGACCAGGCCGATCCGCTCGGCTTCCTCGCCGCTGACCGACTCGCACAGCATCAGATAGTACTTGGCCTTGGCCATTCCGCACAGCAGCGGCCACACGATCGCGGCATGGTCGCCGGCGGCCACGCCCAGCCGGGTATGGCCGTCGACGATGCGCGCGCTCCTGGCCGCGATCGAGATATCTGCCAGCAGGCCCGCCACCAGCCCGGCGCCGACGGCGGGACCGTGCATGGCTGAGACCACCGGCTTGTCGCAGTTGATGACGTTGTAGACCAGGTCGCGCGCCTCATGCCAGACGCGGGTGCGGGTCTCGAAGTCGTTGGCCATGTCCTCCACCAGCGCCAGGTCGCCGCCGGCGGAGAAGCCCTTGCCCTCGCCGCGGATCAGCGCCACGCGCACCTCGGGGTCGGCGGATACGTCGCGCCAGATCTCGGCCAGCTCGCGGTGCATGTTGGCGTCCGCCGTGGCCAGCTTCTGGTTGGCCGACTGGGCCGCGCCCATGATGATTTCGAGGATGGGGCCGTGGCGGCGCAGCGTCAGTGCGCGATAGCGCTCGTAGCGGGGGGAGAGGGGGGTGGGGTCAGCGGTGGGGGTAGTCATTGGGGGCCTGAGAGGAAGGGGTTAGCGGCGCGCCGCATGCATCGTTATTTGCCAACCGATCGGTCGGTTAATTATATGCACATCCGGCTCGCCGCCGCAGCCCGCGGCCCCCACCTGCGTCAGGCCGCTGCCACCAGCTGGTCGATCGCGCCGAATACCGAATGGCCCTGCGCGTCGAACATCTCGATCTTGACCGCGTCGCCGAACTTCATGAACTCGGTCACGGGCTTGCCTTCATCGATGGTTTCCAGCATGCGCTTCTCGGCAATGCAGCAGTAGCCCTTCTTGCGATCAACGTTGGAGATCGTGCCCGAGCCCACGATGCTGCCGGCGCGCACGTTGCGGGTCTTGCAGATATGCGCGATCAGCTGGCCGAAATCGAACACCATGTCAGTGCCGCAGTCGGGCTGGCCCACCTTCTTGCTGTTCCAGTGCACGGTCATCGGCAGGTGCACCTTGCGCTCGCGCCAGGCTTCGCCGAGTTCGTCGGGCGTCACCGCCACCGGCGAGAACGCCGTGGCGGGCTTGCTCTGGAAGAAGCCGAAGCCCTTGCCCAGTTCGGCCGGGATCAGGTTGCGCAGCGAGACATCGTTGGCCAGCATCACCAGGCGGATGGCGTCGCCGGCCTGCTCGGGCGTGGCGCCCATCCTCACGTCGCCGGTGATCACGGCCACCTCGGCCTCGAAGTCGATGCCGAAGGCCTCGCTGGCGCAGACGATATCGTCCTGCGGCCCGACGAAGTCGTCCGAGCCGCCCTGGTACATCAGCGGGTCGGTCCAGAACTCGGCTGGCATCTCGGCGCCGCGCGCCTTGCGCACTAGCTCCACATGGTTGACATAGGCCGAGCCGTCGGCCCACTGGTAGGCGCGCGGCAGCGGTGCCATGCAGTCCCTGGGGGCGAACGCGAACGGGTGGCGTGCGCGGCCGGCGTTGAGCGCGTCGTACAGGTCCTGCAGCTGGGGCGCGTAGAAATTCCAGTCGTCCAGCACGGTCTGCAGCTTGCCGGCGATGTCGGTGGCGTAGTGGGCTTGCTTCAGGTCGCGCGACACGACCACCAGCTGGCCGTCGCGCGAACCGTCCTTCAGGGTTGCGAGTTTCATGGGTGCGATGGGGTAGGGATCAGGGGCGCCTGCATCGCAGGCGCGTTGGCCGCTAGTCTACCGTGGCCTGCCCGCGCGCCAGTCAGTCGACGGTGATGCCCTTGGCCTTGATCAGCTTGCCCCAGCGCTCGCCCTCGGCGCGCGCGTAGCTGGCGAATTCCTCGGGCGTGCTGTAGACCGCCTCCACGCCCACGCCTTCCAGCTTCTTCTGCACCTCGGGCGTCTTCAGCGCCTTGACCAGCTCGGCATTCAGGCGCGTGACCACGGCCTTGGGCGTGCCGGCCGGCGCCACCATGCCTTGCCAGGCGTAGGCCTCGAAGCCGGCCACGCCGCCCTCGGCCACGGTCGGCACGCCGGGCAGCACGGTAAGGCGCTTGGGCGTGGCCACGCCGAGCGCGCGCAGCTTGCCCGCCTGTACGTTCTGCTGGCCCGAGGCCAGGTCCAGGAACATCAGGTCGACCTGGCCCGCGAGCAGGTCCTGCACCGCCGGCGCCGCGCCCTTGTAGGGCACGTGCGTCATCTTGACCCGGGTCTGGTCCATGAACAGTTCCATCGCCAGGTGGTGCGGGCTGCCCGCGCCCGGCGAGGCGAAATTGACCTTGCCCGGGTTCTTCTGCGCGTACGCGACCACTTCCTTGAGCGTGCGCGCCGGGAAATTGGGATTGGCCACCAGCACCAGCGGGAAGCGCGCAAGCTGGCCGATGTAGACGAAGTCCTTGTCCGGGTTGTACGGCAGCTTCTTGTACAGCGACGGATTGGCGGCCAGCGTGGCGGTGTCGGCGGTCAGCACGGTGTAGCCGTCGGGCTTGGCATGCGCCACGGCATCGGCGCCGACGATGGTGGCCGCGCCCGGGCGGTTGTCGATCACCACCTGCTTGCCCAGCCCCGGGGTGACGGCCTGCGCCACGGTGCGCGCCACCACGTCGGTGCCGCCGCCGGCGGGATAGGGCACGACCCAGCGGATCGGCTGCGACGGCCAGTCATCGGCGCGCGCGGGGGTGCTGGCGGTAAACAGGGCAGCAAACAGGGTACCGGCCGTCAATGCGGCGAGGGCGGGGCGGAAGTGGCCAAGGGGGCGCATCGGTTGTCTCCGTGTTAAAAAGGGGCCCGGTTCGGGCGGGCTTGCACGAGAGGCATGTCGCCGGCCAGGTCTGTTGCGAAGAAAGTCTACCGATGGCTTAAAAATTGGTAAATCGATTTCGCTATAGTAAATTTACCTACGAATTTCCCCCGCCCCCCGGGGAGCAAACCATCCGCCGCATGTCAGAGACCGAAGAAGAAGACACCAAGCTGCGTTCCGGCATCCAGTCCATCGAGGTGGGCTTCAGGCTGCTGCAGGCGCTGGCGGTGTCGCCGCGCGCGATGATGCTGCGCGACCTGGCCGCCGCCGCCGACATGAACCCGGCCAAGGCCCATCGCTACCTGGTCAGCTTCATGCGGCTGGGCGCGGTGGCGCAGGACCCCGTCAGCGGGCGCTATGACCTGGGCCCGTTCGCGCTGCAGCTGGGCCTGGCCGGGCTGAACCGCCTCGATCCGGTCAAGAAGGCGCGCCCGATCCTGTCGCAGCTGCGCGACGAACTGGACCTGACCGCCGGCATTGCCGTGTGGGGCAACCACGGTCCCACCGTGGTGCACTGGGAGGAATCCAGCCATCCCGTCACCGTCAGCCTGCGCCTGGGCGATGTGATGCCGATGCTGAACTCCGCCACCGGGCGCCTGTACGGCGCCTACTTGCCGCGCAAGCAGACCCTGCCGCTGATCGAACGCGAGCTGGGCGCTCGCGGCAATGACGGCTTGCCCGACATGCCGCGCTCGCTGGCCGAATACGACGCGATCTGCGCCGAGGTGCGCGCGCATGGCGCGGCGCGCACGCTCGGCGGCGTGCTGCCGGGCATCAATGCGTTCTCGATGCCGGTGTTCAATGCCAACGGCCACCTGGCCATGGGGCTGATCGTACTGGGCGCGCAGAGCATATTCGATGCAGAATGGGGCGGTACGATGGATCGTCGCATCCGCGACATCGCCCAACAGCTCTCATCGGAACTTGGCTACCTTGGTGCAGCCACCCCGGCCGGAGAAACCGGCCAATCCTGATCTCCACGCCCGGCCCGGCGCGGATCCCCGCGTCTGGCGCCGGCGGCGCTGGATCATCGTGGTCGCCCTGGTGCTGCTGGTCCACGTGCTGGCCGTGGTGGGCTTCGTGCGCATGCCGGGGCCGCTGATCCCGGTGGATGTCAGCAACACGCCCACGCTGGAAGCGGTGCTGCTGCCGCCGCCCAGGCCGCCAGCCCCACCCGCGCCGCGGCCGGTGCCGCGCCCGCGCCCGCAGCCCAGGGCGGCCGCGCCGGCCCCGGA